>PLXX01000050.1:231-15624 GCA_003153275.1 Nitrospiraceae bacterium | reverse complement strand
AGTGTTTTTCATTTTAAAACCTCCGCATTTAAGTTCTTGCAAATATAATTGCATGGACCATGCCAACCATAACACATTGATAATAAAAGATAATACTAATTAATACCCCCGCATTCATGCAAATCTGTTTGCAGAAATGCGAAAAAGAGGCAGAGAATCATCCTGCGATATTTTGTCAGGATGTTCGCTCTTCACTGTTGCATGCAGGGGGCTTGGTTTGTCAGGTAAGCCCTGAAAACTTTTATTACCACTTTTTTCTTGATATCCTGTAAAATAGTGCTGTTGGCTTATGTATGATCTTCCTTTTTACGAACCATTGCAGGCTAAAATCACCCAATGTTCCACGTGGAACATTGCCATAGAAGAGTAGCATGTCAAGCTGTTTGAGACAATATAATGACCGGAAAAATAATAGCCATAGTTAACCAGAAGGGTGGAGTCGGGAAGACCACGACGGCGATTAATCTAGCCGCCTCTCTGGCATTGTCTGGAGAAAAGATACTGCTAGTTGATATGGACTCACAAGGAAATTCGACCTCAGGGCTCGGAATCGCTAGGCAAGAGCTCGACAGATCATTATATGATGTGATGTCAGGTGATTGTGGTGTCAAAGATGCCCTGGCCGTAACAGCAATAGAAAAACTGTTTGTCCTGCCGTCAAGCATTGATCTGCTTGGCGCAGAGGTTGAGCTTGCTGGGAAAGAAGGGAGGGAAAAGATTCTTCTGACGGCAATAGCAGAGGCGAAAAAAGAGTTTCGGTATATATTTATCGACTGTCCGCCTTCACTTGGGGTTCTTACTCTGAATGCCCTTGTTGCCGCAGAGACTGTTCTTGTTCCTGTCCAGTGTGAGTATTATGCCCTTGAAGGACTTGGCCTCCTGACAAGAACCCTGAGCCTGATACGAGGATCATTCAATCCTGATATTGACATCGAAGGGATTCTTCTGACCATGTTCGACACACGAAACAGCCTCGCACACCAGGTGGTCGCCGAAATAAGGAAACATTTTGGGGACAAGGTTTATGAGACGATCATTCCTCGCAATGTCGCATTGAGTGAGGCGCCAAGCCACGGCAAGCCTGCACTTCTTTATGATATAAAGTCCCGCGGAGCACAGAGTTATCTATCATTGGCAAAGGAGATTCTGAATGAAAACAGCCTTAGGCAGGGGGCTTAATGCCCTTATCCCTGAAAAGGGTGATGAAATACTCCATATTGATATAAATCGCATACTGCCGGGGGTATATCAACCGAGAAAGAACTTCAGTGAGAATTCATTAAAGGAACTTGCGGTATCGATAAAAGAAAAGGGTGTGCTTCAGCCTGTTCTCGTTTCGAGGACAGGAGATGGCTCATTCAGTTTGATCGCTGGGGAGCGACGCTGGAGGGCGGCAACGATTGCGGGACTGAAAAAAATCCCTGCAATGGTCAAGAATGTAGCCTCACGAGATGCCTTTGAGATGGCTCTCATTGAGAATATTCAGCGCGAGGACCTGAATCCGGTCGAAACAGCAGAGGCCTTTAACCGTCTTATGAATGACTTCGGCCTGACCCAGGAAGAGCTTTCTGACAAGGTAGGCAAGGAGCGGGCGACCGTGGCAAACTATCTGCGCCTCCTGAAACTTCCTGACGAGATAAAGGCAATGCTCTACGAGGGATCGCTTAGCATGGGCCACGCCAGGGCTTTGCTGGCTATTGAGGGAAGGGCGGCGCAGGTAGACGCAGCAAAGAAGATCCTCAAAACCGGACTGAGTGTCAGAGAGGCTGAGGCGATAGCAAAGAAGTCCACAGGAGCTTCCAAGGGAAAGAAGATAAAGGATGCCCAAATAGCCTCACTTGAGGAAAAATTAATCAAACATCTCGGAACAAAAATCAGGCTTGTCCATAAAGGCAAAAAAGGTGGTAAGATCGAGATAGATTATTATTCGCTCGATGAACTCGATAGAATTCTGGAGATATTAATGGCATGAAAAACATTCTGATAACAGGACAGCCAGGATCTGGCAAGACAACGGTAATTAGAAAGCTTTCCGAGATTTTCAAGGAGTTCAATGCCACCGGTTTCTATACAGCCGAGATTCTTGAGGCTGGCGTTCGTACAGGTTTTTCTGTAGCAAGTCTTTTTGGCGATAGTAGAGTGTTTGCCCATGTAAATCTGAACAGCAAGCATGCGGTTGGAAAATATCACATTGATATTAAGGGGTTTGATGCCCTTCTCGACATTGTTTTCGCCCCGGAAAAGAAGACAAACATACATTTTATTGATGAAATAGGAAAGATGGAGTGCCAGTCAAAGAAATTTTCAAAACTGATCATAGATCTTCTTAACGGCAAGAAACCGGTGATAGCCTCAATCTCTGACAAGGGCATTGGACTGATTGCCGACATCAAAAAACGCAATGATATAAAGCTGGTTGAGGTTCGGCATGATAATGCAGATGCCCTGATCAAAATTCTGACGATGGAGATCAGGGACCTTTTAATGGACTGATATGACCTGTTGACCAGCAAACTATGCGCACAATAGTCAAAACAGGCCTCGACAGGGCTGCAGCCATGTGGCCTAAGGCACTCTACAAGGCTGATATCGGCCTTGTCCTGCATCCAGCCTCGATTAACCGCCGGCTCGTTCATGCCTCAGATCTATTGTTATCGTCAACTAAGTTCAGAGTAAAGGCTTTGTTCGGACCTCAGCACGGTCTAAGGGGTGAAACCCAGGACAATATGGTGGAGTGGTCTGGATTTAAGGACAGAAAGACGGGATTGCCGGTCTTTAGCCTTTATGGAAGGACAAGAAAACCCGAAAGAAAAATGCTGAAGGGGATCGATGTGATGGTGGTAGACCTTCAGGATGTCGGCTCCCGCTATTATACTTTTATCTGGACGTTAGCCCTGGTGATGGAGGCCTGCCTCGAGACCGAAAAGCCCGTTGTTATCCTTGACAGGCCGAACCCCATAAACGGATATCAGATTGAAGGACCGCTGTTACAAAAAGAATTCAGCTCATTTGTTGGACTCCTTCCACTGCCGGTGAGGCATGGCATGACCGTAGGCGAGATCGGACGTTATCTTCAAAATACTTTTTATCCCGGACTGGATCTTCACGTCATTCCCATGCTGGGGTGGAAACGCTATCAGTGGTTTGAGGAAACAGCTCTCCCCTGGGTTATGCCTTCCCCCAACATGCCGACAGTTGAGACCGCCGCAGTTTATCCTGGTATGTGTCTTCTTGAGGGTACGAATCTGAGCGAGGGACGGGGGACGACAAGACCGTTTGAAATATTCGGGGCTCCGTTCATCAATCCTGATAAACTATTGAAGAGTCTCAATGAGTTCAGGCTGCCAGGTATGCTTTTTCGTCCACTTTTTTTCATTCCAACATTCCAGAAATACGAGGGATCCCTATGCGGAGGGGCGCAAATACATGTTACTGACAGACACAAATATAAGCCTTTTTACACGGCTGCAGCTATATTAAAAGCGATATATGAACTTTATCCCCGTCAGTTTTCCTGGAAAAAACCACCGTATGAATATGAGGAAACGCTGCTGCCCATAGATATCCTGGCAGGCGGTGACAGATTCAGAGTTGATATAGAATCAGGGCACAGTCTTCGGCAGATGGAAGCCTGGTGGCTTGAGGAGCTGAAGGATTTTGACAGGAACGTCCGCAGAAACTATCTGATATATCAGTGAAAAAATGTAATGCATTTGTCGTTGCCGCAGGCTTTGGAGAACGGCTTAGACCAATAACAAATCATATTCCCAAGCCGCTGCTGCCTCTCGCCGGGAAACCGGTGATCGAGTCAGTGCTTGAAAGGCTATGCACCCTGGAGGCAAAACAGATAGGCATAAATATGCACTATAAATGGCAAATGATCAGCGATTGGGCCTCTTCATCGCCCTTTTCTGATGCTATAACGCTCTTCAGGGAGGATACGTTGCTCGGGACAGGAGGTGCACTTAGAAATGCAGCGTCTATGCTTTCAGATTCAACATTTATAGTTCACAATGCCGATGTTGTTTCTGATATAGATCTCCACCTTCTTCTCGAGATCCATGAAGCGTCCGGAAACCTAGCAACCTTGGCCATCCAGGATTGTCCGGCATTTAATAATGTCTGGATCGATGATGCAGGAAAACTGAGGGCTGTTGGTCGATCAGTATCAGCAGGGCTGCAAAATGTCCGCGCAGTCGCATTTACCGGTATTGCTATCTATTCTCCCGAGTTTCTCAACTTTCTGCCCGGGGGGGAGTCAAATGTTGTCAATGCATGGATTCGTGCAATTACTGACGGGCATTCGATAGCTACCGTTGATGTTACCGGCTGCTTATGGACGGATATAGGTTCTCCATTGTCCTATGCCGAGGCAGTCACCTCTGCATTAACCAGCGCAGGGGAACAGTTTTATATAGGGTCCTCTGTCGAATGCCCCCTCATCATGCAACTTGACGGATGGGCTGTCCTCGAAAGCGGTTGCAGCATCGCTGAACAGACCTCGATAAAGAGATCCATAATTCTTCCCGGAACCATTGTCACGGCCGGTTCAGAACTTAAGGACGTGATTGCAGGACCGGACTATACCGTGAGTATCAGAAATGTTTCAGAACAGCAACCAAAAGGGGCTGAAATATGCAACTCATTGTTTCTAAAAGATTATTCAGGTAGTTCTGAAATTTCTTTGATTGGGTTTGGAGGTTCTGACCGTGCTTATTATAGAATACATACTCCCGAACGGTCATGTGTTTTCCTTAAATCTGCTGTAGATGATCCTGACTATACCCGCCAGATAATATATACTGATTTTTTTCGGAGGCACAAAGTGCCAGTCCCAGAACTTCTGGCAAAGGAGGTGAAAGAGGGGGTGGCTGTTTTCGAAGACCTAGGCGATCTGACGCTCTATGTCTGGCTCAAATGCCGCAGGGATCAGGAAGCTATTGAGATGGTTTATCAAAGGGTGCTCGATACGTTAATAACCCTTCATACCCATGCGACAGAGTATGTTTCTGAGTGTCCGCTTCTTCAGTCACGGCTCTTCGATTACGAGCATCTTCGGTGGGAGACCGATTATTTTATCAGCCGGTTTGTTAGAGGCGTTAAGGGGATAGGAACAGAGGAGACAATAGATATTCATGGCGGTCTTGAGCAGGATTTTGACCGTCTTGCAAAGGTCGTTGATTCGTACAGAAAGACGATTCTGCACAGGGATTTTCAATCTCAGAACATCATGATAAAGGATGCCGCTGTCCCGCGGATTATTGATTACCAGGGAGCACGGATGGGACCTCCTGCATATGACGTTGCCTCGATCCTCTGGGACCCGTATCATGACCTGGATACTGCAATGAGGGGAAGGCTCGTTGGCTACTATTTTAGCGGCGTGCGGAAATATCAGGGCAGCAGTCCGGACGAAGCTGAATTCGCACAGTCTCTATTGCTCTGCCGTCTCCAACGGCATATGCAGACGTTAGGCGCATACGGCTTTCTCTCTAAAGTGAAGGGTAAGACCTATTTTCTGAAGCATGTTCCCAGTGCATTGAAACACCTGACTGAAGAGATTGAGAGGGTCAAGACTGAATACCCCTTCCTCTCTGTATTAGTGACACTGCTTAATGACAAAAAATAAGATTGATTATGATGAAATTCAGAAGGCCATGGAAGATATCGAGCGGGAGGCCTTTGACTATTTTCTCGATATTGAAACAGGAGGTGTTGTCATTCTCTCAGAGGATATCCTTCAGAGGGCACAGACCATAATTGCAGAAAGTTATGATGATGACATGAGTGCCTATGAAGCGATCGAACTCGATGAAGACCCTGACCTTCCCGATTGGATCGAGGGTGAAGTTGAACTTGCGCTTGAGATCTTTATTAATGGACAAACGCGCTACCTGCGGATACCAGAGAGACGCTCTGCCGATGTTTTTCAGGCAATGCAGGAATATATAGCCGAACTGGACAATCCTGAGCTTCGCCGTCTGATGGAAGGCATATTTGATGGCAAGGGAGTGTTCAGGAGATTTAAGAATGTCCTTGAGCGCTTCCCAAAAGAAAGGAAGCAGTGGCACAGCTATAACGCCAGGGCCGCCAGAAATGAGATAATCGCGTGGCTGCAGTCTGTCGGCATTACTGCTGGCTGACGTGTTATTGCTAAAAGCTAGATAGAAATAGTCAGACTATTTGTAAGAAAGGAACAACATTATGCAGCACAAACCAAGTCCCAGCTACAGTATTACCGTAAGGGCGGAGATAAAAAACAGGATAGGGATGTTTGCACGCATTGCAACGGCCATAAGCAGGGCCGGGGGAGACCTGGGCTCTGTCGACATTGTACAGGCTGAAACGGGGACAATAGTTCGGGATATAACCGTGAATGCCCGAGACGAGACACATGAAAAGGAAATAGTTAAGGCCATCCGGTCTTTGGAAGGGGTTAGGGTTCTCAGGGTCATGGACAAGACCTTTGCAGCACATCAGGGCGGCAAGATAGAGATCCACAATAAGATCGCTGTAAGGGACAGGAATGACCTCTCAAAAATATATACGCCTGGCGTTGCCAGGGTTTGCATGGATATTCATGCCCACAGAGATCACGCTTATCGGTATACGATCAAGGGAAACTCGGTAGCGGTTGTTACGGATGGGACGGCAGTACTCGGACTCGGCAATATAGGCCCCTACGCAGCCATGCCGGTTATGGAGGGCAAGGCAATGATTTTCAAGGAATTTGCCAATATTGATGCATTTCCCATAGCCCTTGCCACCGAAAATACAGAGGAGATTATACAGACCATAAAAAATATTTCTCCAGCCTTTGGCGGCATAAACCTGGAGGATTTCTCAGCACCTCATTGTTTTGAGGTAGAAAGCAGGCTCAGGAAGGAGCTGGATATTCCGGTCATCCACGATGACCAGCACGGGACAGCAGTGGTTGTTCTTGCAGCCCTCATCAATGTCGCCCGACTTTTACGGAAAAAAATCAGGTTTTTTAGGGTTGTCATAGCGGGTGCAGGAGCGGCCGGTTCCGCAAACGCGCATATGCTTTCAGCCTATGGCATTAAGGATATTATTGTCTGCGATCGTTCAGGAACGCTTTACCGGGGCCGGAGGCAGGGAATGAATCCCTATAAAAAAATCCTAGCAGGCAAGACAAACCCCCGGAATGTTAAGGGGAATATTTCGGATGCCCTGAGAGACGCGGATGTTTTTATCGGGCTGTCAGGTCCGAATATTATTTCGGGCGAAGACCTGAAAAAAATGTCAAAAGGCCGGATTGTCTTTGCCCTGGCAAATCCTGACCCTGAAATATCCCCCGAGGATGCACTGCCGCTTGTCAGAATTCTTGCCACCGGCAGGTCTGATTATCCGAACCAGATTAATAACATGTTGTGTTTTCCTGGTATCTTCAGAGGCCTGCTTGACGTCAGAGCTACCGGAGTGAACGAAGAAATTAAGTTTGCAGCCGCCCAGGCAATCGCCCACACGATTACGGACGATGAACTGCATGAAGATTATATCATTCCAAGCATTTTTGACCGTCGGGTTGTCTTGTCTGTTGCTCATGCGGTTTCCGCCGTGGCAAAGAGTACCGGACTTGCCCGGCAAGGTTAAACACTGCTGTTGAAGAGCCCGGTGCTGAGGTAACGGTCCCCACGATCGGGAAGGATGACAACAACTCTCTTGTCCCTCCCAAATTTGCTTGCAACCTTCAGTGCGGCTGCTATTGCAGCGCCAGATGAAATGCCCGCAAAGATACCTTCTTTCTGAAGAAGCAGGCGGGTTGTTTCAGCAGCCTCAATGTCAGATATTGGAATTATTTCATCGTAGATCTTCGTATTAAGAACACCCGGGATAAACCCTGCACCTAACCCTGCGAGTTTGTGAGGTCCTGGCTTTCCCCCAGAAAGGACCGGAGACGCAGCAGGCTCAACTGCAACGATCCATACATCCTGCTTCATTTTTTTTAGGACAGTACCGACTCCGGTAATTGTTCCTCCGGTACCTACTCCCGAGACAAAACCATCGGGCACTGAGCCGAGATCACTGAGAATTTCGATGGCAGTCGTCCGCATATGGACTTCGGGATTGAAACAGTTCTCAAACTGCTGAGGCATAAAAAAACCGGGATTATCCTGCAGGAGTTCTGCCGCTCTGTCCACAGCGCCCTTCATCCCCTTTTTCCCGTCTGTCAGGACAAGTTCAGCACCAAAGGCCTGCAGCAACTGCCGACGCTCCATCGACATGGTATCCGGCATGGTGAGGACCGTCCGATACCCCTTGATTGAGGCCACCATAGCCAGTCCGATACCGGTATTGCCACTTGTGGGTTCGATGATCGTTCCCCCTGGCATAAGCCTGCCCTCCCTTTCGGCCGCCTCAATCATTGCAAGGGCAATCCTGTCCTTTACCGAGCCCCCTGGATTGTTTCCTTCGAGCTTCGCCCAGATTTCAGCATCCTCAGGTCCGGTCATATTGTTGATTTTTACAAGCGGGGTGTTTCCGATAAGTGACAGGATGTTTTTATGAAGCATTATGATACCTCCAGTGATCTGTCTGCAAAATTATACCATAGATGCATCTGATCGGGCCGGTGCTTATTCATTTTTGAACGGCAAGTGTGGTATCTTAATGCAAATATACTCAGCATGAGAGAATGATCTTCTATGTGTCTCCTGAGAAGCTGAGATAAAACATACTACCTTGCGGGAGGAAATAATGCGAGAGACGAAAGTGGTCCTGCCGGACAGAGAGATTCCAAAGCAGTGGTATAACATTATGGCGGATATGCCGAACCTGCCAAAGCCATCGTTGCATCCCGGAACATTGCAGCCAATCGGACCGGATGACCTGAGCGCCATCTTCCCGATGTCGCTTATCGAACAGGAAGTGTCGACACAGCGATGGATAGATATACCCGAAGAGGTGCTTGACATATATAGCCTCTGGAGACCCTCTCCCCTATACCGCGCGCACCGGCTTGAGGCAGCACTTGGTACTCCGGCAAAGATTTATTATAAATACGAGGGCGTCAGCCCCGCAGGCAGTCATAAGCCGAACACCGCTATCCCCCAAGCCTATTATAACAAAGCAGCCGGAATCAAAAAGATTGCGACTGAAACTGGCGCTGGCCAGTGGGGTTCATCCATGGCCCTGGCCGGGAGCCTCTTCGGTCTGGCTGTAACAGTCTATATGGTCAAAGTAAGCTACGACCAGAAGCCCTACAGAAGAATTGCGATGGAGACTTGGGGTGCTACCGTGCATGCAAGTCCTTCCAATGTGACCAATTACGGCAGAAAGGTGCTCGAGGCTGATCCTGACAATCAGGGAAGCCTTGGCATGGCAATTTCAGAGGCTGTTGAGGACGCTGCAACTCATAGCGATACGAATTATGCACTTGGGTCTGTATTGAATCACGTTCTCCTGCACCAGACGATTATTGGTCTTGAAGCCAAAAAGCAGTTTGAGCTTGTGGGCGACTACCCTGATGTTATTGTAGGTTGCTGTGGTGGAGGGAGCAATCTTGGCGGAGTGAGTTTCCCGTTCATACAGGATAAGATTCACGGCAAGCAGGTCAGGATTGTCGCTGTTGAGCCGATATCGTGCCCCACTCTGACAAAAGGCGAATTCCGTTACGATTTTGGAGATACGGCAGGAATGACTCCTCTGATGATGATGTATACCCTTGGTCATAATTTTATGCCGCCAGGCATTCATGCCGGCGGTCTCAGATATCATGCAGATTCTCCGCTGGTCTGCCAGCTTTATCATGATAAACTGATCGAGGCTGTTGCTTTTGGCCAGACCGGGGTCTTTGAGGCTGCAATCAAGTTTGCGAATACCGAGGGGATAATCCCTGCGCCTGAAAGCTCGCATGCTATTAAAGGCGCTATCGACGAGGCGATGAAGGCAAAAGAAGAAGGAAAACAGAAAACAATATTTTTCAACCTCAGCGGTCACGGTTATCTTGATATGACGGCTTATCAGGATTTTCTTTCAGGCAAGCTTGTGGATTATGAATATCCCGATGAAAAGATCAAAGAGGCCCTGAGAGAACTCCCGGTTATTTAGGGTATCATGCAGGATCTGCACGGGCGGATTCTGGAGGTTCGCCCGTTTTATTTTTTATGGTAAAAATAAAAATCTGTGGGATAATGAATTATGGCGATGCGGCTGCAGCGATTGATGGGGGGGCTGACGCCCTCGGGTTCGTCTTCTACAAGGAAAGCCCTCGTGCTGTCTCTGCGCAGACTGCCGCAGAAATAATTAAACGCCTTCCCCCCTTTGTAACAACCGTTGGTGTCTTTGTCAATGAACCATCCGGGAGCATTGTGGAGATTTCCGCTGCCTCGGGGCTTTCACTGATTCAGTTGCATGGCGGGGAGACGCCTGATTTCTGCCGGATGTTATCTCATCGTCCCATCAAGGCCTTCAGGGTCAGGTCGCTTGAAAGTCTTGACGCCTTCGGTCAGTACCGGGACGCGGTCTCTGCGTTCCTTCTTGATACCTTCAGCTCCGATGCCTATGGCGGAACCGGGAGGATATTCAACTGGGACATAGCGCTCGAAGCGAAGCAGTATGGCAGGATAATCCTCGCCGGAGGTCTGACGCCCGGCAATGTCGGGGATGCGGTCAGACATGTCAGGCCGTATGCGGTTGATGTCAGCAGCGGGGTTGAAGAGAGTCGCGGGAGAAAAGACCACAAACTCGTCAGGCTCTTCATAGAGAGGGCCAGAGCAGCGGGTCAATACAACGCAGCTGGTAAATTATAACAGCGGCAGCAGGCCCGGCATGAGTCTTCTCAAAAAGACGCTCGACAGATTTTACCGTGACTATGACTTTCAGGAACGGTTGTCTCATGACCCGATCGAGTTTCCACACCGATATATAGCCCCGCAGGATATTGAGATTACCGCATTCATTTCGAGTTGTCTGGCGTACGGAAGGGTAGAGTTGTTTACGGGAGTGCTTGAAAGACTATTCTCAGGCATGGGGGAAAGCCCCTATGATTTTCTTCTCACAACGCCGCTTCAAAAACAAAAAAAGATCTTTGTCGGAATCAGGTATCGTTTCAATGAAAATGAAGACATCCTCTGTCTTCTGTTGATACTCAGGACTATACTTCTCCGGCATCAATCTCTCGAAAATCTTTTTAAAAAATATCATCGTCAGGATGATGATATCACCATAGAAAACGGACTTAAAGGATTCATGGAAGCAATGCGCGCGATCAATACTGAGGCTGTTTATGGCAGGAACATCAAACCTGCCGGCCTGCTTCAGTTTTTCCCATCCCCTGCACAGGGAAGCGCCTGCAAACGCGTCAATCTATTCCTCCGCTGGATGATACGGGACCGGGATATAGACCTCGGCATTTGGAGGGATATCCCGAAGAATAAACTGATCATACCGCTGGATACCCACATTGCAAGGATCTCCCGCTGCCTCGGATTTACCTCCAGAAATTCCCAAGACTGGAAGATGGCGGTCGAAATTACCGGGGCTTTGAAACGGTTTGATTCTGAGGACCCGCTAAAGTATGATTTCGCACTCTGCCATCATGGCATTTCCGGTGTTTGCAAGGGAAGAGATAATCTTGCCGCCTGTATGGATTGTGTCTTTAATTCCCGGCGACCAACCTGAGGGAGATGGTTTAGCACGTATAAAATGGTGCCGAAGCGGGACGAGCCGGGTCGTCCAGAATTCTGATTGAGGATTCAAGTTCTACGGGTGTGCCAGCCTTTTTATTTTACCCGGTGTCGTGTATCCTGTTTCCATATATCCTGTACTTCCTCCAATTTTTTGGACCGTTTTGTTACTAGTTTATCAATCTTTGATAAAAGTTCTTCTTTCACGATGGGTTTTGGAAGATAGTCGTCAGCGTGATACGTCTTTATCACATCGAGTCTGTATTTCATTCCTTTGTACAGACTCGACATAATGATAATTTCTGGAGAGTTTTCCATGCCCTCATCTTCCTTGACCTTCTTACAGAGTTCAAATCCGTGTATTCCAGGTATGAGCCCGTCAATAATGGCAAGGTCCGGTTTTTCCTTTATGATTATCTGATAAGCTTCCTCGCCGTTGCTGCTTGTGATGATATCAAAGTCTTTGTCCTTGAGAAAAACCTTAATCATGTTCAGGATATCCTGGTCGTCATCAACTAAAAGTAATTTCATTAATCCTCCGAAATCAGAACTATTTTTTTAGTGAGACCTCAAGCAATTACCTATATTAGGTGTTGCTCCCGAACACAACCTTCACCCGCAGAAGATATCCGGCAAGTCTTTTGTTCAGCTCCGAAACCAAACCTTTATCGTCTTTTATTACTGCTTCTTCCATCTCCCCTCCTATCAGGGTTATCCCTTCAAATCCGTATCCTCCCCCTGAGCCCTTCATGCTGTGGCCGAGCCTGCGTATTTCCTGAAGGTTATCTTCAATTAGCAACCTCTCTATTTCCTTCACATCCTGTTGCCGGTTTTCAAGGTAACCCGGAATAAGTTCCGCCAAGTCAGGGTCAGGGTAGACTATTATGTCCCCCTGCTGTTCTGAATCCACATCCGTTCCTGTTTTCATGTCCAGATATTTATGTATAACAACAAGAAGTTCACTTTCTTCCATCGGCTTCCGGATATAGTCGATGCAGCCTGCCTCCATTAACCGCCTGATTTCCTCAGGTCCCTCATGCGCCGTCATGGCGATGATCGGCATCGTTGGAAATCGCTCTAGCTTCCGGATAATCCTCAGTGCAGTATAGCCGTCCATTACCGGCATTTCGATGTCCATAAGAATAAGAGAAACCGCCTGGATCTTGAAAGCGGTAATAGCTTCTACCCCGTTCTTTGCGAAGACTGCCCTGTACCTGCCCTCTTTTGAAAGATACTTTTCCAGCAGTTTTCTGTTATCTTCAACATCATCAACCACAAGGATAATTAGGCGCCTGTCTATCCATCTGTCAAGTGCCTCCAACAGTTCCTTTTTGTTTATAGGCTTTGTTGCATAATCGTCCATTCCCTTCTCAAGACATTTTTCCCTATAACCAATCATAGCATGTGCTGTAAGGGCTATAATGGGAGTCCGCTCACCTCCGCGTTCCGCCTCTAACTCCCTGATGAGCGCAGTTGCCTCAAATCCGTCCATCTCCGGCATCTGGATATCCATCAGAATCAATTTGTAGCGGTATCTCTTCGCGGCCTCCACTGCTTCTTTTCCATCTTTTGCTATGTCCACGGCAAAACCGGCCTTCTCCAGAATCTGCCTCGCAAGGTTTTGGTTGTCGATATTGTCTTCCACGAGCAGGATCTTGAGATGCGGCATGCCCAGGGCAGTCTTATTGTCCTCCTCCGCCACTGTCGGAAGATCTCCGCTGTCCTGTTGATATGGGAGGGTCAGGAGCAAATGAAATGTGCTTCCTCTTCCGATCTCGCTTTCTACCCATATATGACCTCCCATGAGATCCACAAGAGACTTAGTGAGGCTCAGGCCCAGACCAGTCCCCCCGTATCTCCGGGTGGTGGAACTGTCTGCCTGAGTGAATTTCTCGAATATCTTTTTTTGATCTTCACTGCTTATGCCGGCTCCCGTATCAGTGATCATAAAATGAAGACGGACCGTCCCTTCCTCATTTCCCTCGTCCGATGTTGCGGCCTCCTCAAAGACTTTAACTGCTGTCTCGCCTTTTTGCGTAAATTTGATTGCATTTTCCGCCAGGTTCATCAGTATCTGGCGGAGGCGTGAAGGATCCCCGACAACAACAGTCGCAATGTCCGGACTGACCGAACATAAGAAATCGATCCCCTTATCCCGGGCACGGTAAACCAAAACCTCTTCCACTTCATCAATCACATGTCGGAGATTAAAAGGGATTTTCCCGATCTCGATCCGGCCAGCCTCCATTTTCGAAATATCGAGGATGTCGTTGACGAGGGAAAGCAGAGCCTCGGAGTTTCTCTGTACCACCCTGAGATACTCTCTCTGTTGAGCGGTTAATTTCGTGTCGAGAGCCAACCCTGTCATGCCGATGATGGCGTTAAGAGGGGTCCTTATCTCGTGACTCATATTAGCAAGAAATTCGCTTTTGGCATTACAGGCTGCTTCAGCAGCTTCCCGTGCACTCCTAAGTTCTTCTTCCGTTTCCTGCCGATTTTTAACATATCCGCGATAGGATCTGCCGAATGAACTCAGCGTCTCCGAATGTTCATCTCTCACATAATTCTGGAATGAGAGCCATTCATCAGACGTCAGTTCCCTGATAAATTGCGCGCTTACACGGAAGCAAGGCTCCAAAAATTCCTCATTGATCATCTTTCTCTGGCCGTCTACGACGACCAGTTCAAGCTCTTCATAATTTTTGCATATGATGAGCTTGATGGTTTCTCCTTTGGGCAACGAATTATTACTCCAAAATGCTATGCCACCCTCTGAGAAATCATCGATCTGGAATTTGTCGCATGTACTCTGGATCATTATCTTGGTAAATATGCCGGTTGCTATCCGCTTATGCTTTCTTCTTTCCATAAGTCAATCATAGCAAAGAATTTAGCGTTTTTCAGAAATTCCTTCTATTGGCTGCCCTTATCCTCGAAAGAAGCATCCTGCGCTGATAAATGAAATTCACACAATCCAGAAGCTACAGTGGCGCGTTTCAGATTTCAAGCGAGACACTCTTAAATTCCAGCACTGCTCCCAGACGCCAGTTACGAAGGATTAACATTGCAGCTGTTCGGGGCGAAGCAGAACTCATTCAATATGCCGCAATCAGCTGAAATAACAAACGATAAGAGGCCGCGGGATCGATCCAGCAGGAATGCTGGAGTATGCTGGGGGTGAAATTGGAAACTGTTCATCGCCTTCAGACTAAGATTATGTAACAGGACTCTGTAACTATTGGATAGTTATAGGAGAAAAAATGGTGCCGAAGGGAGGACATACCACTTGAGGTACACAATTCTCTCAGCACCAGATTACATTATAAAATATTATAAATTAAGGACTTAGAGTAAAAGGCAGTCGCAGCACCACTCCGGTGCCCGCCAACAAAGTGATGAGGCTCAATGCGCTCCACATTACGGCCTCGCCCGAAGGTCCATTGCCGAGAAGCGGTTCATACGGAAAATTTTGTGTGTAGGAATAGGACTTACCCGGCATATGCGCCGACGCTCCCCACGCCGTCCAGACAAAGAACGCCACCAACTCACGCAGTTCCTCCGGATCAGTAATCGTCTTTGTTGACAAACCGTGGCTTGCGGTAGAGCCTGCGAAGTACGTTTCCCACTGATCGATCTGGTGATGGTATGACGCCGCTTCTGACGTGGTAAACCGAAGCGTGCCTGTCTTGCCATCGTAGCGGTTTTCCGAAAGTATTGCCGGATCCTTTGTGTCGAGCGCCAACTG
>PLXX01000050.1:0-205 GCA_003153275.1 Nitrospiraceae bacterium | reverse complement strand
TCGGAGTCCCGACATCGCCCGAATAGGTGTTGACGGCAATCCAGATCAATACCCCCAATCCAACCAACGCGACGGACACTACGCCGTAACGCCACCAGGGCGACAGTTCCGTGTTCATCATCTTAGTCATAAATATCCCCTTCTTTTTGCTCCAAGACCTCCCGTTTTCTTTTTCTGCAGTTTCAGATACTCGCCGATCAGTATC
>PLXX01000131.1 GCA_003153275.1 Nitrospiraceae bacterium | reverse complement strand
AAAAGGCGAAAAATCCCCTCAGTTAGTCGGCACATCATTTGACCTTGGAAAGGGGATTGCGGGGTGGGTTGCCAGCAACAAGCAGACGGCCAGAATCTCGGACGTTCCACATGATCCGCGGTTTAATGCTGAAATCGATGAGCGCACCGGCTATGAAACACGATCAATTCTCTGCCTCCCCCTGATAGCGCATTCGTCCGTCATCGGCGTTCTTGAGCTCCTGAACTTTAAGGGCGGCCATTCGTTCCGGCGGCGCGACGAAGAAATTATCGCTTATCTTGCCAGCCAGGCAGCCATGTCAATCAACCGCATCCGCTTTTACGAAGACCAAAAAAACTACGAGATACATCTGACTGAAATGCTTCTTGAGGCAATCGACGTGCATATCATTGAGAAGCGGGGACATTCTCGACGGGTTGCCCGGTATAGCAATATCATTGCTAAAGGACTGAACATGCCGGAAGATCAGAGGAGAAAGATATATTTCGCTTCTCTACTCCATGATGTTGGTTTCCTGAAAATCAATTCAGAGGACACCTTCAGAAAAGAGGAATACCAGCGCCACCCGGTAATCGGCTATGATATGATCAGACCGATCACTTTTTATGCGGATATTGCGCTGTTCATTCTCCACCACCATGAACGGTATGACGGCGAGGGCTATCCGTCGCAGTTAAAAGGAGAGGATATCCCCATAGAGGCACGGATTATTGCCATCGCAGAGGCCTTTGATGCAATGATAAGCCCGTCATCCTATAAAGTACCGGTCAGTTTTGAAGAAGCGATCATTGAATTGAGGCATAAGGCCGGCACCCAGTTCGACCATAATCTGGTTGAGATATTCGCAGCGAACATCGACCCGCTCTATCTCAAAGAATGACCGGCCCAAAAATGACCGGAACAGAAAGAGGAAGGGGCCTTTCCGGCCCCTTCCTCTTTTTATTTATTTTTGCTATCGGTCTTGCACGAGACCTTCGTGTTGACTCCTCAGGTCTGCATGCCGAGCCGCGGGAATACAACTGTCTGGAGAATGATCCAGATGGCAATCACCGCTATTCCAATCAGAATATCGCTCAAGGCTATTTCCCCTTGCCTTCTGCTGTATCTGCCGAGGCCTTTGCAGCCTTGCCCTTCGGCTTCTTAATACTCTCATAATCGATAAATTCAAGAATCGCCATCGGAGCAGAGTCCTTCAGGCGGTTTCTCGTCTGTACCAGCCTCAAGTAGCCACCGTTCCTGCCGGTAAAGCGGGGGGCTATCTCATTGAAAAGCTTCGATGCCACGGTCCTGTCAGTCACAACAGTCCGCACCTGCCGCATCGAATGCAGGTCGCCCTTGATTCCGAAGGTAATCATTTTTTCTGCAATACGCTTGGCTTCCTTTGCCTTGGCAACCGTGGTCTCTATACGCTGGTTCTCAAACAGGGCAGTTACCAGGCATCTAAGCAGCGCCTTCCGCTGATTAGCGGGCCTACCAAACAATCTTCCATCTACTTTATGACGCATCGTCGTTGATACCTCCGGTTTGTAATACAGCGTCAGAACTGAGGCTGTCAAGGTCAATCTTCATGCCAAGATGGAGCCCCATCCGTCCTAGAATTTCCTTAATCTCATTGAGCGACTTCCTGCCAAAGTTCTTTGTTTTAAGCATCTCAGGTTCAGTCTTCTGTACTAGTTCATGGATCGTCTTAATATTCGCATTCTTGAGGCAGTTATACGACCTCACCGACAGTTCCAATTCATCAACATTCTTGAAAAGATTGTCGTTCAGTGATGCTGCTCCGTCATCGCCAAGCTTTACCGCGGAATCGTCAGATGACACTATATCGACATCATCCTCCTCGAATATCAGGAGGTCAAAGTGCTCAATAAGAATCGTCGCCGCCTGGGAAATTGCCTTCTCAGGAGTGATACTCCCGTCCGTCCAAAGCTCCATGACAAGGCGGTCATAGTCTGTATCCCTCCCGACTCTGGCCTTCTCAACCCAGAAGTTGACCTTTTTCATCGGCGTAAAAACAGCATCAACAGCAATCATTGCTACCGGAAGGCTCTCCTTGTTTCTTTCTGCAGACAGGTATCCCTTCCCGTTGCGTATGTATACTTCGGCGTCAAATATAGCCCCCTTGTCAAGGGTTGCTATGACCTGGTCAGGATTTAGTACCTCAATGGACGAATCGGCCTGAATGTCAGAGCCCTTTACCTGTCCGGGACCTTTGACCTGGAACGTCGCAACCTTACTGCCGGTGCCATGATATCTGAACCGCACTGACTTCATATTAAGAATGATATTGATAACATCTTCCTTAATACCGTTAATCGTTGAAAACTCATGCAGCGCACCTGATACCTTAACCGCAGTAATCGCCGCACCTTCAAGAGAGGAAAGCAGAATCCTTCTCAGTGCGTTTCCCATGGTTGTGCCAAAACCCCGCTCCAGCGGCTCGACAACAAGCTTGCCATAATCGCTGGTAAGCGTCTCTTCATCAAACCTGATCTTTTCAGGTAGTTGAAAGCCTTTTTTCCTTAAATTCATAAGGCCTCCCTATATGCCTTAAATTTTATACGATTTCAGACGAAAAAGCCGGGCGAATTTCTTTGCGCCTGTGCTCTCCGTTTTCTAATGTGCTATTTAGAATACAGCTCGACAATGAGCTGTTCCTGCGCCTGCAGCTGAATCTCTTCTCTTTCAGGGATCTCTGAGACCTTACCCTTGAAATTCTGGAAATCCACCTCCACCCAGGCGGGAATCCCCCGCTGCTCTGCCCT
>PLXX01000052.1 GCA_003153275.1 Nitrospiraceae bacterium | reverse complement strand
CAAAGATATCGAGACATCCTTGCCGTTTCCTTTGCAAGGGTTTGATAGCGACAACGGCTCTGAGTTCCTCAACTATCATCTTCTGAAACACTTTGCCGACAGGAAACAGCCTGTGCAGTTCATCGCGAGCAGTTTCCGGAATCCTTCAATTGTGTTGTCAAAGAACAACCCCTTGTGCAGCGTTCTGCCGGCCGCCGTACCGAAAAAAGCATTGTGCCTCTCTTTGGCAACGTAGAAGCCAACAATCAAATACTCATCGGAGCCTCGTATCTCATTCTTGAGTTGCCGGAACTTCTGAAGTCTGATACCATCTGCTTGTTCCATAGAGACCTCCTGTTGATAAATTTTGTTTACCAATAAACTAATTCTTAGCAGGAGGTTTCTATTTTGTATAGTCTAGAAAAAGCGGTTTTCCCTATGATTAAATGGGGAAATCTAACTTCATGCTCTATTCATATATAACTGGACCCATGTCAGACAGTGGCTTGGTTATCACAGATTCGATAACCCGGAGATAGTCCCGCTGCTCAATGAGCTGTATACAACAGAGTGGCGATTCTTCCATAACTTCTTCTGCCCTTCGGTGAAACTGATCGAAAAAAAGAGAATTGCCTCCAAAAAGATTAAACGGTATGATAGTCCCAAGACGCCTTATCAGAGAATTATGGAATCACCACATATCACAGCCGAGATTAAGAAGAAGCTCTCTGATCTGTTTGAAATGCTTAATCCGTTTCAGCTGAGAAAGGCTATGGAGAAGAGGCTTAAAAAGATCTTCGAGCTATGCTATGAAAATTAACGCCGAACCACCGATCCTTCGTTAACATTTTCTTATGACGCAATTGGTGGGTCAGGCTGGATCAACATCGATTCTGATGCAGGTGTCGTCTTTTTTGCCGTAGGTATCCATGACGAAGCAGGCCGCATGGTTCAGGGCTTTCCTGTCGGCAGACTTCAGAAATATCGACACCTGCCGGAGGCCGTGTCTCGACTGGGATGCAACCGGTCCGAGTACTTCAACATGCCCACGCATTCCAACCGCGCGCACTTCATTAGCAGGCTTTCCGATAGGATGAGCAGCCTTGTGAAGGCCTATGACAATTTTGTCGGCGAGTTCTGTCCCGCCGGTAACCGTAATCTCGATCAAGCGCGCAAAGGGTGGGTACGAGAGTGTCTTGCGTACTGCAAGTTCCTCCTGCACAAAAGAATGATAATTGCCTGTCTTGAAGTATCGCAGCATCGGGTTGCCCGGGGCTCTCGTCTGTATCAGCATGTCGCCATCGGGATCAATATGCTCAAGGATCGACGAAAGCTCAGCAAAAGCTTTTTCCGATGCCCTGAAATCCGGGAAGTTCGTGGAGGCGTCAATATTGAGAATGACTGCAAGTGAAAACCGGTGCAATATCGTCAGGTGCGTTGTAAGCAGTCTCGTCCCTATAAGCAGGTTTGATGCCGATGCGAGTATGTTTTTTAATATGGTGGTGATATCAGAGCGTTTCTTTACAGCGTCCTTATCAAAACGGACTGCCCGTGCACCTAGGATTTTTTCGATCTCCTCCTGCACCCTTTCCGTGCCAAACCCGACCGGCTCAAGTGCAATGCTTCTGCACCTGCCGCACTGCAGCGGTATCTCCATCGACCTGCCACAGTAATGACACCTGAGCATCATATCGCCCTTATGCATTACCATGGCGATGCCGCAGTCCGGACAGGCGACCGTATTTTCGCACTCTCTGCAGATCAGCGTTGCATATCCTTTTCTGTTGACTATGAAAATGACATTTTTTCCGATCTTCAGTCTGCTGCCGGCAATATTGATTGCAGTCTTTGAGAGCGCCGGCGTGGTCTTTTTGCAATATCTCATATCGACGATCGAGATCTTCGGCTGGGTCTTTGCAACATGTTGAAGGCTGTCAGGCCTAATGAACCCGTACTTCCCCGTCTGCGCATTATAATATGAATCTATCGAAGGCGTGATCGATGAAAGGATGACCACTGATTTCTCAAGGTAAGCTCTCTTTACCGCAACATCTCGCATGTGATACCTGATGCCTTCCTCCATTTTGTAAAAACTGCTGTGTTCATGCAACACCATAATGCAGGAAACTTTTTTCAGGGGAGCAAACAGCGCATGGCGCGTACCAATGACTATGTCATATATTCCCGCTGCAATCCCCTCGACATACGCGGAACGTCTACCCTTGGAAAGAGCGCTATGCAGCACGCAAACCCGTTCGGTATCCACCCCATGAATCTTTTGCCCGATAATCATTTGATACAGTAGGTCTGCCTGTGAAATCTCCGGGACAAGGATAATAATATTCTGTGTCTTCTCAATGATTGCACGCACCACGGCATATTCCTGAAGCACTGACCGGGCGTGAATGAGAAACGGCCTGAATTTTTTTTCCGTGAGCGACTCTGTAATAGGGGCAAGCACGGAAACAGGGACCTCGGGAAGGTCCAGTTCAATATGCTCCGGAGTCTTCCTCTGCTTGATCATCCGGGTTGATTCAAATAGTTCGGGGGGCAGGGTCTGTTTCAGTGTCATGCCTTCCGATGCAATATAGTATTCTGACATCCAGGGGATCAACCTCAGCAGGGCTCTGCTGAGGACAGTACCCGTGGGACCGATCAATTCCTTTATCCGGTTCCTCAGCTGACCTTCGGGCAGAGTCTCGGTTTTTCGCAAAACAATACCGTGCGTTACCCTGTTTCTCAGTGGGGCAGCGACAATCATTCCAGGTTCAATAACAGCAGCAAGCTCAGGAGGGCAGCGATAGGTGAGAGGGCCGAGAGCCAGCGGGAAGATGATGTCATAAAACAGCATAGGAAATTTTATCACAAAGCCCGGTGTTAATAATCTCTGAGCACTATCAATTTTTGTTGAGAACAGTGCGACAATAGCATGTGTGCTCATCCCCGGTTAGATATAGTCGCTAATGCCGAATAAGGGAGGCACCGGCACAACACGCCGCTGAATCAGCTTTCATGATGTTGTCACACTGTTTTTTCAATTACTTGGCTAATTTGATGGTTGATTAGGGTTTTTGTAACGTCCTCTTTTTGCATTGACTCGTGCTATAATTCCGTACTTGATTACAGGAGGAAAATACAATGATTATCGTATTGAAACAGGGATGCAGTAAAAAAACTATAGATGCCATTATGAAGCATGTCGAGAAACTGGGGTTTTCACCGCATGCGATTATCGGCGTCGAAAGGACGGTCATAGGAGCAGTTGGTGATGACCGGGAACGCCATGTGCTTGAGGTACTCGAAGCTAACCCGTGCGTTGAAAAACTCGTTCCTATACTTCAGCCCTATAAATTGGCGAGTAAGCAGATCAGGAAGGAACCGTCCGTCATAAAGGTCAAGGGGGCCTCCTTCGGTGGCAGCCACTTCGGCGTGATTGCCGGACCATGTTCCGTGGAGAGCGAAAAGCAGATCGTAGAAACGGCTATTAAAGTGAAGAAGGCGGGAGCCCGGATGCTCAGGGGCGGGGCCTTCAAGCCGCGTACCTCTCCATATTCGTTTCAGGGCCTGGAACGTGAGGGGCTGAAATTGCTGGTGAAGGCACGGGAGGAATCCGGTCTTCCCTTTGTGACTGAGGTGATCAATCCGGAAGATGTCGAACTTGTCGGCGAGTATACTGACATGCTTCAGATTGGCGCCCGTAATGTCCAGAATTTCTCACTTTTGCGGAGAGCAGGAAAGTTCGGCAAGCCGATATTACTGAAACGGGGAATGTCGACAACGATCCAGGAATGGCTGATGTCTGCCGAGTATGTACTTTCGGAAGGATGCAGAAATGTCATACTCTGCGAACGAGGGATCAGGACCTTTGAAAATGCCACGAGGAATACGCTTGATATATCAGCAGTACCGGTCATTCACGAGCGGTCACATCTTCCGATCATCATCGATCCGTCGCATGCTGCAGGTGTCAAAAACTACATAGCCCCGCTTTCATATGCGGCAATGGCCTGTGGTGCAGACGGACTGATCGTCGAAGTGCATCCTGAGCCGCTGAAGGCAATGTGCGACGGTCCGCAGTCGCTCGATATTCCGGAATTTATCGCACTCATGAAGAAGCTTAAGTCGCTGTCGGCGTTCAATAAAAAGAAACTCTGAGGATTTCAAATAGCCAATAAAAAAGGGACAGTCAGTCTGCCCTTTTTTATTGTGCTACAGAACTTTTCCTAACAGCACTTCATCGATATACTGCATTCCGATGCGGACCCGTTTCTGCCTCGTGCCTTCAATAATAAATCCCGCCCTTTCAAAGAGACTGAGAGATCGCTTGTTTGTGGTGAAGATCGTTGCCTCCAGTTTCTTGAAGCCGTGTTCCTTTGCCCACTCGCTGGTATAGTTCAGCATCTGGGAGCCGATGCCCATCCCCCGGTGCGAGGGGATGATATGGAGCCCGATATTCAGGATATGAGCTGTTTCGGTTCTCTTTCCTCCCTCCATTTGTATCGCTGAGAGAGCACCGACGGCTGCTGTGCCGGCTACAGCCACAATCAGGAGGTTCTTTTCAAAATTCATGTCGCAGATGTATCGCTTGACTGATTCGGGTTTTGTCCCGTAGTGCTCCATCAGTACATAGCTGCGGTCAGGGGCATTCGTCTTGATAATGTCAATGATCTGCTCAGCGTCCGGACAGCCGGCGAGTCTTACTACAATTAACTCTCCGTTGCTGGCATTGAATTTGAGAACATCATCTTTTGACATGGCAGCCTCCTGTTATTTTTTAGCCTGAGTTGTTTTATTATAGCCGACTTAGGGAGGCAGTGCACGCAGAAAGAATGATAGTGTAGAGAACACATAAACTGTCCGTATCAGTAGCACATAAACTGTCAGGTTAAGATTGAATGGCACGGAGGCGCCATTCATGAAGAGAACGGAACAACTACAGGAGGTACGGAAGATGAGATTTGAGGAAGCCTAAGATGGAT
>PLXX01000119.1 GCA_003153275.1 Nitrospiraceae bacterium | reverse complement strand
GCGCTTGACACTCTGGCGTACAAAGTTGAGCCACCCTCAACAACAGAGGCCAATGCCAACTGTTGTTAACCCCTTTTTCAGAGTTGTAATAAGTATACCTTATGTGCGCGGGTGATTGTAACTTATTTAGGGCTACGCCTGCCAGCAACAGTATGCAGAAAAGCTTCGAACTTTTCTGCGACTTTGTTCCATGGCAGATCTTTGACCCAGGCTCTTCCGTTTGCACCCATCTGGCTACGTTCCGTACTCTCTGCCATATCAGTTATAGCTCTGGCGAGAGACATAGGATCGCCGCTTTTGAAGCAAATGCCGGCATTGCTACCCAAGATATATGACAATTCAGGGAGATCGCTGGCGACAACCGCTTTGCCGGCTGCCATGGCCTCCAAAACTGCAATGCCCTGCACCTCATGACGTGAGGGGAGCACAAGGAACGATGCGTTGCTCAAAATTTCTTGTTTTGTCCTGCCTGATAACCAACCCGTTAGCTTAATGTTTTTGCGTATATCCTCCGGCAGGTCATCCACCATCGCCCTGAATTTTCTCATTTCCTTCCCATCTCCCGCGATGACGAGCCCCATCCCCGGGACAGATCGTGCGAATTCTGAATATGCGGCAAGAAGGATATCGAGTCCCTTGCCGTAGATATCTATCCTGCCCAGGTAGAGAACATATTCACCTTCCTGACAAGGCATATCGAGAAGCTCGTCCGACACGCCATTCGGGATGATTGCGGTTGGTTTGTTTCCAGACAACGGGAATCGGCTGCGAGTATGTTCGTCTATGAATATGAAATTCCGATAAGCCCTCGGTCTAAATTGCTCAAGCAGGCACAGCACAGTCGCAAAAAGAGGATTATATTTATTGAAGTACAGTCTGCCTGTGTAGCCCTGTATCTGCAGAATGACCGGAGTTTTGGTGTAACTATGTAAAAATGTCGGCGTGGCAGGAGAAAACTCTTCGATTATAATATCGTACTCATGTCCGTGCTGTTTTACATAGCCTGCCGCATGATAGGCATATGACAGGAGAGTCCTGGTGAGGCTTTTGCTTTCGGCCCCTGCATAGATATGCCTGATTCCTTCTATGGTGCTGTTGTTTGCGCCGGGATATTTCTTGCATAATATGGTGATGCCATGCCTTTTTTTAAGGAAACCATAAATCTGGTAAGCTCTTTCTCCCACACCTCCAATGCCGTAATAATCGCCTCTGCTTTCGTAGAGAAGATGGAGGATTTTCATCTCTCGTTGACCGCTTTTTTGCAAGACTCAAGCAGACCGGCGGCGGCCTTCTGCCAAGAGAATTTTTGGCACTGCCTGAACCCTTTTTCCTTCAGTTCGCCTCGTAATGTTTTGCTGCCTGCAAGTCTCAGGATAAGGGAACTTAGGGCACTTCTGTCCGTAGGGTCAAACAGTATTCCTGCATCGCCGACGACTTCAGGGAGGGAGGTTCTGTTCGATGAAAGGACCGGCGTTCCGCATGCCATAGCCTCAAGCGGAGTGAAACCGAAGCCTTCACTCAGTGACGGATGGACCAGCAGATCTGCGTATGCATAAAACTTGGGCAAGTCCTCGTGCGGAACATAATCCATATAACGGATTTTCTCGTCGCAGGGTAGTGATTCTCCTGAATGCTCTTTCTTGCCGACAATGACCAGATAGTGATCGAGTCTGTCCCTGATGCTCAGGAAGGCATCGATCAGGAGCTTCACATTTTTGTAAGGAAAGAGATTGCCTACGTACAGAATGTACCTATCCCTGATCGAATACGTCTCAAGAAAGTCTTTTTTGAACGAAGGGTCCTGCGGGCGGAACAATTCTCGGTTATATCCACTGGGGATAACGTCGATCATGTCATCACGCAGGTTCGTAGCCTTTAGAAGTTCTTTTTTGACGAACTCAGAGACAGTCGTCACCCTACTGGCGACGCGGCTTAATAAGCGAAGGGAAAGCTTAAAATAACGGGCGCTAAGACCGAACTGAGAGGGGAACATAAGCGGCTGTAGATCATGGACCGTTACTACAAGGGGGGCAAGGGGGAACATGGGGAACTCAAGTATTGGGCAATACATGATATCTATCTTATTGAGTCGGCCTCGCAGGGGCAACATTGAATTGAGATATAATGTCCTGTAAAGGTTGTTGCTGAGTGCTTTAGACCCTTGTGTGCGCTGTGGAACCCTCAATACTAAGTCAGCTGATACACCGCTGACAGAAACCGAAGAGAAGACCAGGACATCCTTGTGAAGATCGTATACAGACCGGCATATCTCCCGCGTGAAAACGCCTATGCCGGTAGGTTTTTCATTGAGGTGGGAGGCGTTTATTCCTATTTTCAAGCTATTAGTCCTGTAGGCATATGACAAAATTCTAACATACTGACGGAAATGAGTGGTCTGGCAACGCAAGTTTGGCACAATAGCGACAGGCTGGAAAAAATATATATTTATTGACTCCACGGTGATTGACCGGGGAGTTTAGGGCAGAACAGATAAAAGCGCTATTGCACGACAATGTTTTCGATGATGACGGTCCTGGTCCCTACGATTGCAATCTTCCCACTTACTGTCGTGAAATTGGTGTTTGATACAAAAGGCGCAGTCATACCCTCCTTTATGGGTTACTGTCCCGGGCCCCTGTGACGGAGAGATCTTCAACAAAATTGGCAGCCTTCACCTGGATTACATCACCGTCCGGGGAGCGCAACGTGATGAACGACATATAACTTCCATATGTCCTGCCTGAAGCGCTCGAACCCACTGCGCGATAGTGATAAGTCGCGCCCGGTGTTCGGTATGTGTAATTCAAAAAAAATGCAAAAAAAATAGGGGGAGTGCCGGCTGTGGTCGCGGATCGAGGTCGGCATTGCCCAATTCTCTCTGTTGCGTATAGAAATAATAGCTTCAGTCAGACCAGAAGGATGAATTTTCGGTCGACAAGGAAACTAAGGACACTTTTAATAGAGGCCTCCAAGTCAAGTTTAACGGTATCGATAGTCAGATCAGGCTTAAGCGGTTCTTCGTAGGGGGAATCGATGCCGGTGTAATTCTTGATAATACCCGCGCGTGCCTTTTTGTAAAGCCCCTTGGGATCCCTGTTTTCACATACCTCAAGAGAGCATTTAACATAGATTTCAAAAAAATCCTCGACTCCCACAACCTCTTTTACATACGCACGATCTTCCCGGTAAGGCGAGATGAATGCTGCAAGGACAACTATCCCTGCATCGACATAGAGTTTAGAGACCTCTGCAATCCTTCTGAGGTTTTCCTTCCGATCCTCACGGCTGAACCCAAGATTTGAGTTTATTCCATGGCGGACATTGTCGCCGTCGAGTACATACGACCTGATGCCGCAGTCAAAGAGTTTCTTCTCAAGATGGTGGGCGATCGTGGATTTACCGGAGGCAGAGAGGCCGGTGAACCATATCACCCCGCTCCTGTGATTATTCATGAGATTTCGTTCCCGGCGGGAAACAAGTCTTTCATGCCAGATTATATTTTCTGTCATGGGAAAAGTATAGCAGAAAATTCAGATAATTTTTATTGTGTAATTGCCTAAAAACGCGTCATAGTATTATGATAAAAATAGGATAATCAAAAAGTAAAAACTGTGACGTGTCATGCTTGCCTAGGGAGAAAAACGTATAAATATTCCATGGGATATACTGGAAATAAAGCTATCTGTATTTTAGGCATGCACCGGAGTGGGACGTCTGCAGTGGCGAGAGCTATTAATATGCTTGGTCCGTATCTAGGGCCCGCTGACCACTTGATGAAGCCATTTAAGGGTGATAATCCGTATGGTTTTTGGGAGCATTGGGCTATTTACTCACTGAACGAAAGACTGCTTTCTCATCTGGGCAGTTCATGGGACAGCATTTTGCCGTTCCGGGAGGAATGGTGGAAAGAGCCGGGGATACGTCCTTTCAGGGAGGAGTTAAAGCAACTAGTCAGATCAGAATTCACGGATCATCCGGTATGGATGTGGAAAGACCCCCGGACCTCTGTGTTACTTCCTTTTTGGCAAGATGTCCTGCTCGAACTTAATATAGAAGTCAGTTATATTATTTGTATAAGAAATCCATTGGACGTTGCGCTTTCTCTAATGCGGAGGAACAATTTTTCAAAAGACAAGTCGTATTCTTTATGGCTTTTGTACACGATATCTGCGCTTATTTGGACAAGCGGTGCTAAGCGCTCTTTGCTTCATTATGACGATTTGATTGAAGATTGGGAACGGTCTCTCAAAAAAGTTTCGACCTCGATGGGTATTATGTGGCCGCAAGATGACATCGAATTTCGCAAATTAATGACTGGTTTTCTCCAGCCAGTCGAGCGACATAGCTTTTCAAAGGCAGAACTATTGTTCGGTGACAAGGATGCCTTCGAACCCGTCCAAGAATTGTACCGTTTGCTTCTTCATGCACTTGAGCAAGATGATATTCTGGATTCGGAATTGTTTCTCAATGAGGTCAAGCGAATTTTCCTCGACCAGGTCTCAGATAAAAGTGTTGCTATGTTGCCATTGTACAACAATCGTGCCATGCCGCAGGACGGGGTGGAGGAAGAAGGGGATGTTATGCCCTCTGGGATTACGAGTGCAGGTGCTCACTTGCTGTTTCAGGAAGAAATATGTCGGCTTAAGTTTCCATTTTTTTCCTCTCCCAAAGTCTCAATTATAATTCCTGTCTGGAATCACTGGGAGTATACCTATCGCTGCCTATTGGCAGTCCTCAAGAACACCTGCGACGTTGCCTATGAAGTAATCGTAGTTGATAACGGTTCTTCAGACCGGACTGAAGAGGTGCTTGCAAACTCGGAAAACATTGCCGTGATAAAAAACCAAACCAATCAGGGTTTTGTGCTTGGCTGTAATCAGGGCGCTGCATCTTCGGCGGGGGAATATCTTGTTTTTCTGAATAATGACACTGAACCTTCACACGGGTGGCTCAAAGAACTTGTTGATGCTGCGGAGAGTGATGCGACAGTTGGAGCAGTCGGAGCGAAGCTGATCTACCCGGACGGAAGACTTCAGGAAGCGGGGGGCATTATTTTCTCTGACGGTCGTGGATGGAATTTTGGCAAAGGACACGACCCCTATGAGGAAATCTATAGCGTGATTTGCGAGGTTGATTATTGCTCCGGGGCTTGTCTGCTGGTGAGAAAACATCTCTTTGCCGGGCTTGGGGGATTTGATATTCGTTACTCCCCGGCATATTATGAGGACACTGACCTCTGTTTCAGCCTGAGAAAGGAGGGATATAAGGTGATCTATAATCCGCATGCCCAGGTCATTCATCATGAATCGGTCACCTCAGGGACAGATGAGTCATCCGGCTCCAGAAAATATCTGGAAATCAACAGACATAAGTTTGTCGAAAAATGGGCTGAGGCATTATTGCATCAGCATTTGCATCCTTCTGAGGCAGGCGGCCCACCAGTTATTGCATCTCGGAAAAAGTCTTTCAAAAGAAATGTTTCAATTGAAAACTTGCTCTGGATCCTGTACCATAAAAGACCTTTCTTCGGGCAATATGCAGCCTCCCCGGAGACGAGCATGCCAATTCGTTATCGTCACTTTGGTGAGAAAGAGAAGAAAGCGGTTGATGTCATCATCACTGGGGCCGGACGCTATGGTCATGAAAAAATAGGGATTGTATGGGCCGGCGATGAAAATTCTACGGCCCTCCTTCATCTGGTAAAATATGCATTTGATGGACATATACCATTTAAGGTAATCAATATCCTGTCAGTGCGAGTGTCTCCCGAGTTAAGTCGATTTATTGAGCGACTTCATTTAGAATGGGGATTTGCTTTGCAGACATTATGCGATGAATGGTCATCGGGACAATCTTCAATTTCAGCTGCCGGATGTGAAGGGACAAGCTCTTTGTCAGAACTAGTGCCGCTGGACAGAGTGGCTGAGCTGTCTGGGGCAAGAGCGCTTATCACCGGGCGTATATGGGACGAGAAGGATCCTGCAACTCCTTATGCCTATTTCTCGGATACAGAGGTTCCCGGTTGTATAATAATCAAGCCCTTTCTCCACTTCAGGAAAATGGACGTCTGGCAGTATATCAGAAGATACGACGTTCCTCTCCGGGGGATGGACATATATCGGGAGAGGTGGGGGTAAGAGATTAAAATGAAACAATCTCACGATCATGAAATCAGCGTAGAAGTGATAATGCAGAAGATAAAGGCAGAGGTTGAAAGAAGAAGGATTGTGTCCGGCAATACTCCATCTCAGAAAGCAATAGAATCAGAGATGCAAAATCTTGGGGGGCCCCGCACAGACGGGAGCAGTTCTTCCACAAGACGACCTGAGAGGCCAGTTATCGAGGGCATTCTCTGGAAATATGGTATGCGGTATGCATCCTTTGTCAAGAAGATCCCTGTCATAAAAGAATTGGCCGAGAAATATTATTGGAAACTTGCACGGGAACAAAAACACTTCTTGCATGCAAACACTTCTTTTCCTGCTGCACATCGTTCTGCGTTCGATATTGAAACTAGACTAAACTATGCGGGCTTCTTAGAGCAGATCAGCCATGAGGGACTGAAAGGCAGAATTAAACGCCTGATTTTTCACTTCATTGGTTTTTTTGCATGGTGGCAGGGACAGATCAATAAGGCCTTATATGACGCTATTGTGCGCATGGAGACCAGGCAGGATACTCAAATTGGAGATCAGGGGGCAAAGATAAAGGCGTTGCATGACACTATTGCGCGCATGGAGACCAGGCAGGATACTCAAATTGGAGATCAGGGGGCAAAGATAAAGGCGTGGCATGACACTATTGCTGACATGGAGACCAAGCAGGATACTCAAATTGGAGATCAGGGGGCAAAGATAAAAGCGTTGCATGACACTATTGCTGACATGGAGACCGAGCTTGCGAAAAGGGACAAAATGATTGCCCTCCTTAATGACAGGTTGATAATCCTTGACCAGCTTGGAAACTGCGTTTATGAGGAATTGAACAGGCAAATGGCGGAGGTTGCCAGGCTGCGGGTAGAAATTACTGGATTCAGCGATCGGCAAGAAGATCTTTGATCAACCGATTATTTTTTCTTCCAACAAAACCCGTTACGACAGAGGTCTCTGTAGTGACGGAAAGTGCAGCACAGGGCGGGGAGTTCGTGCCAGCTGTAATCCGGAGGGAGAATAGCAGGCAATGAAGAGAATCCTTGTGATGAATTTTTTTCCTGCCTTTGTTCCTCCCTCAAGCGGGGGCGAGTTACGATACTTCAATATGTATGCGCGGCTGAGTGCATTTTTCGATATCACACTGTTGTCCCCGACTTATGCAGACCACGAATTCGAAATCGTAACCCATTCTGATACGTTCAGGGAATACAGAATTCCAAAGGAAGAATCTATCCACCACAAACTCCACTATAAACTTCACGACGAAAGGGTCTGTGCTGAGGTCTCTGCACTGGCCTGCGCTCTGAGCTCGTCATATCCGAACGACTACCATAAATATTATTTTGAACTCCACGATCGGGCGGATATTATCGTACATGAATTTCCCTACATGGTTGAATACGATTTGTTATGGGGGTTTGATGACAAGCCGAGGGTTTACAACAGCCACAACGTCGAGCATTCCCTCCTTAAGCAGCTCTATCACGGGGAAAAGTCCGATATGTATCTGGAGTACATATTCGGCCTCGAAAGAAAGGCAACGACTGAATCCGACCTTGTCTTTGCCACCTCGAGCGAAGAAAAACGCTCTTTTATAGACCTCTATGGGGCGAAAGAGGACAAGATTGCGCTGGCTCCAAACGGTATTGACCCTCAGGAAGCGGTCCCTGTCGAAAAGAGGGACAGGAAATCCGCTCTCTTTATCGGCAGTCAGCACCCGCCCAACGCCGAGGCTGTGGCCTTTATCATTCAGGAGGTCGCACCGAAATGTCCGGGCATTGATTTCCTGATAGCAGGCTCCTGCGGTGACAGCTTTCGCAATAGACCGCTTGACAAGAATGTTCGGCTGCTGGGGAAAATCGACGACAACACAAAGAGGGATTTATTGGCCTCAGCCGCTATCGCACTTGCTCCCATGTTTTTGGGAGCCGGGACCAATCTGAAGACGCTGGAGTATCTGTCCTTCGGAATCCCCCTGGTTTCTACTGATGTCGGGATGAGAGGACTTGACTTCCAGGACGGCGAACACTTCATAAGGGCAGACAGAAAAGACTTTGCCGATAAGGTCCAGAAACTGATTGCAGACAAAGGGTTGAGGGAAAGGATATCTCAGGCGGGTCGCCGGCAGGTGACACAGAACTACTCCTGGGAGGGCATCGCGAATTCTGTTAAGGAAGAAATCGACCGGCTGCCCCTCGGCAGGAGAACTAGCAAAAAGCGCATTCTGCTATTGAATGACTTTCGCGCTTCCAACCCGACTGGCGGCGGGGAGGTACGAATAAGCCACCTTTACAGTGCGCTGTCCCGCCAATACGATGTCCTCCTGTTCTGCCTGAATAATTCCGCGCAAATAACAAAGGCTCAGATCACACAGACTTTTACGGAAATATCTTTTCCCAAGACACTGGAACACGCAGCTGAAGAAAAGCGGATAAATAACATGTTCTGGGTAAGCGCTTCGGACATTGTCAGTTCCTATATGTGTGCACGGAACCCCTTTTTTATGGCGGCGCTCAGGGCCTTTTACGGATCGGCCGATCTGGTCGTCCTCGAGCATCCCTATATGCTCCCGGCGCTGAAGGACATGGATGAGAAACCCTTGATCTACGAAAGCCATAATTTTGAATACGGACTAAAAAAGACGATTCTCAAAAATCATCCTCTCTTCGACACATTAATCCGCCATGTCGAAGACGTCGAAAAGGCTGCCTGCAGGCGGAGCTCTCTTGTATTGAGTGTGTCGTCTGAGAACATCGAACAACTCATCCGTTTCACCGGGATTGATGGCAACCGCGCTCATCTCATTAGAAACGGCGTCGACGTAAAATATGAAGGTTTCTTCTCCGATGCCTACGAGGGGGTGAAGGAATTGTTCCGGGGTAAGCCGCCAATCATCTTCATAGGAAGCAGCCATAGCCCGAATATTAAGGCGCTGCACTTCATCATAAACAGCCTGGCACCCGCGCTGCCTCATTGCTGTTTTCTGATTGTCGGAACTGTCTGCAACGCATTCAATGTTAAGGATATGCCTAAGAACGTCCTGTTGTTCGGCAGACTCAGCGACGAATACAAGGAAGTATTATTGAGAATCGCCGATGTAGCTATAAATCCGATGTTCGAAGGCTCCGGATCTAACCTGAAACTGGCTGAATATCTCGCATATAAACTAGTGACGATAACGACAAAAATGGGTGCGAGAGGGTATGAAGTGGAAGACGGGAAAGAAGCTGTCATTTGCGAACTACCTGAATTTGCGCGCAAGATAGCACAGCTTCTTACTGATGATGCGACCAGGTTCAGATTATCCGAGAACGGATATTCATATGCTTGTGCGAAGCTTGACTGGGTAACACTTGCGGAGGAATATTCTTCTATCCTTGAAAATACGTTCTTTGCAGGCGGGAAGAAAAAATTACTGGTAGTCACCTATCGTTTTACCTATCCGCCTCTCGGCGGGGCCGAGGTTTTTCTCCTCAACGTGTTAAGGGAAGTCGACAAGCTGGGTGATTTTGCGATCACCGTTTGTACCCTGGATATACATGACATATGCAATAAATTCCATTTCTCTTCCGAATACACTTATGACAGTGGCATCCCTTCAGTTCATGGCATGAACGATACTTCAGTCTATAAATTTAAATGTGACAGAGTGACTGACGATGACAAACTCAGGAACGCCAGAAATCTCTTTGCCCGCTGGATGGACGAATCTGTTCTTTGCTCATTGCGCCAGGTTGAGAAGTATACATTCCCAATGCTTATGGGAGGCTGGCATTTCCCGGAGAATTCGGGCGGCCATTATGAGGTTTGGTCTGGTGATACGGCGGTTATTTACGTAGCGGGGATCGAGGAGATTGAAATTGCAGGATATCGCCCCTTCCGGGATAAGCTTTCCCTGTCTACCGACATGAAAAATCTCGAGGCCAAAACGGTTGATGGAAATTTCAGGATTGGTATTAAGACAGAAAGCTGCCGGTGGGTTCAGTTGAAGATTAGCCCCTTTTCAGTTCCCGAAGACCCGAGACCGCTTGGGGTAAGAATATCTGAAATCAAATACAGGATGAATGGAGAATGGCGCGATCTAGGCCTGAATTATAATTACCGGGAATATTTGAAGGAAAAAAATCTGCCAGAGTATATAGAAGAATTAATCCGGATTGCAGAGTCGAGACCATCAGAATATGATGATCTCTTTCAGTACACGAGAGGCCCTGTTTCAAAGGAGCTTGAGAATTGGCTCGACAGAAATGTCGGCCGGTTCGACGTCGTTCTGGGACATAGCATCCCATTCTCCACTTCGATACTGGCGACAAGGTATGCGAAGAAGTACGGCAAGCCGGTGATGATCCTGCCCCATTTTCATATGGATGACGAGTTTTATCACTGGAAATCTTATTATGATGCCCTCCGTAGTGCAGAGGTAGTGTTGGCCTCACCTTTGTCATCTATCGATCTGTTCTTCAGCAAAATTGGAACAAAAGCAAAATATCTTCCGGGAGGCATTGATCCGCAAGAGTTTGCAGACATCGGTGCTTCGGATTTCCGGAGCACATATAACAGTGATCTCCCGTTCTTTCTGGTTCTCGGCAGAAAAGCAGGGGCGAAAAATTACCGCTGGGCCATAGATGCGGTAAGAAAAGTCAATGCGAAAAAGAGACTTTGCAATCTTGTGATAATCGGGAGAGACGAGGACGGCGAAAGGATAGATGAAAGCGATGCGATCTATTTAGGTGAAAGGGAGAGAAATACTGTTCTTGGCGCTTTAAAAGAATGCTCTGCATTGGTCAACATGAGTGAAAGCGAGAGTTTCGGGATTGTGATACTGGAGGCATGGATGCAGAAAAAACCAGTTATCGTTAACAAAAAGTGCAGTGCGTTTGTCGAACTCGTAAGTGATTCCGTTAATGGGCTGCTCGCCGGCAGGGATAACCTTGCGGATCGGATGAGATTCATTTTGGATGAGTCTGATCGCGTTCGGCAGATGGGAGAAAAGGGATTCGAGAAGGTCCAGAAAGAGTACACATGGCAGGTCATCGGGAAAACCGCAAATGAGGTCGCACTGGGTTTGCTGCTCGCGCCGCCCACCCAGTCGAAAAACGGGAAAAGCATCTCTACGGTGGTTGACGATGGACAACAGGTGTTATCTGAGGGTGATTTTGAGGCTCTTCTTCAACGCGCCTATCAAGCTGTCCTTAGGGAGGGGGACATAGCGATAGATGTGGGTGCCCATGTGGGGAGACATTGCATCCCAATGGCAAACTCAGTGTCTCCCTCAGGGAAGGTATTTGCGGTGGAACCGTTGCCTGTTTGCCGGGGATATTTGACGCATCAGATAGAGGTATTCCACAAAGAGCTTAAGGACATCATAAAGATTTATCCCTTCGCAATGAGTGATTATGAGGGCAAAGGAGAGTTCGTGGTGGCAAAAGACGCTCTTGCCTACAGCGGGCTGAGGGAGCGCATCTATGACGTCCCAACCGAGCTGGAAAAAATACCGGTCACCATCAAAACCATCGACAACCTTTTCCTCGATCTCCCTTCTCTCCGGTATATAAAGATCGATGCGGAAGGCGGAGAATATCATATTATGAGGGGAGCTGCCGCGTGCATTGATAAATTCAGGCCGCTGGTGTCTTTTGAATTTGGGGTGAACTCGATCAAGGAGTATGGTTTCACGCCTGATGAACCTGCACAGTTTCTGCTGGACCGGGGGTACAGGATCTACGATATCCTTGGCCGGCTGTTGCCGGCCCCGTCTGATTTCGTGCAAAGCGCTACGTCGCAGAATGTATGGGACTATATCGCTGTTCCGGCTGAGAACAAGACTCTGGAACGTACGATCCTGGGTATACTGACGGTTGGCGGGAAAGCGGACGACCCGTCAGAAAAACGTGTCGTATCGAGGCTCCTACTGAATAGTGATGATGCTATAGAAAAGATTATGAGTCTACATAAAAGGTGTATTCCCCACGAAGAGGACTTCCTGCTTTTCAAAAATCTGCCTCCCGGTGACGGCATCTTTCTTGATGTGGGTGCAAATGCAGGTCAGTCAGCCGTCTCCTTCAGGTGCATAGACAAGAACAGGCGGATCGTGTCCTTTGAGCCTAACTATCTTTTCGAGCCGGTCCTCCAATATGTGAAGGATCATCTTCTGGAGTATTTCGACTTTTCCCTTTGCGGTCTGGGTAATAAGAAGGAGACGTTAACGCTTATAGTGCCTTATGTCGACGGGGCGCCTTATTTCCAGGAATGCAGTGTAGACAGGTCGCAATTTGAGAAGTCGTGGGTCAAGGAGAGGTTGAAAAAGTATGGTGCTGATCTATCCTTTAGGGAAATGGATATTCAAATAGTTGCGGCTGATGATCTCAATCTGAAGCCTGACATTATCAAAATAGATGCCGAAGGATTTGAGCTCTCTGTCCTTGAGGGGATGAAAAAAACAATTGTATCACAGCACCCTGTCTTTCTTATTGAGAACAATGATTATGAACGTGTGACGGCTTTCCTGATCGCGCTCGGCTACGACGTTTTTTCATATGCAGCAGGTGAGAACAGACTACAGGCAGTTGGTGTCTCAACGAATAGTTTTTATCTCCACAAGATATATCACGCAAGCTTGATTAAAAAACTGTCTGATAAGTAATCTGGGCTTCCCACCTGCAGTTCCTTGCCTTGTTTATATAGGCAATGGTATAACAATTGCATAGTTTAACGGTGATCTCATGATTACACGCTGCTATGTAAACAATCTCCATCCGAGGAGGAATCAAATGGAAATCAGGCCCATGTCTTGGCTGGGTAAGGCAATCTCTCTCACAGTCTTTTTTTCGCTTATGTTGCTGGTTGTAACCTTCGATCAAGCCCAGGGGGCTACGGTTCAGCTGTGTACTCTTTTGGGCTCCGGGGGGACCGTTACCCTGAATTCTGCAAACACATATACGCTTACAACTCAGTGTAATCCGCCCAAAACTGTGACAATTAATGGCAATGGACTGACAATTAATGGTGTCGGACCGATCGTGGCGGGAGCCGGGGTTACCCTTACAGTGGATCATCTCGTTTTCAATGCTTCGAGTTGGGCAGCTCTGGATGCCACGAAAGGTGGTCATGTGATCGTGCAGAACAACAGTGCGATTTCTTGTCCTTCGGGCACTGGTCTAAACGCCGATACCGGTTCAACTGTAACAGTGCAAAGCAGCTCAATCACCTCGTCTCTATACGGCATTCAGGTGGTAAGTGCCTCTACAGCCAATCTCCAGGGAGTGACAATTACCGGATGTCCCCGGGCAGTTCAGGCCAGCGGGGCCGGCACTTCGGTTGCGATCGGCGGAAACAGCCTGATTGAATATACTACAAACAGTGGCACGAGCGGGATAGCCTTTGGCGGCGGCGCTACCGGTGTTATCCACGACAGCACGATCCAGGGGTTTACCAACGCAATTGATGTCCAGTCGGACGGGGCACCAATCCCCTGCGGGTCGGTCGATGTACTGAACTGCCTGTTTGAAAATAACGGCAGTGCACTGTGTGCAGCAGACGCTCTGAATATAACCTTTTCCAATTCCACGGTACTGAATGCGGTGACAGATGGCCTCTACTTTAAAAACAGTGCGGCGGTCGTAGACAAAAGCCAGATCATCGGAAGCCTGAACAGTGGCGTCACCTTTTTAGGATGTTCGGCCGGCACTATCCAAAACACTCTGGTAAAGAATAGTGTACATCAGGGGGTGTCTGTTGTGGCCCAGGATTTGTCCAGTCCACCCAGCCTGAATATCAAAGTGCTCAACAACACGCTTGTGGGAAACCAAATCGCCAACCTTCTTGTCGATGAGCGGTCAACTGCCCAAGTCCAGGGGAACATTTTTACGCTGACGCCGGAGGCCAATATCCGTTTCCACGGGACCCCGGGCACTCCTCTCGGTTCTGCTCTCGTAATGGATTCTGCTCTCGTAATGGATTCAGTGTCCGGGATGGAGATTTCTGCCAGGAGCGCAAATATCGTTTTGTCGGACATTACGCAGAACAACACAAACGGGATTCTGGTAGACAATGGCTCCTCGTTGACCCTCGAGCACAGTCTCTTCTGGAACAACGGCCTGACACCTCAAGCTCCCCAGAACAGCTGTTTGTTGTGGTCGGTCTTTGCCGCCGACACGGCACAGGTCTCCGCCCTCAGTTGTGGCTTTGGGCCTGCAGGCACGTCGGGTATTTTTAATTATTCCACGGCGTCTTGCGATGTCAGCTCGAACTACTGGGACGCCGCAGACGGGCCTAACGCTTCATCCTGGATTATCCAGGGTGCAAGCTGTGGTTCCGGCGCATATCTGACGGCCGGTTATCAGGTATCCGGCCCCGTAACGTACATTCCTTTTCTCACACAGACCCCGGTCAGCACCAACATCAACAATAGCGTGTCTCTTGGGTCTGGCCTGGCATGGGATTCCACGCTCGGTCCTACTCTGTTCTTAACCGCAAATCAGGGGAGTCCGACGCTCTCAGGGGAAATCCTCGGAGTTCTGAGGGTAAACGATACGGCTAGCCTCCACTTGGTCACGCCACCTGCTTCTCTTTTGCCCGGACAACTTTATGTGGTATGGATCAGCGCGCCTCTGCGCTTCAATAGCACAGGTTATTTGAACTTCAGTTTGCCGTCCCAGAACGGTCCTGTGGACCTGATGCAGCGTGGGAGCGATGGTAGCTGGATCCCGTTAGCCAGCTCATGGAACCAGGCCACACATATACTGACATACTCTCCCTCGGATGTGCATATGCTCAACGGGACCTTTGCCATCACTGATCACCCTCCTGCTATTGTTTACGTAAACCCTGATGGCATATGCAGTGGGAAGACACCCTGTTCCTCTACCATCAGCAGCGGACTCATCTCAATTCCGTCAGATACGGTTATGTATAGTACCCAAGATACTGTTGCTGGAAATATTACTTACGATTTCCCTGCTGGCTTCTTAACCTTGTCGGGGGGATGGAATGCTACATACGCAACGAGGAACTCTGCAGCACCTTACACTGTGTTAGGATCTCCTCTGACCATTAAGAATGGAGAACTCACTGTTGAGAATTTGATTATTCAGTGATCACGAAAGAGATACTTGTCGCACTCAAATGATCCCAATAATTAAATTATTGATCCCGGCGAAAGAAGTGTGAAAAATAGCTTAATATATATTATTATATGCGAATAGATATAGTATATCATGAACAACAACTCTTAATGAGAGAAACGCGATAGGTGGTTAAGCCGGATTAATGGAAGTCAGAAAATAAAGATATGGAGGATGTATGACTAAGATCAGAACAGCACTGAAGGGAAGGCGAGGCGGTATCATCCTCTGTGGGTTATTTATACTGTCCATTGTCATGACCGGTTGCAGTAATCCGGGAAATTCACTGGATACCGGAATAGTCAAGAAAGGTTTCATCACCAGCGGGCAACCGAATGCCAAGTGGATGTATATGGACGATGATGCCGTAATTCTTTTGAAAAGCGGAAACGAAGGGAAATTATATTTCAAGGGGCTTGTAGACCAGAATCTCCTTCACTCGGGGTTTGGAGATGCTTTTGCCATGACTTTTGTCGTCAATGGTGATCCGGTTAAAGTAATTACAATCAATAAAGTCTATGACGGTTATTTTGATGTGGTATGCGATATTCCGAAAAATACAAAGATAGAATTACATATTAAAGTAGACAAGTACGACACATCCCGAAAAGACGGCGCAAGAATAAGCATGATCGCATACAGTTTGGATGCTAAATAACGAAGCTTTCTGAAGGACTGAGGCGGGCATTACAACCTGAAAAGGGCTTCTGCCCTACAGGAAAAATTAAGCTTAAGCCCGTTGCACCTGGATTGCTAAGTCATCCTCTCTTGAGGAGGTTTATACTCTACATACTCCGCACCATGAATCTCTTCGAGACGAAGGAGTTCGGTAGCTTTCGAATCGATAAGCGCCTCGGTGATAATCTGATACGCAAAGAGAGAAGGCCACAGCGCAGCAAAGGACATATTAATGGCGCATAGTGCATCAGAGAGAAGAGGCCTGCCGGTTATGACTGCGTCAAAAGGAAGGGGTGCCGCTTTTTTTTGTATAATGTTGAAGCCGCAGTCGCTCAATAGCTTAATAAAACTCTTCCGGGTGAACAAACGGCAGTGAGTGCGGTCGAGAATGCCTCGTTCAGTGTAGACAAAGTTGCCCAAGAGAAGTTCAAGTCGAATGAATAGATGTGCAACGTTTCCCATCGAGGCAATAATCCGCCCGTTAGGCTTGAGAAATCGGCGAGCTCGTATGAGAACACTCTCCGGATTACGAACATGTTCGAGAATATCAGCTAATATGATACAGTCATACTGACTGTTGGGCTCCACGCCGAAATCTTGTTCAATATCGGCGACAATGAAACGGCTGCAGGCGTTGCGCGCCTCCTGACTGTCATAGATATCTACGCCGACAACACTATGTCCCATAGCAACAACGTGAGAAGCCAGGAACCCTGCTCCGCATCCGATGTCCAGAACATCCCAGCGTTGTCCTTTGCTCGCACTACCAAGCATTTTGAGGATTTGCTGATGACTTGAGAAGCGGTTCTTCTTGAACGAATATTTGTAGCCGCCTTTAAGGTCGTATTGTCTTGCATAAAGGAGACCTGCCTTATGCAGTCGATAGCGGAAAATGGATTTAAACACATTGAAGGCATAAGCCATGCCGTTCACGTAACAAATTTCGTTACCATAGTACGTCGGAATTGGGACTTCCTTGATCCTGAAGCTAGCATCAAAAAACTGAATGATGATCTCATTATCAAAGTGGAAGTCGTTGGAATTCTTCATGAGTGGCAACTGTTTCAGGGCATGAACATTGTAAGCGCGATATCCGGAATGATACTCCGACATTCTTGCGCCCATCAGGAAATTTTGGATCCGCGTAAGAATCTTATTCCCTACAAACTTGTAGAGCGGCATCCCCCCTTTTAATGCCTGCCCCTTATGCAACATCCGCGAGCCGAAGACTGCGTCAGCCTCTCCATCGGCAATGGGATCGATCATCTCATCCAGCATCTCAGGGGCGTATTGACCGTCTCCATGCAGCAGTATCACTATGTCAAACCCATTTTCGATTGCGTACCGGTAACCCCTTTTTTGATTTCCTCCATAGCCGAGATTGACCTGATTTCGAAAAACTCGGACTTTATCAAGGTTGTTGTCTGTTTTGTATTGGATGGCTACTTGCGAGGTGTTGTCAATGCTGGAATCGTCGAAGATGAATACTTCGGATATGCGGTCCCATGTATGGGGTTTGATCCTGCCTAATACATTACTAATGGAATTAGTAGCATTATAGGCTACTACCAGTACGCCAATCTTGAGCGTAGCGTTTGTTGCCAGTTTTTCGTTCATTATTTTCCGGTTACCGTTCCTAAAAACATGGACAAA
>PLXX01000054.1 GCA_003153275.1 Nitrospiraceae bacterium | reverse complement strand
ATGACCAGATGGAACTGAATGGAGTATACCGAATGGCAACCTGTATCCAGCCTGTATTGCATAACATATTATTTCACAATAACTGAGTTCATCCAACAAAGTCCAAAAAGGAAAGTCCAAAAAGTAAGTCATCCCCCCCACCTTTCAGGCAAGCCTGACGGAAGGCGACTTCTTGCCCAAGATGTTAAATAGGCGAGATACTAAAATATGGTGATAATTCGAGAGACAGCCTGGACCGTTTCATCGGCCCAGGCTGTAAAGAATCCTAATGTTCGGTTTCCGCCTCATGCAGGACAGGAAGGTAGAGGACGGCAAGTCTGTATAGGAAGACTCCCAGAGCTATCAGTCCGAGGGTCACCCCTATCTCCCGCCAGGTCGGGAAATAGGTGACTCCGTTGCCGAGCTGGGCGAAAAAGTTTGTGTTGAAACGATTCAGAAAGAGACCCGCGATAACAAGACACGCCGAGAATAATACCCCTCCGACCGATTCCCGTACAGGTCTGAGAAAGAGCAGGATCATAGGGACAACAAATCCCAGCCCCACCTCGAAAAGGAACATCCTGCCTGCGGTGCTGCCGTCGAAGGCCAAAGGCAGGGCGCCCCGATAAGCAAGGTCCGCTATTTTCAGGACGAGATAGATGAGCAGGGTTATTGCTGTGCCCTTCCCTAGACCGCTGATAATATCCGTTTCCTGCTTCCGTTTGAAGGCCCAGGCGCTTACGATAGATTCAAAGGAGACCATAGCGAGCCCTCCCGCTATCGCCGATACATAGAACAGATAGGGCATATTAGGCGAATACCACAGATTGGTGAGTCTCGTCGGCATTATGAGGAAAAAACCCCCCAATGACGACTGATGCAGGAACGAAAGCACGATTCCGGCAATGATCAGTGGATAGGTGAAAAACTTAAGTATCTTCAGCAGGAAGTCCAGTTTCAACCGTTCGAGGACTGCAGGCGCGAACTCAAGTGCGAGCACCGTAGAATAAAGCGTAATGCACCAGACGACCTCGAACATTACAGACCTGTGTTGCCACATGACAAGTGGATGCCAGAACCTGAGCGGCTGTCCTATGTCGATGACAAGACCTATAAGGACGACGGAATAGCCGATAAAGGCCGTCAGTATTGCAGGGCGCGCGATAGGTTTATATTTCTTCATATTGAATATATAGACAGCCGCGGTTATTGAAAATCCTCCCGCTGCAAGGGCCACACCGGCAAGGACATCAAAGGCCACCCATAGTCCCCAGGGCACATTGTCGCTAAGGTTGGTTGACGCGCCGAGTCCATAAGTAAAACGAAAGACTGCGGAATATACGCCCAGTGCGATGAAAATGAGCAGAATCAGTGTCCCGAAGGACAACAGCGAAACCTTTTTAGTAGTTTCATTCATGTCCTAACCCTCCTTTTCCTTGTCGGATTCTACCCGGCTTCCCCGATTCCTGAAATAGGCTATAGCAGCCAGGACCGCCACCAGTCCGCCGACCTTGTACGGGATCTCTCTGAGCATACCCCAGGTGAGGTCCGGCAGAGGCTTTGTAGGAATGTTCGTTTTAAAGCCTATCGTATCGAACGCGGTAGAGGAAAGATACATCCATGACGTTCCTCCGGCTTCGTTCTTGCCATAAATATGGTCTATATACAGGCCCGGGTGGTCCTTTATCCGTTGTTCGGCTTCGGCAAGGATCCTGTCGTAATCGCCGAAAATAATTGCATTCGGGGGGCAGGACTTCACGCACGCCGGCATCTGGCCGTCGGCTATCCGCTCTGCGCAGAAGGTGCATTTCTGGACAACCGGGTATTTCTTGTCCCATTCGTACTTCGGCACGCCGAAGGGGCATGCCATCATACAGTATCTGCAGCCGATGCATTTCTCCGGTTCATAGGTGACCGGCCCTGCTGCAGTTTTCGTGAATGCTCCGACCGGGCAGGCCGATGCACACGCCGGGTTCTTGCAGTGCATACACTGCACCTTGATAAAATCCCAGGCGACGTCCTGGGCCTTATCATGCTCGATATACTTTACGATGGTATAGGTTTCAGAGTTCATATCGCCGGGACTGGTGAAATTGCCGGTCATCACTGTTTTCTTTGTGGCCCGCGCGTTCCAGTTCTTGCAGGCCACCTGACAGCCGCGGCATCCGATGCATTTGGTAAGATCTATGAGTGCAGCCTTTGGGGTTAGTATTGTCGTTGCCATGGTCTCTCCTCCTATCCCTTTGCCTTTTCGATATTAACCATAAAGGCCTTAGTCTCGGGTATCATCGTATTGGCGTCCCCGATCGTCGGGGTGAGCAGGTTCGCGCTGTCGCCGCCGCTGCCGTCCTCAGGGAACTGCCATCCGAAATGATACGGGAGTCCTACCTGATGGACCGTAGACCCGGCAACTCTGAAGGGTTTGAACCGCTTCGTGACCACTGCTTTTGCCAAAACCTCGCCACGGCCTGACTTCACGACCACCTTGTCACCGTTCTTAATGCCCTTCTCCTGAGCAAGCTCAACGCTCAACTCGACAAACTGCTGAGGTACTGCCTCTAGCAGCCACGGCATGTGCCGCGTCATGACCCCGGTCTGCCAGTGCTCTGAGACCCGATAGGTTGTTGCAACAAAGGGATAACGCACGTCACAGGAAAAGAAGATGTCCTCTGCCGCCCCGCTGTCCTTGTCGGTAAAGATCTTCACCGCAGGATTGATCTTCGTCTTCGACATCAGGTTCTCCTGAAGCGGACACTCAAGCGCCTCGTAGTGCTCAGGGAACGGACCATCTGCCAGCCCGGGTCCGAATATGCCGCCAACGCCCGATGCTGTCATGATAAACGGAAGCTTGCCCTTATCATCAGCCATGGGAGGCGCGGGCCCGTCAGGCACATCCCCATCCCACCCCGGAACGACTTTTTTCGTGACCGGATCCAGTTTATCGGGATTCCATTTTATAACTGCCCTCTTTGCGTCCCAGGGTTGCCCAGCGGGATTGACCGAGGCACGGTTATAGATGATCCTCCGGTTGACCGGCCAGCACCAGGACCACTCGGGAAACATGCCCAGCCCGCTCGGATCGGTATTCTTTCTCCTGGCCATCATATTGATGACCTTCCCTTCTTTCTGGGTATAACTGCCGCTGTATATCCAGTTTCCGCAAGAGGTAGTCCCATCTTCCTGGAGCGTCACGAAGTTCGTGCAAAGCTCGCCCTTTTTCCCAAGCTGCTTGGGCGGCGTCTGCTTTGCATCGACAATGTCCTCAAGGTAATAACCATTCACCTCTTTCGCAATGAGGTGCGTATTGACCTCATGGATTTTTCCGTCCTTATCCATTTCGCCATAGTTCCAGGTCAAATTCACGATCGGGGCCGGGAATTTGCCGCCCTTTGTCTGATAGAGCTTCTTCACTCGGAAATAAAGTTCATTCATGATCTCTGCATCCGGCTTCGACTCCGCTAGGGGCGGGATGGCCTTATACCGCCACTGGGCCCATCTTCCCGAGTTGGAGATACTTCCCTCTTTTTCGACCGATGAGCAGCAAGGCAGCATAAAGACCTCGGTCTGTACATCCTTCGGGTTCTGACCAGGGCCTCTCCAGAACGAGCCGGTCTCATTGTCGAAGAGGTTGACATTCACCATCCATTTGAGTTTTGCCAACCCTTTTCTTACCTTGTTAGCATTTGCACCAGAGCAGGCAGGGTTCTGTCCCCAGGCAAAGAAACCTTCAAACTTTTCCTTGTACATCTGGTCGAAGAGCATGAGCCATGAGGCATTCATTCCCTCGTCGATCTTCGGCAGCCACTCATAGCCGAAATCATTCTCCTTTGTTGCATTGCTGCCGTAGATCGCCTTGAGATAGCTGGTAATGTACTTCGGCCTGTTTCCCCACCAGTTGACGCTTTTCGGCTCTTTGGTCTTCGGGGTATATTTCTCGTTATAGGCCTTCAGATCAGGAAGCGCTGCTGAGGGGACTGGGACATAGCCGGGAAGGACATCGAAGAGCAGACCGAAGTCAGTCGAGCCCTGGACATTCGACTCGCCCCTCATGGCATTAATACCTCCCCCTGCCATGCCGATATTTCCAAGCAGGAGCTGGATGATTGACATCGCCCTGATATTCTGTGTGCCGACCGTATGCTGGGTCCAGCCCATGGCGTAGCACTCAGTGCCGACCCTGTTCGGCTTTCCAGTGGAACCGTAAGTCTTGTATACCTCGATCAGGGTATCCGTCGGCGCACCGGTAATGCTCGAGACCAAGTCGGGTGTGTAGCGGGCATAATGTCTCCGCATCAGCTGAAAAACGCAGTGCGGATCCTTCAGAGTCGGGTCCTTCTTCGGCACCCCGCTCTTCTCATCAATCTGATATGACCAGGTCTTCTTGTCGTATTTTCGGGTTTTTGCATCATATCCTGAGAAGAGACCGTTGAGGTCAGCCGGTCCTTTGAATTCGGGGTTAACCATGAAAGAGGCATTGGTGTAGTTGACAACATACTCTTTGAAATAAAGACTATTGTCCATGATATATTTGATCATACCGCCGAGAAAGGCGATGTCGGTTCCTGACCGCAGAGGAGCATAAATATCTGCCTTTGCTGCAGTCCGGGTAAAGCGTGGATCAACGACGATAAGCTTGGCCCCTTTTTCCCTTGCCCGCATCATCCATTTCATTGATATTGGATGGTTCTCGGCAGGGTTACTGCCCATCACCAGTATTACATCAGCATTTTTGAGGTCCACCCAATGGTTTGTCATTGCACCGCGTCCGAACGACTCTGCCAGAGCCGCAACAGTTGCGGAGTGTCATATTCGGGCCTGGTGTTCTATATAGACAATCCCCAGGGAACGGAGCCACTTCTGCAGGATATAACACTCCTCGTTATCAAGAGCTGCGCTCCCGACATGGGCGATTGCATCTGTCCGGTTGACTACAAATTCCTTCTCAACTTCTTTCTCTGTCCCGTCCGTCTGTTCTTCCTTGATCTTTGCCTTCGATGTCACCTTGAAGGTCCGGTCGCGGGTATCCTTTATTCTCTTTGCAATTTCATCAAGCGCCCAGTCCCATTCAACCTCTTTCCAGTCAGAAGCCCCGGCTGCACGGTACATAGGCTTGGCCAGCCGTTTCGGATTGTGTACCAGTTGATACAGCGATGCCCCCTTTGAACAAAGCGTGCCCTCACTGATCGGATGCTCAGAGTCGCCTTCGGTGTTAACCACCTTCCCGTCTTTTGTATGGACAACAATGCCGCACCCGACAGAGCAGTAGGGACATATCGTTGTCGTCATTGTTGCCCCTTTTGTGCGAAGCTCTTTGGCGGCTGCATCAGCATCCTGCGGTGTGAGTCCTGCAGCCACCGTACCGGCAACTGCTACGCCTCCCGATAGCCTTAAGAAGTCTCTCCGTGATATAGTCATGCAAAACCTCCTTACAGTATGATGTGCTGTTTTGTTGTTAGTATGTGACACATATTTTGAACAAGAAATGAGGCATATTCAGGAAGAATTGTTACAGGATAGCGGCACGGTGTGCTTATTAACTTATTATATATTTTAATAAGTCCATAATTCATAACTATGGCAATTATTACCAAATAATGACAGAAGAGTCAATGATTATTTTAAGAAATGTCAAGATGGTAATAGAAGTTAAAGCATCTGCCCGGCGGGCAATTCAGCGAGCAAGGGCCTCGAGCCAGCAGCCCGGATTTATTCGCTTGGTTCCACCGGTTCGTCTTCAGAATAGACAGCAAAGAAATCCTCTGTATCATCGCTGTCGGAAACTACAAAATAGGGCGAGTAACCTTCCGCGGTCGCGATCCTTTTCCATGTCTCCCCAAAAGCGCCGACGGTGACCGGGACGCCATTGTACCATTTCAGCTCCTCGTAATCCGGGGCCTTTTTCAACTCATCTTCAGATAGTCTCTTCATGTTCTAGCCATGTACGGGTTCAATACCTTTGTTAATTAACCAGGACAAACAGATTTTCAGACTTCGGTCAGGCCGGATACGGCAAAACAGCGGGTCGACAGGGCAGTCAGCTGTCCGTCCCTGCACTCAAATGAACATCACCCCGGCGCGGTAATGCTCATTCAGCTTCTCGGCCCATCGGACCATCGCAATATGGAGGTTGCCCTCCTGAAGCCTGTCATCCCATTCAAGGACATGCCCCGCCTCAAGAGGAAAAGTCGTCACCAGTCCTAGCCCCGAATTACTCGCATCGAGAATCTCACCGGAGGTATGCTCACGCATAAAATCCGAGGCACGCATGAACAGTACCGTAAACTTGATCGCATCGTTATGCGGCTCCCGTTCATGCATTCTTTCACAAGCATATTTTTTCACGCTATCTCCACTCCGCTCCCCACAAAAAAGCCAAAGATCCACAATCCGGATTCCGGGCTCGCCTGCTCACCTGCTTATTTAATGTGCCATCTGTCCAAATATTATAATAAATACAATGATATGTCAACAGGCTGATTGACACACTACGTCTGTTGGACAGTTGACAGGTGGGCGATACTGTGATAATAGAGAAGAAGAAGGTCGGTAAGCTGGTAAGATTATCAAGAGGAGGAGACCCTTGGATTCACGGAAAGAGGGGGGGGGACAAAAAAGAGAATGAACAGGTGTAGGATAAGAGAAGGAGCTCTGCTCTTTCTGTTTATGATGACCACCTGGTGCATCTTCTCCGCGGATGTGTATTCGGCAGCATTGCCCGAGTCAGCATTGCTGAATGCAGGCAATGACTATCTTCCTCGGGAAGCGGCGGTCTCTGCTGCTGCGATTCCCTTGCCAGCAGGTAATGAAACCTTTACATATCCTCCCGCATCAACACCAGTGGTCAACACAAGCCCGCCTCTTGCACAGCCTGTGAGTATAGGCTCTCTGGCCCAAGGCGGAAGTTCGGTTACGATTCGGCTTGACATCGCCCAATTTGAGGGTCCCGTTGATATGTACTGGGCGTTCACCCTGTCCACAAACCCCCAGTTGATCAACAATCTCAGGCCTGATGGCACCTTTCAGATCTTGCAGATGCAGCAAGTCTCGCAGGCGATTGCAGCCGGACAGGCTCCGGCGGGGATTGTGCCATTCATGTCTGACGTAACCGCCTCGGTAGATAGCATACTTTTTCACGGCCTCCCTGTTTCGAGTCTCGCCCCGGGATCATACACCATCTTTCTTCTTGTAACACCCGCCGGAAATTTTGGCAGCTATTACCTCTGGGAGACAAGCGTCAATGTGAGCAACCTGCGGGGATCCACAAGCAGCGACGTGCTGACCTATCACAATGACAATCTCCGCACAGGTCAGAACCTGAATGAAACCATCCTTACACCCGCCAATGTCAGTGTAAATTCTTTTGGCAAACTCTTTGTAATTCCTGTTGACGGCAAGGTTGATGCTCAATCCCTCTACGTTTCAAGTGTGAGCATTCCCAACAAAGGCAGTTACAACCTTCTTCTTGTTGCTACCGAGCACGACAGCGTCTATGCCTTTGATGCTGATACGGGCAATCTGATATGGCAGGTTTCCATGCTGCAGCCGGGCGAAACTTCTTCTGATGATCGTGGGTGTGGCCAGGTGAGGCCTGAAATAGGTGTCACCGCAACACCGGTAATTGACCGGGATGCCGGACCTCACGGAACAATATATATCGTTGCCATGAGCAAGAATCAGACCGGCCAGTATTTCCAGCGGCTGCACGCCCTGGACCTTACCACCGGAGCTGAGGAGTTCGGGGGCCCTCAGGTTATCGGGGCCACATATCCCGGGACGGGCGACAACAGTAGCGGCGGCATCGTTACTTTTGATCCGGGGCAGTACAAAGAGCGTCCCGGCCTATTGCTGCTGAATGGAGTTGTCTATACTGCTTGGTCTTCACACTGCGACATTCGTCCTTATACGGGCTGGCTCATCGGCTACGACCAAAACACCCTTGCCCGAGTGACTGTGTTAAATCTTACTGCGAACGGGAACGGAGGCTCTTACTGGAACAGCGGGGCAGCGCCGGCCGCCGATGCGAACGGCAACATCTTCGCCCTTCTGGCAAACGGGACCTTTGATACAACTCTGAATTTTTTCACTCAGTTCCCTAACATGGGAGACTTCGGCAACTCCTTCCTGAAAATCTCAACGATGAATAATCACCTCGCGGTAGCCGATTATTTTGCTCCCTTCAGCGTAGTAGAAGAAAATGCGTCGGATCTAGACCTTGGATCAGGGGGAGCGCTGGTGCTGCCTGATGTGACAGACGCCACCGGCCAAATCAGACGCCTCGCCGTAGGTGCGGGCAAAGATGTCCACATCTATGTCGTAGACCGTGACAATATGGGCAAATTCAATCCGTCGAATAACAGCAGCATTTATCAGGACCTCCCCGGTGCACTGGGGAATCAGGAATTTGGGATGCCTGCGTATTTCAATGGAACCATATACTATGGAGCAGTTGGTGATTTTCTCAAGGCATTCCCCGTCTCAAATAATGCCATGCTGACTTCAACTCCTTCCTCGCAATCCAGCACGCTGTTTTCATACCCAGGGACGACACCGAGCATTTCCGCCAGCGGAAATAACAACGCCATCATTTGGGCTGTAGAAAATAGAAGCGCCGCAGTGCTGCATGCCTATGATGCCGCTGACCTGTCTCATGAACTTTACAACAGCATTCTGGCGCCCGGAGGCCGAGACGATTTCGGATCGGGCAATAAATTTATCACGCCAACTATCGCCGGTGGGAAGGTATATGTGGGGACCACTAATGGCGTGGGTGTGTTTGGCTTGTTGAACCCGATACCGGCTACACTGCATTCACCGGCAAAATAGCGAGAAGTCTTTCCTCACCAGCGTAGTGCACAGACTGACAGGCCGGGGTGACAGGAACGTCATGGCCCGGCTTCCCGCTATTCGGAACGAGCTCCTCAGTTACAGAGACTTTCGACATTTCTTCCCCTACAGATTCAATTTCACGTTTCTGAGGAGTAGGATAGGAGCGGAAAGAAACACCTAAGATAGGTTCGCAATTTTCAGAGATGGTTTTTTGTCACGCCAGCAGTTGTGTGGGGCTGGCCGGATCTTTCGTTGTCCATGAGCTGACCTCGGACGAACATAATATGGCCCCGAAGCCCATAGAATTGATCGGCGAAGAACGCAGGAACCTTCATTTTGTTGACCGCCTTTTCGATGTCATCGAGGTGTGCCAACAATTCTTCCCTCTTATCAGGCTCCGACTTCACCACGAGATCCTTTTCGAGCACAAGCAGGGCGCGGTACCACCGATAGAACCGCAACTCGATTCTCCACCGGTAAAGCGCGGGGATAAGTTTGAGTCCCGGGATCATTATGATTACGAAAGGAATAAAGACGACCAAGATTCGGTTCACGAGACTCGCCAGGCGAAAGGGAAGCGAGCGGTAAAGGAAGCCCATCCCCGATTTGTAGAATCGGTGTGCCTCCGAACTTATTCGAATTTCATGATCGAGAGGCGCGGGGAATTCGCCCCTGTGCTGAAAGAGATTCGGTTTTCCGTGTACCTCGCGTGCCGCCTCCAGCAGCAAATCGGATAGCGCGGGATGAAGCCGGCTGCGTGCAATGAGCTCGACCGTCGGTCCGATGAGGTTGAGGTCGTGTGCAGGGATGTCTTTTCCGAAGTCGATAGATCCCTTGGGGAGCGTCAGCTTGTTCAAATAGACGATGCGACGGCTATATCCGTCCGCCTGCGTGAACTCGAAGATCCGGATACCCGGTGTAAACAGCAGGGATCGTATGATGTTTATCGACGCGGATTCTCCCATCAGGAACGCTGCTTCGATCTCACCGTTAAGCAGGGCCTTTGCTGCGTCCTGCGCTTCCAGATCCAACAACTCCGTCGCGCCATCAGGTTCGATGCCGTTGGCAGCAAGGAGTGTGAGGGCGATGGAACGAGTTCCGCTACCTTCAGGGCCGATCGCAAGCCGCTTACCCTTGAATTGGGAAAAAAGCTCAACCGGTGCAGCACTTCTATAGAAGACCAAGAGTGGAGCATAGGATACGCTGCCGAGCGATACCAGCTTTTCAGTATTTACTCCTTCGGCGACTCCACCCTCAACAAATCCGATGTCAACGTGGGATGAAGGATCAGCGAGTTTCATAAGATTTTCACGGGAGCCCTCGGAAGTGATGATTTTGAGGGTGACCCCGTTCCGGGCCAGTATCTCAGCGTATTTCTCCGCATTCTTTTTGAAAATACTCCCCTCGGGACCGGTCGTAATTGTAATTGTGTCCGGCGGACCAGAATGAAAAAACCAGTACAGCGCAAAGATAGTGACCGCAATTATCAGAAGAAAGACACTAAACGCCACTGCGCGTCCGAGACCGAAGGTCTCAGCAAAAAGTGTCTGAACCCTATTGAGACTAAATCTGTGATCCTCAGTCATAATCCAAACCAGTTGAGTGTTGTGCTATTTTCAATACCTTTTGAGAATGAAGAGAAGGATTAACCATTAATGCATACCGTGTGAGAATACATCAGCGCCAAACATACCCCCTGCCCTTCATACAGAAAGACCCGCACGCTGCCACATCTCAAGTTGTTACACATTGAGATCGACATTGATCCCAGTCCTGCGAACGCTGGAGGTCTGTTTTTTACGGACTGTACCACCTTCGGCTATCGAGTCAGCCGGTTGTCCCCCGGATATTGCAAGGCCGCGTCCAGCCAGCAGAAGAATGATTCCTGTACATATAATTTCTTTCATTGATTGACTCCCATTCTAACTCTTTTTCATAACAAACGTACTAAACATCAAAATCTTCAAGCGCTTTGTTTCTTGCGTATCCATTTTTAGCGGTAATCCCTATGGATAAATTATACCACTTGGAAAGACGCATAAAGACAATTGCGCATTGAAGAAGCTAATGAATCCTCTTGCTTGCCTATAATAATCTGCAGTAGGCTCCTAACATCTCATGGTGCCTGTTTCATGCAGGAAGGTCTACAAGTCCCGCTGGCGGATTGAATTGTTTTTCAAATAAATCAAGCAGAACCTCAAGATCAAGTCATTTCTGGGAACCAGCAAGAACACCGTGATGACTCAAAGCTGGGTGGCAATGTGCTATTATCCGCTTCTGACCTACATTAAGTGCCAGACAAAATACGGTTTCTCGCTGCTCCAATTGAGTAGAGTGATCAGGGAAACTTTTTTTGAGAGAAAGGCACTCATAGATATCCTGACTCTAAAACTTGATAGACGTGAACTACCCGCGACTGAGGTAAG
>PLXX01000140.1 GCA_003153275.1 Nitrospiraceae bacterium | reverse complement strand
CCATTTTGTTACGTATAGCACCGACTATCTGACAGGTATCTGAAGATGCAACTATTGAAGATTTTCGCTCGTAATTGAGATATGGGCAGCACAGGGCAGGGAGCTTAGACGCTCTCTGCCCTGCTGCCCATATAGATCTATTCCTACTTCAGTGCAATTGTCTTTGATGGGCTTTCCAGCGCGGCCATCCTCCGCTCCATTGTCTCAAGCGTTTTCTCCAGTCTCTCGATGCGGGCGTCCTTGTCTCTCATTTCTTTCTGCTGTTCCTTCACAGCTTCAATCAGCACCGGTACTAGCTTGTCATAAGCAACTCCCTTGTAACCGTCGGAGTCGGTTTGCACCAGCTCGGGGAAAACCTTCTCGACCTCCTGGGCGATAAGGCCGATCTGCCTTCCTTCCCTGAATCCCTTCCCGGCATACTTCTCCGTCTTCCATTCATAGCTCACGCCGGCCAGGCGCTCCACCTTTTCCAGCGACATCTGAAGAGGCTGAATGTTTCTCTTGTACCGTTCGTCCGAGGGCGACAAAAGATTGGTCATAGCGAGCGTGCCGTTTATCGTTAATGACCTGCCGTAGAAATCCCCTTTTATGAGCGGCGATGTGCAATTGCCCGCGCTGATATCATAATAACAATTGTCAATATAGAGCGTGTTGTTTTCAGTGATAGACGAAAATCCCGCCTTGTAACCGATAAAGACATTGCCGTTCCCCGTAGTACTGTAGCCGGCTTCAGAGCCGAAAGAGCTGTTGTTAGTACCACCGTTCCCGGCTGCAGAGCCGAAGGAGCTGTTGTTAGTACCACCTACTACGCCGGCAGAAACGCCGAAAGAGCTGTTGTTACCGCCGCCGTTCCCGGCTGCATAGCCGAAGGAGCTGTTGTAATTACCACCGCTTGGGTTGGCCTGATAGCCGAAGGAGCTGTTGTCACTGCCACCTGCCCCGGCACTCGTGCCAACGACGGTGTTGAATGACCCCGTGGTGTTAGCGATCGGTCCGCTGATGTTAGCGCCGCTGACGTTCGTCAGCCCTGATCCGTTGCCGACGAAATTAGTCGCGGTAGCCGTACCATTTACGTCCAATGCGGTCGATGGAGTCTTCCCCACGCCGAGGCTCCCGTTGACTGTTAGAGTAGAAGCGCTGAAGTCTCCATGTATAAGGGGAGGCGTACAGGGGTAACCGTTAATGCAATTGTCAATATAGAGTTGGTTAGAGTTGGTCGAATCAAAATAGCCAGCTTGGGTACCGATAAAGATATTGCCGTTCCCCGTGTTGGCATAGCCAGCCTGATAGCCGATGAAGGTGTTGTTGTACCCTGTCTGGTTGGAGTAGCCGGCCTGAGCGCCGAAGAAGCTGTTAGTGTTGCCCGTGGTATTGTCTTTGCCGGCCTGATAGCCGACGAAGCTGTTGTTTTGCCCTCCGACGGTGGCTTTGCCGGCCCCAGAGCCGACGAAGCTATTGTTATACCCCGTGGTATTGAAGTAGCCGGCCTGATAGCCGACGAAGCTGTTGTTTTGCCCCCCGCTGTTGTTGCCTCCGGCCCCAGAGCCGACGAAGCTGTTGTTATATCCCGTGGTATTCCAGAGGCCGGCCTGGTAGCCGAAGAAACTGTTGTTGCTCCCCGAGTAGTTGTAATAGCCGGCATATCCGCCAAAAAAGCTGTTGTAGTTCCCGGAGCCGGCCCCAGTGTCAACAAGTCCAGCACTCCCTCCAAAAAAATTATTGTTACCTGATTCCGTAGCTCCCCACGAAGTCCTGACCAATATCGCAACTAGCAATAACAGACAAAACCCGATTACTCTCCCTTTCATGTCTTCCTCCTTTGCCATCTCCCTTCCCGAAGGGAAGGTGTCTCCAGTTATATGTGTTTCTCAAAAATCATACTCGATGACCGGGCGAGCGCCTGCAAGAGGAAAAAGGAAGTGAAAAAGCGAGGTGGCGACATCCCAGTCAGGGCATCATTCTCCTCTTGAAATATATAATTCTCATAGAATGCCTGTCAATGATTATTATCCGTCATACCAACGCCCGCCCGATCTCTATGGAATCTGGGGTGGAAAACAGAGCGACTTTGAATGCCCTGTTAATTGCTGGTAGTACTCCGTACAATTGTATCACGGTCGCTATGTGTGGTGTACAGGAAGCAGTCGAAATATTTGCCTGGCAGCTACATCCGCCTTTTATTGAGCATGATACGGGGCGTAACTCACCTGGTAGCTCAGTTAATCTCAACTCTTCTCCCTTCTCTCTACTGCTTCCTGCAAACACACCCGTAACACGATCCAATGGTGCGGAGTAGAAATGTTATTCGACAGTTTGTCGATATATACCGCTAGCAGTAATGCAGTTTAGAAAACCCCTTCTTGTGATTAAAGTAACCTTAAATGATAAAATGTGTGATGTTGTCTGAAAAAGTGCAGAATTGTTTGTTGACCGGTTATAGATTGAAATCAGGATTCTGGAATTACAGATGCCTAAGCTTCTGTTGATAACGGCCTCTGCGCCTGAAATTAGGAGAGTGAGGCGGTCACGGGTTCTGAACTTTCAGCAGATTACCATGCCCTATCTGGCCGCTAGGGTTCCTCCGGGTTGGGATGTAATTCACGTGGATGAAGAAGCGGAAGAAATTGACTGGAACATCAACGCAGATGTGGTTGGCCTTACATTTCATACGCCAAGTGCTTTTCATGCCTATGACATTGCCACGCGTTTTAGGTCCCGGGGAATATGTGTGGTGATGGGCGGTCCACATGTAACGCTGCTGCCAGAAGAGGCCAGTCAATACTCGGATGTGATATTCATTGGAGAAGCAGAAGGTTTATGGGAAAAATTCTTAAAAGGCTTTGAATCGGGATCTTATCTTTGTATGTATCAACAAACCAGCGTGACGTCTCTTGAAAATATTCCTATGGCACGAAAGGAATTATTTCATAGGCATGACTACACCAATGGAGTTCTATTTGCAACCCGTGGATGCCCAAGCCAATGTGATTTCTGCACCATTGCCGTGATGTATCGACATACGCTACGCAAGAGACCGATATCGGAGGTCGCGGCAGAATATGCCTCTTTCAGTGGGAAGATAATTATCTTTTGGGATGATAACATTGCCGGAGATATGGGATACGCAAAGGGATTGTTTCGCGCCATCGCTCCATATCGGAAATGGTGGAGTAGTCAGGCGAGTATTCATGCTGGCAGAGATGACGACTTCTTGAAGGCCGCAGCGCATAGCGGATGTAAACAGCTGTTCTTGGGGCTGGAGTCAATCTCGCAGAAAAGCATGACTGAAGTTAATAAGAGGTTCAATCGCGTGGAGGAGTATTACCAGATTATTGAACGCATCCATTCATATGGGATTGCCGTGCAAGCCGGGATAATTTTTGGATTCGATCATGATACTCCGGAGATATTCAAAAATACCGTCGATTTTTTGGAAAAAACAGGGGTTCAGAACGCAACCTTCAATATCCTAACGCCTTTTCCAGGCACACCGCTGTTTCGGAAAATGGAAGCGGAAGGGCGTATTTTAACGCGAGACTGGCGCAAATATAATAGTCGCGACGATGTGGTTTATCAACCAAAGCGGATGAGCGTGGTAGAATTGTTAGAGGGCTTTCGGTATGTAAATGAGCGTTTTTATTCTCTTCCAAGTATAGCAAAACGCTTATGGAGGTCATCGGTTCACTTATGGTGGACGTTGCCGCTGAATCTGGCATATCATTATAAATGGCAAAAGACAGTACAGACAGCTATCCACCACCCACCGCATCTGAGAGCTGACCTAGAGGACATGCAAATTTAAACAACGTGTCGAGGTAACCCGCTGTCTGGTCTGGATGAAGATGCATCGCCTCGTTCATGTCCATCGCCGATGAAGGTATATCAGTGAAGGTTTCTACCGGGATTTCACACGAGTAATAATATGATATTGATCCTCACTCAATGCAATAGTTCACACCGGGACATGGCAGATTCATAAAGCTACGCGGCGAACTCCTCGGTCACCGGAAAATGAGGTTGGTGTTGAGTTCTGTGAGCAAATAGTCTTGCGATGAATCTGATACTACGCACTCAAGGCCTTATTTCAACATAGCAGATTTCCGGTCGTAACTGAAAATGGGCGCTGACCCTATTTATTGTCCTCACATAAAAAGTTGATTGTTAATAATTTCAATATATGTAAAAGTATTCCTTAATCGATTTTAAGAGTATATTATTTCCATGGAGGTTCTTTCTTGAAAAAAGCAATATATTCCCTCGTCTTCGCAGTAATGACAACGCTGGCGCTTGCAGGTTGCAGTAGCAATAGCAGTGACGATTCCACGGTAAGAATCGGGCTGATCGCAGAACTGACGGGGCAGATACCGGTGGTTGGCGCCTCTTGTAAGAACGGGGCCCTCTTGGCGGTAAAAGAGATAAACGACGCCGGAGGCATAGAGCTTAACGGCAAGAAATATAAGATCGACCTGATCATCGAGGACAGCGCCTCGAAGCCTGAGCAGGCTGCCTCTGCAGCCCAGAAGCTGATCGCCCAGGACAATGTTGTCGCAATCGTCGGCCCCAATTCAAGCGGCAATGCCATACCTGCTTCTGAAATCGCTGAGGCTTCCAAGGTAGTGCTCATTACCCCCTGGTCCACCAATCCCAAGACGACCCTTGATGCGACTACAGGTCTGCCTAAAAAATATGTCTTCCGTGCCTGTTTTACGGACATCTTCGAAGGCCAGGTACTCGGGAAATTCGCAGGGAGCAACCTGATGGTGGCAAAGGCGGCCGCCCTTTACGACAGAGCCGCAGATGTGCTGAAGAGCCAGACCGAGCTATTCAATAAGAGTTTCGAGGAAAACGGTGGCAAGGTCGTTGATGTTGAAACATATTCTACCGGCGACAAGGATTTCACTGCCCAGTTCACAAAGATCAAGAGCTCCCAGCCGGATATCATATTCCTTCCAAGCTATTATACTGACGTTCCTCTTCAGGTCCAGCAGGCCCATCAACTCGGGATAACGGTGCCCTTCCTCGGAAGCGACGCATGGTCCACCGAGGAACTGATTAAGATGTGCGGCAGTGACTGCGAGGGTTTCTATTTCTGCAACCACTATTCCGCCGGGAGTCCAAACCCTCTGACTAAGAAATTCGTCGAGGCCTACAGTGTCCAATATAAGGCCACTCCGGATGACGTCGCCGCCCTGACCTATGACTCCTTCGGACTTCTGAAGGAGGCAATAGTAAAGGCCGGCAAAACAGACCGCGAGGCAATCCGCGAGGCCCTTTCGGCGATAAGGGATTTTGCAGGTGTTACTGGGAATATGCGTTTTACTCCAGGCTCCGGCGACCCCGCAAAGAGCGCTGTAATTATGCAGATAAAGAATGGCAAATTCGTCTGGATCGCTGACATCAACCCATAGACGACGCTGAAGGGGCTGATTCTATTATTGGCTTTGCGATCCGTCGCACAGTCAGCATTTCACTGATCTCTGTTTGCCTTCACTCCACCTGATACCTGATAGTTATCGATAGGTGAAACTTTCAAAGAGTTCGTCCCGAACTCCGCGCCTCGCAATCGAAACAATAATTCCTGCCATTTATCGTTCAACGTTTCAGGCGTGATGCCCTGAGGTGTTGGTTATTTTTGGTATTCAATGGTCAATAACTCTATTCCTCGGGGACGATAGTTTTGTAAAGTAATTGGTAATCCGGCTAAAACTCGTACCTTACCTGCATATAAACATTATCATCCTTGTCGAGCTGACCGAACTGGCTCCATGCTTTTCTCCCGCCGAAGACCATTCCGCCGATAGCAGCCCACACATGATCGGAAAAGTTATATTTTATCTCTGGATTCAGCAGGTAGTCGCTGTCTGACGGGCTCCAGAATGAGAACCATGAAAGTCTGAGGGTCTGGTGCAAAAGGAATTGTGTAAGCCTTATCGATACAAGATCATGCAGGCGTCTCTCTTGAGGAAATCCCGGAGGCAGGCTATTTGTATATGCGGTATAATCGTGCATATACTCTGCATAATATTGGACCCCAATCGTGAAATCCTCCCACAACTGCCGCTGATATCCTACAAGAAATCTTGTCTGCGTATTGGGGATCGTGGGATCGGTGCCTTGTCTGTCCTCCCTTGAATCATAATAGCCGGCCTCAAGACTCAGAACACCATCCAACGCCTTTCCCTGAAGGCTTGCGCCATAGACAGAGAGTTTAGGATAAAAGATGGTCAACTTTGTCGGCAGTATCAGATCGTCCGGCTTCATGGATGGTTGCCTAAGAAACCCGCGATAATAGTACAGGGATGCATCAAAGCCTGCAATATCCCGATATGCCCGCAAAGCGATCTCCGTATTTTCAAGGGAAACGCCTGGCTTTTCTTTTGTCCTGTCAGTTACGCCAGGCATGGGGTCAAACATCCAGAACCTCTGTGAGTCTGGATAATGATTAGGCGTAAACAACGGTATTACAACAAACTCAAAGGATGCAAAGCCTGGATATATGCCTATCTTCGCGGAATCGGCACCCTTCTTCAGATATTCCAGGGGCTTCCCTGAGAAAAACGCCTCGTAATCCTTCGGGAATACATCATTGATGAACACCAGATCCCCAACTCCCCAGGTGATGACCTGCCTACCAATTCTGGCGTCCCACGTATTCGCAGTGTAGTCAATATAACCTTCTTTTAATTCAGAGTCCCATTTTTTGCCGACGTGATCATACCATCCATCTGCCTTGATGAGAAGATGCAATGGATCTTTTGCAGCATCAAGTTTTATCTGAAGTCTCTCCTCGGCTAACTTAAAATTGCCGCCGTCAGGATTCTTTGCTGATGTATCGGCAGAGTAGTTGCCCTGGAGAAATCCATGCAAAGAGATGTCCTCTGCATGTGCTGCGGTGCAAAGCATCAAAAAGCAGATAAGAAACAAAAGACACCGTGCAGCATTAATAATGATCATGTCCGGTCTCCTGATGTTGACTTCTTTGATTCAATGCAGATAAAGCCTGCCTCTTTTATGAATCGGGTATGTGCTTCTTCGGCAGGAATTTGAACAGACGGCGGATGACAAAGTGTCGAAGAATGAGCTTCAACTATGAATCCAGCGGTTGTCAGCATTTCTGTGACCTCCCCCACATCATAGAAACGTGCAAGACTATAGAGAGGGTGCCCACTATCTCTCTTCTGCATGTAAAACCTGCCCCAGGGACTCTCCTTATTGATTATCCCTATAATCAGGTATCCCTGCTGCCTGAGTACTCTCCATGCCTCCGCAATTGCCTTTGCAGGATTCTTCACGAAACAGAGTGTGAAGATAATGAATACTGAACCAAAGAAATCATCCGAAAAGGGTAACGCCTCTCCCTCAGCTTGTTTTGTCTTGATGCCTCGCGTTGCAGCCATAAGCAGCATTTTGACTGACGGATCGATCCCGTAATCTATCCCCAATTCCTCTGCAAACCTCCCTGTGCCAACGCCGATCTCCAGAAAAGGATGCTCAACCCCCTTCATGAGTAGACTGACCGCCTTAACTTCTGACATAAACAATGCCTTCCCTTCAGGGCTGTCGAACCATTGGTCATAATTAGAGGCATAATCATCAAAGGCTTTCACTGTATTGCTTATTCAATCCATTTCTTCGGCGGCTGCTTAAGAAATCTCTCCGAAAACAGGCTGTCATCAATCCCGATTCCATAATCAGTCTTGGTGTAAGAGACTTCTGTCATATGCCCGCTCTGAAGATCCTTCATGCTTCTTTTGGTTATCGTCGGAAAGCCCTTGAAGTCTTTTATTTCGATAGCTGTAAACACTTTATATAATTCGTCTCTTTTGTCGAAATATTCCTCTTTGAGAGGAAGAAATGTGGACTTATCAATCCATGCCATTTTGTAACTGTAGTCCATATCTTCTGCTTTCGGCACGCTCTTGATGACGTAGCAGTCTTTGCCGCCGGCTTTTTCCTCCCTGACAATACTGCGGGAATCCTCCTCAAGGTTTCTGCCAGAGACATCCTCATAGGTAAAATCAGAGCCGACGAAACTCGAATGCTTATCCTTTGCCGCAATGCGTCTCACCATGCTTATAGCGGGAATGAAAAGCCACCGGTCAGCATCTTTTCCGGGATACTTATAAACCATAAACGTCATATCCTTTACATCTGCCGGCTGGAAAAAGTAGATAAAGTACTTCTGCTCACCTCCAGCGTCGCCGTAATTTTTTCTGAGCATGGTCATTTCCCGTACTCGCTCCTGACCACCCTTGCTGACAAGCTTCATCATAACCCGGGCCTTGAAGTCCTTACCCGGATAAAGAAATGCCGTCTGAGACTTTTTTGCAACCTCATCAGCGGTGAGGGCAAATACCTCCAGGGGGAGACACAACAGCAGCAATACAATCATTAATCGTTTCATAAGAAAACCTCCGCTTGATTAATATATATACCGCAATAGCGGTTTTTTACTTCTCATCCACCAGAAGGCTCGCCACAAGCTCCATGATATCAGTGATTCTAATTTTCTTATCATGGTCTACCATCGCCTCATTGACCTGCGCGTAGCATGCCGGGCAACTAAGAATGAGCCGGTCAGCCTTTTTTTTCACTGCCTCATCGATGGCCAGTCTTCCCATCGCGTTTGCGTTGTCCTGAAAAACCTTTCTTGCCGCTCCTCCGGCTCCGCAGCATCGTGAATTGATACCATGCCGCTGGAACTCAAGAAGCTGTACGCCAGAGATGCTCCTGAGCACCGTTCTTGGCTCTTCAATCACGCCGACTCCGCGGCTCAGATAACAAGGGTCATGGTAGATTAGCCGCTCGTTGAGTTCTCTCTTCAGTTTCAGCCGGCCACCCTGTAACGCCTCTGAGACAAACTGCGTCATATGTCTGATTTTAAAAGGCAGTTCCTGTCCATATATTGATGGCCAATCACGGGCCATTATATTCACACATCAGGGACAGGATGTGAGCAGCAGTTTCACCCCCTTTGCCTTATACCCTCCAACGAGCCTCTTTACGAGGTCTTCAAGCATGTCATGTTGCCCTGAAATAAAGAGCGGAAAACCGCAGCAGACCTCTTCCTCGGGCCCTAGCATGGTGAAAGGGTCTCCGATGGCATTCAGCACTATGACATCACCCTTCACCATGGGCTGTGCTGAATATGCACCGGTACAGCCTGCGTAATAGGCGATCTCAGCATTATTCTCGACCTTCACATTATCGGGAAACCATGGACTGAATCTGTCCTTGGCCGGCATGTTGTAAGGGTTACCCGTATTCGTTATTATCTCCGGCATCTTGGCCTGGTCACCGATAGGGCCGATGCCGCGTTTGACCATCTCTTTTCGAAGCATGGGCCAAAGACGCTGTGTGAAGATGCCCACGCTGCAGTGCTGACCGCATGCCCCGCAGGTCGTGCATTCAAAGACAGCCTTTGTGAAATCCTCAAGAAGGCGGCTATCGATCTTGTCTGGTCCCATCAGCCTTGCCTTGAGCCCCTCAGTCGCTTTTATAAACTCCCTGAAGGCACGGATCTTTTCCGGCGGCGATATGGCAGGATTGCCGGTAACATCCTGAACCGGGCAGAATTTAAGGCATTCTCCACAACCCGTGCAGGCGTCCAGTTCTATCAATTGCTGCGTCGTAAGATTTTGAGAGAAACAATCCTTATTTTTCATGGACCAACTCCTTAACTATTTCATCCCTTTGTCTCGCCGCCATAATTGTCAACGGTGCAGCAAAAACATGAGTAGGTAATTTAATAAACAAAATCAAAACCATAACAAAATGAAATATAAAAAGTGGGCTTTCAGAAGTGCTGATGAACCGCAATGTCACCGCCCCCATCATGAACTCCTTTATGGCCACGATATCAGGATGATAGACATTCTTCATGAGCAGGCCGGTGACACTTATCACAAATATCAATGCTAGGAGAAAGAAATTATAGCTTGAAACGTATTGTTTCTTTTCGATGCAGAGCTTCATGACAGCTATATACCCAAACGCAGCCGGCAATACATAACCTGCGATTATTCCAATAGTTTGTATAGACCAAATCCATTCAGGGACAGGATCCAGAAAATACCTTAAATGCCTGAGTACCACCAATCCAAAAGAGATATGGAAGACCCATTCGCCTATCCATAAGACATCATTGACAATGAGAAGCCTTCTGAAAAACAAAATATCGAAGGCAGCCAATGTAAACGTTTTCGGCGTTATTCTATCAGACGCCGCCACATTCAAAGGTTTGCTCTTTATCCACTGCAATGCTTTTACAACATAATTGCCCAGAAAGGCCAGCGCCGACAGGTAGTAAGCAAAAGTGAGAGCGACTCCTATAATGCGCATAAGCAAGTAGTACCCGCATCCCCGACTATTGTCCCGAACGTACCGGCCATACGTAGTACTCGTTGGTCTTATGGCTCCATAACACGTGGCCGTCGGCCATATTGACATACCACGCATCACGCGTAGAAGGAGCGTACGTAGTAGAAGACCAGTAGTGGCCAGCCTGCACACCACTAAACCCCTGTGTGTTAAGCCATACAGCCATGTTTAACCGGCCTGGGTTTAGCAGGCTCTCAAGTTCCTTAACGTTAGGCAAGCGCCATTGTCCGATGGTGGAACCGTCTGTCAGGCCGCACTGCCCATTTGTGAGACTACCGATCTCTTTGAGTGCACCAGTCCATTGCAGACCGAGGCAGTTTGCGTTTTTCAGCCATATCAGACCTGTAAGACTGTCCGTAACCGTTCCATTGTTGTTATCTATGAACCTTGGGCTCGACCAGGCAACACCTTTATGAAGCGCTCCGTCGTCATTGGTCCCGTAACTTAATGTCTGTCCGGTCTCTGGAAGCTGCACCGCACCCGCAAAGACTGGAACCGCTCCTAACGTAACTGTCAAGCAAATTGCCATTGCCATAACTTTAATCATTTTCATTCCTCCCTTTTTTTGTGTTTGCTTTCAGATCCTGTAAAAAGTTATATCCAATCTGAACGCTGATCCTGTCCAATCTCCTATTTGACATGGACATGGGTATTGTCATTGCTGTCCGTTTGACCGAACTGAGTCACCTGCATAACCATGCATATTCTAATTTTTTCATTTCAACTCCTCCTCTATATCTCTTTACCTCCTCTCAACTCCGGCCCCGTTTGTCGGTATGTGTTAACTTTCTTTGAAAAGCCACCCCTGCGTGAGCATAATCAGGGCAGGTAGATAAATAATCGTCATTATCGCACTGAGAAGCATCATACTGACTATAAAGGCTCCGACAGTGATATATGGCGTGAGCGGAGCAAACAGCATCACGGCAAAAGAAGCGGCAAAGAGAACCGCATTGCGTACGATGCCCTTCCCCGGCCGCGCCGCAGTCCAGTGAAGCGCTTCAGCTATCGACTCTTTGCCTTCGGTCTCCACCAGCCGCTGCCTGAACCTGCTCACAAAATGGATCGCAAAGTCCACCGCCATCCCGAGTGAAAGGCAGGAAAGGACTGATATCGGCATGTCAAAGTCCTTGCCAATGAACCCGAAGACTCCGTAGATAAGAAGGATCGTAAAAAGAAGCGGCATATAGCCGACGATCGCCCATTTTATGGAACGAAAATCATAGGCAAGTATTGCGAATACTGCTAGCAGCGCAAGAATAAAGCCCTTCACCATATCCCAGAGTACTTCATGGTTCCAGACAAGGTTAAAATAGGCAATTCCGGCTGGCTTCATCTCCATCGGCGACTGGTTCGCCTTCTTATATTCATCCACCGCGCTAATAACATTCTGCATGGCCTTCGCATCCCAGGTCTTAAGCTGCACCCAGATGTTCGCATGTTTGAACGGGTAGTCAACGACATTGTCCAGATCAGACGGCTTTGCGGACATGGAGAAGACGAAAATATACTGTCCGATCATCTCCTCTGTCTCCGGGACAACGTCATACTTCGGGTCATCGTCATGGAGCACGCGGTTTATGCGCTTCACATAATCCACAACCGAGGTTGTTTTCCCTACAACAGAGAGTTTTTCAAGATGCCTTTGGAGTCCATCAATATATCTCATCGCCTCCGGCGTCTTTATATAGTCGTCTGCCTTCGCAATTGCCACCACATACCCGAGCGATGTGCCGCCTAGGGCCTGATTGATGACCGTATCGGAAACGCGGACATCGCTTCCTTTCTTAAACCATTCAACCAGATTGTTGTTCACCTTTGTCTTTGCTATCCCGATGACGGCAATTAGGACAAGGACAACCCCTATGGCAACAGTCAGTGCGGGTTTATGTGTGCCTATCCCGGCAAGCTTTTTAAGAAACTGTGATGTCCTGTCTGTACCGATGTCTTCAGCGTGTGCGATTTTTTCTATCTTCTCGTCCTTCACAAAGGTGAACATGGCTGGTATGAAGCTGAAGCTGAGAATTCTCAGGGCAATCGTACCGAAGGCAACAAGTCCGCCAAACACCCTAACCGGAATAATATTCATGAAAAGAAGCACGGCGAAACCAGCTGCTGTTGCCAGTGCCGTGTTGCGAACAGGTCGGCTCACCGCACGCATCGTCTCGATGATCGCCTTTTTCTTGTCCCGCGTTTCCCGATACCGGAAGTAGAACTCATTGAAGATATGCATGCTGTCGGTGGCGATCGCCATAAGAAAGACCGGCGCCATGGAACTCATGATATGGATAGGGAAACCCAGCCCGATAAGCAGTCCCATGCTCCAGACAATAGCGATCATTGCGTCCATCATGAGCGTGATCGATAGGAAGAGATCCTTGAACATGAGATATCTGACAAAGAGCATAACCATGCCGGCAATCGGTGCGAATATGGCCATGAGCTTGAACATCTCGGCCCCGAAAGTATCTCGTGCAACGGGGTCTCCGGCTATGTAATACTTTTCGTCTCCCTTTTCCTTCTTGACGATCTCGCGTATTCTGTCGGCAATCTCCTTGCCGTTGGCCCCCTTTTCCAGGGGAATATAGATCGCTGTTGTCTTTCCGTCCTTTGAAATAATGCGATTGATGAAAAGAGGGTTGTCGTATAGCATTTTTTTGAGATGCTCTATACCTATGGTGTCTTCCGGAACCTTTGTCATCAAAGGTGCGACCGTCAGTGTCTGATTTTCAGAGGTAACGTTATCGATAGTCGTAAAACTTGATACGTCGCGGGCGGCAACCCCTTTGATCTTCAGTACTTCATCCGTAATCCTCTGTATAGATGCGAGGGTATCTTTGTTGAGTATTCCCTTTTCATTCACAATGCCAAGCGCAATCATATCCTCATAGAGGCTGAAGGTCTTTTCCACTTCATCATTCCAGACCCTGACATCAGACGTGGCGGGCAGCATGTTCTTCGGGTTGGTGTCCGTCCTCATCTTAGGGAACTGCGTCAAAAAGAGCATAGTGACAAGCACCGACATGACCACAACCAGCTTGGGATGTTCTACTGAAAACTCAACAAGTGAAAACTTACGCATCCGCACCTCCTATACATGCCAACATAGTGATCTTTGCATGTGATTGATTTTTTTAAAAAGTAAGATTCATGTCTGCGCCTGAATTACTATATCTTTGTAGTATGTTCCGGGATTGGCAAATTCCGCCCCATCAACAAAATCAGCCTTTGCCATGCCGAAAAAAGGGACATTAAGCGGACAGGCAAGTATCTGCGCGCCCTTTTTCCATAACATGAAAAGCAGCTCCTCGGCAGATGGAAGTTCCATCTCTTCCATCTTTTTCATAACAGCATCCCCCATCTCCTTCGGCTGATCGGGCAGACATTTCAGTTCTTTGATCTTGTCCTTGTGAATAGCATTGACACCGCGCGAACCGGAGAAAAGCGTGACCTTCGAGCCTTCCCTGAGCAAACTTAATGCCGTCATAAGAGCGTTATATACCTGGCAGAGTTCATCATGGAAACACATTATCGAGACATTTTTAGTTATCTTTGACATTGTATTTGTCTCCTTTCATTGCGGCAGCAACTTTTTGTTTCGAAGTCACTGCGAAACTCTCCATGAGGTGCGCGAGGGCGTTCTGCATTAAATTGCACGCCTGTATAATCTCTGTATTGGTTATTCTGGAATAAACACTTGAGCCGTTCCTTCTGGTTTTGAGAATTCCCTTCAAACGCATTATAGACAAATGCTGAGATATATTTGCTTTCGGAACTCCAAGTTTGTTAATTATCTCGCTGACGGTCATTTCTCCGTCTTTAAGAAAACCGAGAATCTCAAGCCTTTTGGGACTCGAAAAGGTCTTACAGAATTCTGCATGAAATTCAAGCAATTCTTTCTTCACGGCAGATTGCTCATGCCGTTTTTCATTTTCCATAGGAAATATTTCTCAAAACTAACCTTCAACCATTTCGCCCATATGCCCTTTTTGGTGTAGGAACTCTGCCTTGGTGGCAACACCGGGGATGCCTTCAGCAGTGCTGCCGTATTCCCCATATCCATGAGACAGACCACACTCAAGTCATCCATGGGAGGCGGGGTTGATCCTTTTATATCAGAATATATCGTCGCCGCAGCTGTCTTTGCCATTTGTACCGTCATAAAACCCGTTTTAGGAACTCCCGTCGGCACTGGCGTCACTTCAGGCGGGGCGATGGCTACCGCGACGCCAATGGTGAAGACGTTCTTATGTTTTGGATGCCGGTAGTTTTTGTCAGCCGGTATGAAGCCCCGTGGATTGCCCAATGGAGCTACGGCCGGCACACCTTTGAAAGGTGGCGCGATCATGGCCATATTGAAGGGTATCTTTGTACCGTCCTTCAGTTTGATCTCTCCTGGCGTCACTTCTTCGATCGCCTGATTGACGATAGGTTTGATATCTTTGACTGCGAATTCATCTTCAAAGAACCTCTTGGAATTGCCGAGCCCGCCGACTCCCATATGGCCAAGATACGGTTCCGAGGTAAGGTAGGTTATCGGCACTTTATGCCGCATCTTCCTTCGCCTGAGCTCCGCATCGATTTCAAAGGCCAGCTCATACGACGGACCGAAGCAGCTCACCATCTGCGATGAACCGAGGACTATTGGACCCGGGTTTGCGAATACCTTTTCAAGGCTCTTCTGTGTTTTTATTCCGTGATCAAGGGTAAACGTACAGTCGGTGTATCCTTTGTCAGGACCGAGGCCCGGGATCTCCTCAAAAGACAGATAGGGGCCGGTAGAAACAACAAGATAATCGTATGCTATTTCTTTCATTGTAGTCCTCACCTTCGAGGAATCAGCATCGACGTTTATCACCGCTTCATGGACAAATTGAATTCCTTTGGGTTTAAGAATTTCAGAAACATTCAGCGTTATATCAGACGATTTTCTCCATCCCATGATGAGCCACGGGAGCGACGGGAGAAAGACAAATCTGCCATCATCGCTCACAACGGTTACGTCAGCGTCCTTACCGAGAAGCCTTTTCAGCTCAAATGCAGCGGTAAGCCCGCCGAATGAACCGCCTAGAACAACAATTTTCGCCATGTTACGCCCCCTTATTTATATTATTTAGAACATGCCAACTACATTATTGCTTTCAGTCATCAGGTCCACAAGTCCATCATAAGTGATCTCTTTCGCACGCCGGTCTGATCCGATCGGGCCGAGGCCGCGCAGTTTCCGGTCATCTGAAAGCACATATGCCGTCCCGCAAAAACCCAGATCGTCAAGGTGTTCCGCCTGCATAAAATAAACTCCGTTTTGCAGGAGTACAACGTCAGCAGCCATGTCGCGGGCAATTTTTATACCCCGTTTTCCATCTATGGTGTCAGGTGCGCTTCTTACAATTACCAGCATTTGATTTCTCCTTTCAGTCCAACGAGTTCAATCAAAAAAGCATTGTCTTGTCAGCGGTTTTTACTATAGAAGCTATATCTGATTCATTCTTGACCTGTACACCGGCAGGAAGCTCGTCCTGTTTTACCGAATGTTCCATCAGTGACAGGTTATCAGCATAGACACCAACACCCATATCAATGCAGTCCTTTAATGTAGTCTCAAGATTTGTAAATCCCGTTCCGGTATCGTCCTGACCCTTCTTGGCAAGAAGAACGCCTCCGTCCACCAGAATGAGCGACACTTTCCATTCTCCCGACGCCGCACCGAGAGCATGTCTTACCGCTTCTGCTGCATTGATATCGCCATACGGCGGTTTTCTAATTATCATAGCTATGTGTCCCATGGTCTCCTCCTATGCTCCAATATTAAGCCAGATGTCGCTTTCACCCAGGGTTTTGAACAACCCCTTCAGAGAACCGACTGCTGCACCGTCGAGATAGTCGTCTTGCGCCGCACGGCGAAAGTTCAGACAACCCCCTCAGAGATAGACTTTTAGGCCTTTCCCGATCAATCGGGAAAACTCCTCTTCGGCATTTATTATCCCCTTTGCTTTTTGTTTCTTCAGGAAACAGTAGACCCCGTCCGCAGAGGCAATGAGGTTCACTGCATGGCCTTTGTTCAGGGCAGACTCAGCGATGCGGGCTGTAGTCAGCGTGTTTTCATACGCGTACGGTGATGTTGAAACATACAGTGTGAGTGTTTTTCCCATACGTCCTCCTTTATGGCAGATGCTCGGTTCTGCCCAGCTCCTTAATAATTAAGGATTGCAGCTCCGCTTTAGCTACATCCTCCCCCTTGAATACAATGGTCTCGTTAATCGCAACCGAAGGAAAAATGTTTATGAATCTGCGGCTAAAAGGCATCTGAGACTTATTTATAATTCTAAAATCAAAAGTATATTTCTTGTAAAGTTCCGTGACCACGGAATGAATGTTTGTTCACCTCTTCCCCGTGGATCATTGAAATAAAGCGTGATTGTCATTGCAACGCGCTCTCCTTGGCCTCGTGCTTTCTTGCCCCAGGATATTTCCCTTTTTTTGTAATTGGACAACAGGCGGGCGCAGGCAGTTTCTCTGAATATGACTTCTTCAGTACTTCGATAAGGTCCGGAATCATCGGGTCAACTAGAAAATAACATTTCAGCCTTCCATCTACGTAATAGTCAATAACGCCGCATCTTCTGAGCAGTGAAAGATGTTGTGACGCGTTAGGCTGACTGATTTCAAGATAGTCCTCAAGATCCCCGACGCACTTCACACCTTGTATGAGTTCTTCGAGAAGTTTCATACGTGTAGGGTGGGCAATAACTTTAAGCAACTCTATTTTATCAATTTCTGTTCTCTCACAGACTGACACCATGGCAGCCTCCTTATAATCATTACGATATTCGTATATTTAAATATAAGAATTGTAGCATGCTTTGTCAAGCGAAAAGTTCTTTCTAATGTTACTGGAATATTTGCATGTTTAAGGAAAAAGCCTTCGGTCCCTCCGGGACGCGTATTATCTCATTGCAATAATCGAGATGTTGCCACGCAATTTCTGATGAACAGTTGCAATGGCAAGAGCGAAGGGCTCAGAATTGTTACCCATTGCAACTATAATAACGATTGAGACTGAGTTTTGTTTCGTGATTATTTCTGTTTATGTGAAAGCTGATGTTCAAGAATGGACAGGATCATGACAGACGCGTCCTTATAACGTAAATGCCGAAATAAAAGCAGCGACTAGTACGACGTAGAGGATGTCGACCTTTTTCACAAGTGCTGCGAATGCCACTCCTGCTAATACCGCCCTTATGATATCCCACTGCACAGCAAATCCAAACTTCATTGTCACGTAAAAAAGGAGTCCGACAAACGTAGCAAGTACTCCTTTTGTTACCCCGGTAAAATATGCTGACGTCTTTAATGTGTCGAAGACTGGGGTTACTAAAATGACCATTAATAAAGACGGTGTAAAGATTGCTCCCGACGCTACTATTGCACCACTTAAGCCATAGAGCATATATCCCACAAAGGTCGAAGTAATGACGATGGGGCCGGGTGTCACTTGGCCGAGTGCTATGCCGTCCATGAATGTCTTGCTGTCCATCCACCCCCTGACGTTTACAATTTCATGAAGCATCAGGGGGATTGAAGCAAAGCCGCCGCCAAAGGCAAATATATCAATTCTCATCATCAACACGGCGAGATCAAAGATTTTTGTATCTATGAGATAAAGCATTAACAGTCCTAGAAGCAAAATAAAGAGAATCATCGACAGTTGTTTGACACTATACCCTTCTGTTTCTCTTTCAACAGTTGGTTCAGGTATAATGCCCTTGCCGTTTAGAAATATAATGCCGATTAAAACAGCCCCAAAAATTACAATAAAGGGGCTTAGGCCGGTCCACAAGAGAATAGAAGCGGTTATGGCAAAAATGACGTCTCTGAAATTCTTAAGCGTACTATTGCCGAAGGAGTAAGTCGCATTTGCAACAATTGCGACAACGACAACCTGTAAGCCCTGAAAAACCGAGATAATTCGGGGAACGTCATGATATCTGGAATAGAGCGATGAAAGCACCACCATCAAAATAAATGCAGGCAGTCCGAAACCGACAAATGATGTCAGTGCTCCTGCGATACCCCTTGCCCTAAGCCCCACATATGCAGCGGTCTGCATGGCGGTAGCTCCTGGTATGGCTTGACAGAGTGCGACACCATCCTTAAATTTTTCTTCGTCAAGCCACTTGTAACGCGTTACAGCCATTTCTCTTATGTATGCGACCATCGCAGGACCGCCGAAGGCTGTCACGCCAAGTCTGAGGAAAGAAAGAAAAAGTGTGCTTAGGGAGGGTATCCTCAATAATACTCCTACGCTCTCAGCTCACGGTTCTCCACTTCTCTTGTGGGAGATAGGCGCTTTTCAGTAAGGGCTACAAAACCGGCTTCATTCAGTTCAAAGATGTCGATGGAATTACGCTGTATTCTATTATCCCTTAATTCATTTAGGCAGAGATTGGTGGCTATCTTGAATAGCCACGTCTTAAATGAAGAAAGTGGCCGGTATTCCTTTGCCGTCTTGAATACCCGCAGAAACACTTCCTGCGCGATGTCTTCTGCTGAGGCCCTATCTCCGGTGTACCTATAGATGTAATTAAGTAGGGGAATCTTATGGCGCTCGACAATCTCGCGGAATTCCGACAGATTCCCTTTTGCGACTTCAACCATTATCTTTGATTCAAATTCTTCCATATATCTGCATATTCAAACTTTGTTATGATATTTTATACCAACCAACCCGTCCAGTAAAGCTACAATAAAAATGTAATCCGGACGCTCCCAATTGACAGGATTTCTTGCGATAGAATAGTCTCTTCGCAACGCTTAGGTTTATAATATCCCCATGGAAAGAAGGAAACCCCGCGTAGTTATCACCCATTGGGTGCATCGCGAAGTCATTGATATGCTCGGACGGGACTGTGACGTCATTGCGAATGACACCCTTGAAACTTTGTCCCGCGACGAAGTACTTAAGCGGACAGTCGATGCGGAAGCAATCGTGGTTTTTATGCCGGACCGAATCGACGAGGATTTTTTAAGCAGATGCAGCAGACTGAAGGTGATCAGCGCAGCGCTCAAAGGGTATGACAATTTCGACGTCAACGCATGCACTCGGCTCGGCATCTGGTTCACCATTGTTCCCGACCTCCTGACAGTGCCGACTGCGGAATTAACCATAGGCCTGATCATCGGGCTTATGCGAAACATGCTTCCCGGCGATCGCCTTATCCGGAGCGGCACATTCCCTGGCTGGCAGCCTGTTCTTTACGGACACGGTCTCGCCGGAAAAACCTTAGGAATTGTCGGCATGGGTGCCGTTGGGCAGGCAGTCGCACGCCGACTCTCCGGGTTCGAAGCTAGACTGCTCTATACCGATCCGCAGCCCTTGCCGCGGGAAAAGGAAGAGAGTTTGACTTTAGAAAGGGTGAAATTGCAAGAACTGCTCGCATCGAGCGACATTATCATTCCTATGGTGCCGCTTACTCCGGAAACGAAACATCTGATTAATTCAGAAATGATAGCCCGGATGAAACTCGGAACTTTTCTTGTAAACGCCTGTAGGGGTTCGGTAGTCGACGAGCATGCGGTTGCAGACGCTCTTGCATCCGGGCGGCTCGGAGGTTATGCCGCCGACGTGTTCGAGATGGAGGACTGGGCGCAAGTGGAGAGACCGACGAATATTACCGAGCGTCTGAGAAAGTCCGAGAGGACTTTTTTCACTCCGCACCTAGGCTCCGCTGTCGATGACATCAGGAGGAAAATCGAATTTGCTGCAGTCGAAAACATTCTTCAGGCCCTAAAAGGTAAAGTGCCGCATGGAGCGGTCAACCGGCCTGTTATAGGCTTGCGACTGTAATTCGCATATCACAAATAAGCTAAATCAAGCTCCATAGGAAAATTTCATAAGGGGTTTCCCTCCTTGCTTTAATGTTAGAGCCATGCTGTATTTCACCATCGATAATATAAAGACCTACACGATACCCGCTGGATTAGGGAGATTTGTCCAAAGGAGTGAAAGTTCCGTGTTTAGTCTGGATCTCACAAGAGTTTGTAGATGAACGTCGATACATTGAACATCCTTACGGACTTGTTGGTAGCAATGACCGCGAGGGGATGATAGGGTTCGAACGGACCTATCATGGGCGTCCTGCGAGGTTCCGAACCCATACCCTCGTATGCATGGCTTCAAGTCTCCTCATGCTTGTCACTATCTATCAAGGGAAATGGTTCACCGGTGCCATGATTGAAACAGTAAGAGTTGATCCCACCCGTATGGCTCAGGGAATCATGACCGGCATCGGGTTTCTAGGCGCAGGGGTTATTATGAAGGAGGGGCTCTCGGTACGAGGACTGACTACCGCCGCATCGATATGGATGACTGCAGCTATCGGGATCCTGGCTGGTATTGGTTTCTACAGTGCCGTAATTATTGCGACTATTCTCACCCTCGGTACGCTTTCAATCTTCCGCTGGATTGAATCGAAAATGCCAACTCTTATTTATGCCCTACACTCGCTCCGTTTTCACCGGGGTAAAGTGATGCCCGAAGAGGACTTGCGAGATCTCATTGGCAAACATGGATTCACTATAGCGAACTTGAGTCGTCATCTTATCGAAGAAGGAAAAGTCTTCGAATACGAGATGACTATCCGTACACAACGAGCGGAAAATATGTAGCTTCTTTCTCAGACTTTACTGAAACTCGACTCGATCATAGAATTCAGGATTTCGCCCACTGGCGACTAGCGCTTTAGTGGACTGCTATGAGCACTCCGGGGGAAAAACTAACACTGCGAAACCTTTCCACATAGGAAGGACATCTGCGCCGCATAGAGGGGGCGTCGCGGTGCAAACTTCTACACGTAACCTTAATCATCCGTTGCGGAAACGAGCATCAATTTCAGAAAGAAACCTTGCTATGTAGCAAAAACGCTGCGATGCGGAGTCCAGGAAGACACTGCGAGGACTGTGAGTCGTTAGGATTTAGGCTACCAGATGAGTTTCGCCCCGTATGATGCTCAATAAAGGTCAGATATGGGAGTAAGGCAAATATTTCGGTATCTTCCTGAACTCGACGCCTCTCGGAAATTATCACCACCGTTTGTTTCTTCTGGGATTAAACATCCACCAGGATGAAGCCGAGCGAGGACTTCACAGCCAAGTGGGGAAAACAGGGAACAGAGAGCGCTTCAATTTCGTTCTTAAAAGGTTGCAAAAGCTACCACAAAGTCTCATCGAAAAAGAGACCGCCCGCTAAAATCTCTAAACTCTATACCTTCAGGAGTTCAAGGGGATAGAAATCGTAACTCCCATTTAGAGGCAGAGTCAAGCAAAAAAATCTCCTCTGGAAGTTTTTGACTTCTCTTTTTATCTATTGATAATTCTTAATTCTGCACGTATGCGGGGCGATGTCTGCTCTCAATCTTTTAGCTCCACGCTGACAGGTTCTCTGATCGCGTCTCACTGCACTATCAAATTCTCGACTGTTATTGTCCCGGCACCAACGGTAAGTGTTCCATGGATAGTCGTCACGCCCACTTGAGAGCTGAACGATGAGTCATAACCGCCCTTAAGAAGAACTGAGAAATTGGAGTGAAAGTTAGGGCTTTCGTTAAAAGTCATCGCGTGCATTTCGATGATGTCGTCATTCACGGTAGCATTGAAAGCTGACTGAATGGTGGAATAGGTTCCAACAGTTATACTATTCTCAACCCTTATAACAGGACTTGCGGTCGGCGTCATATATATCGCCATCACGGTCCTATTTGCATTCAACGTCACGTAACAAGTATTCGCCGACGCACTATCACATCCACTCCAACTGCCAAAGCTATTGCCGCCCGCTGTCGATGGCGCGGTTAGAGTTACCGCAGTATAGTTGTTGTAGATGCGCGTGAACTGGGTCGTGCCACTCCCCAAGCCGCTATTGTCAGTTGGACTAACAGTGATACTCGCCCCACTGCTCGGGTTGGAAGAGGTCACCGTCAGTGTGCTCGTTGGCGTCACATAAGTTGCTATCACGTTCTTACTCGCGCTCATCGTGACGTGACAAATAGTCCCTGACGAGGTGTCGCATCCGCTCCAGCTGCTGAAGTTGTTTCCACCCATTATTGATGGTGCGGTTAGAGTTATCGCAGTATTGTTGTTGTAGATACGCGTGAACTGGGTCGTGCCACTCCCCAAGCCACTGTTGTCAGTTGGACTAACAGTGATGCTCACCCCGCTACTCGGATTGGAAGAAGTCACCGTGAGGGTACGAGAGGGTGCCCAATTGTTTGCCAGTGCATTGGCATCCACAGAGCCCAAGCCAGTAGCTAGGTCGTACCCGACACCGCAGGAGTACCCCGTAACGCCAAGGACGCTGTTGTTGCCGCTCGTGATGTCGTGGAAAACGGCGCCGCCCGAGCCATATTGGGCATTGCCTAACTGGTAAAGGCGGATATTGGCATTGCCTTGGCGCTGACCTGTCTTCTGTACGATGAGAGCCATGATACCAGCGAAGGAGGGAGAGGCAGCCGACGTGCCGCCAATGGAATAGAGACTACCTTGTGTCTGTACTAGGTAACCGTCGTGGCCACCGGCTGCGGTAAGAGCGACATCGGGGATGTCGCGCATGGCGTCGGCTGGCACGCCCGGAGCGACCTGCCACGCAGGCTTACCGTAAATAGAAGAGACTCCTCCGCTTGTGGCCCAGAGTTCGGAACAGGTGTCGCCGGGGGGACAGTTGCCGGCCGCGCCGCTCTCGTTCCATGCCACTTCGGGTATGTAGCTTATGGCAGAGGTGTAATAGGTCCCGTTGGAAGAATTCCAATAGCTTCCTGAACCCTCGTTAAACTGGGTTCCCCCCACTGCAAGGTTGTACGGGGTAGTGGCAAGGCCGTTGACTCCGAGGCCCGCACCAGAGTTGGCACTGGCGCTGGAGCAGCCTGCAGCCCCACTGTCTCCCGTGGAGACTAATGAGGTAATGCCCTGGGAGGCGGCCTGAGACCAGAGGGTGTTCCAGAACGCATTTCCCGACGAGCCCAAATCCGCCTCGCACAAGCCGAAACTGGCGCTCATTACCGGCGCCAGGTTGTTGTTGACAACGTACTGGGCGGAGAGATTAACGCCGTCCGTAATGGAGGTGGACTTAGAAACTACAAATTTGATGGTGGCGTTCTTTGCTACAGCGCCCGACCACTCGACGTCCAAGTCTGCCTCCCCGTCCTCATCCGCGCTGACATCACCGGGATCAGTTCCATTCACTATTACTTGCGGTGGGTTGACCGGCAACCCCATATTGCTGCGAAAGGTGGACCAGTTGGTGCTGGAGGGGTGTGTGCGCCCCACAATAGCAATGCTCTGGCCAGTGCCGTCGATCCCTGCGGCGTATAGCGCATTGGTGTTGTATATTGTTGCAAAATCGCCGGGAGACAGGTAGTGTGCACTGCCGGAGGTGTAGTTAGGCTGTAAATCTCCCGCCGCTAATGGGCGGATACCGGTATTCATCGCTTTTAGCGGGAAGTCGTTCAGAGATACTGGACCCGCCACGAGGTCAATCAACGCTCGTGGGATCGACGGCTCGCTTGCGTTAGCATGGCGTGGCTTGTTATCAACGATGTAGTCACGGATCTCCGTTTGGAATGCGCGCTCAACGTCCGGCACCGTTCCCGAGAAGTTGATCCAGGTGCGACTCTTGGCCACCTCCTCAACGACAAAGCCCTGAGAGGTGAGCCACTGGATAATAACGTTAATGTCCTCTGGCGCCAAACCGAACTGCTCGCCGAATTCCTCCGGGGCGAGCCAACGGTGGAAGTTAGGAGAAGCAGGGTCCTGTTGCTCGTCGAGAAGTCTGTCCAACTCGGCCTGTTTGTCGGGGCTCATGCGCAAAGCTAGGATTATCCGCTCCATCGGCAATGAGGGATCTGTGGCACCAATATAAAACTCGGACCGGGCCAGCGGATTAACATTTCCCTGCAAGACTACACTGTCATTAGTGTCGACGATGCGAAGCGGACTTGCAAAGGCAGGAGAAGGGGCGATTATCGCAGCAACGAACAATACTGAGATTCCAAAGATGACTCTTTCTACTAAACTTTGCACAAATGTAGCTAACCCCACTTTGGAAATGACGTTGTACTTTCTTTTGTTGGAGGTAGGAATGGCCTGCCCGACAGCATAATTTTAGGCCGCTGCCTCCTTTTTGTCAACATTTTTCTTTTGTGATGTGAATTGATTCACATAAAATGTTGCCGAAAGGGGAAGGAATAAGGGATCGTTGACTCAGAATGCATGTTACTTCCCGCTATACGTAACATAACCT
>PLXX01000032.1 GCA_003153275.1 Nitrospiraceae bacterium | reverse complement strand
TGGGGAATTACGCTGGACCTCGACAGTTCCTGGGGAATCTCGATATGCAGTGCCCTGAGGCGTTCATCAACCCGCTCTTTCGCTTTATGGCATTTATCCGGAAAGCGCCGTAAAACCCCGTAGTTCAGGGCGGGGAAATCAGGCGTGCCGTCAGTCCGGAGTGTCTTGTTGTTCTATGTATTGACGGATGATGGAGACCGGGGCATCACCATAAGATCCGGCGAAATAGCTGGGTGACCAGAGCATTCTTTTCCAGTAGTACTTGTGGAGTTCGGGATGGTGCTTTCTGAGTAACCTTGACGATACACCTTTGAGGCTCTTGGCCAATTTCGAGACGCTGACTTTTGGAGGATAATTAACTAATAGATGCACGTGGTCCTTCTCCCCATCAAATTCTACAAGCTCTACTTCAAAGTCTCTACAGACGCTCTGGGAGATATCTCCCGTATCTTTTAGCCCCCGATTACTTGAAGCACACCGTCTATATTTTGTGACGAACACCAGGTATACGTGCGTGGCAAATACACAGTGTCTGCCGGTCCTTGTTGGCGTTGAGTTTCCTATAGACCAAGCATATAATAAAACAATTCTGATACGCAAGCGCTGAGATTCCAGTCGTTGGCAGCTACGATATTGCCAACATCACGGTGCACAAAAACTTCTACCGGTTTTGTATGTGTGATCGTATTTACGGCAACTCTTGAGTCAGAACAGCCTATCCAGAGCACCGTCGGCCTCTGGTCCTTGATCAGGGAGTCGTAGTATTCCCGCTCTTTCTCGAAATGCTCGAATACAAACCTTTTGTTTCCATCCAGCAGAGTTGATATTATTCTGACCTCCTCTGGAAAAAGAGAGGGGGAGCTACCTCCCCCTCTGCAAGTCTTCCGTCTCTTTCGCTTTCAAAAGCAGAAGTTCAGTATCTGTGCATTTTGAAGAGACTGTTACAGCCTCTCCTTGACCAGACTGTCCACAACAGAAGGATCAGCAAGCGTTGAGGTGTCCCCAAGTTCATCAACCTGGTTATGGGCAATCTTGCGAAGGATTCTTCGCATAATCTTACCAGACCGTGTCTTTGGAAGACCCGGTGCAAACTGCATCTTGTCCGGAGTTGCTATCGGACCAATGACTGTCCTGACATGTCCGATCAGAATCTTCCTGAGGGCATCTGTGGGTTCAACCCCCTGATTGAGAGTCACGTATACATAAATACCCTCGCCTTTAATATCGTGAGGATAGCCGACAACGGCGGCCTCAGCAACCGACTCGTGGCTGACCAGTGCAGATTCAACTTCTGCCGTACCGAGCCGGTGACCGGAGATATTGATAACATCGTCTATGCGGCCCATCAGCCAATAGTCGCCGTCTTCGTCGACTCTGGCGCCGTCACCGGTAAAGTATTTCCCTACATACTGTGAGAAATATACTTCCTTGATCCTCTTGTTCTCAGGATCACCATAGGTCCCCCTGAGCATTCCAGGCCACGGCTTTTCTATAACGAGTTTGCCGCCTTCATTCGCACCGGCAGGATTCCCGTCATCCTTCACGACCTTCGGCACAACACCAAAGAAAGGCCTGCCTGCAGATCCCGGCTTCAACGTCATCGCCCCGGGCAAAGGTGAAATGAGGATACCGCCGGTCTCAGTCTGCCACCAAGTATCAACAATCGGCAGCTTCTCCTTGCCGACATGCTTGTAGTACCACATCCAGGCCTCGGGGTTGATCGGTTCGCCGACCGACCCGAGGAGACGAAGGGATGAGAGGTCATATTCCTCGACCCACTTCTCCCCTTCCCTCATCAATGCCCTGATAGCTGTCGGAGCGGTATAGAAGATATTAATCCGGTGCTTTTCACAAAGCGCCCAGAACCTGCCGGGATTCGGATAGGTCGGAACACCTTCGAACATCACACTGGTAGCCCCGGCGCTGAGAGGGCCATAGACGATATAGCTATGCCCGGTCACCCAGCCGATATCAGCGGTGCAGAAGTGGATATCCTCTTCATGATAGTCAAAGATATATCTGAAAGTCAGATTCGTATAGAGACAATATCCGCCGGTGGTATGGAGAACGCCCTTGGGTTTGCCAGTAGACCCCGAGGTATACAGTATAAACAGTGGATCTTCTGCATCCATCTGCTCAGGCTCGCAGACATTCTTTATATCAGAGGCATTGACCTCATCATTCCACCAGAAATCGCGGTCTTCCTTCATAGCAACCTGTCCGTCACCCCTCCTGACAACAATCACCTTCCCGACGGTCGGGCACTCCTCGATCGCTTCGTCACTGCTCGACTTGAGCGGTACGAACTTGCCGCCTCTTACGCCCTTGTCAGCAGTGATGACGAGCGAAGACTGACAATCCTGAATCCTGTCTCTCAGTGCCGTCGCGCTGAAGCCGCCGAAGACGATGCTGTGTATGGCCCCGATGCGTGCGCAGGCAAGCATCGAGATCGCCAGTTCGGGGATCATCGGAAGATAAATCGTTACGCGGTCACCCTTCTTAACACCGTGCTTTTTGAGGACATTTGCAAAGCGGTTGACTTCCATAAACAGCTGCTGGTAGGTATACGTCTTGTACGAACCGTCATCCGCTTCCCAGATAATAGCTGCCTTGTTCCGCGTCGGAGTGTTGATATGCCGGTCGAGACAGTTGTAGGTGGCATTCAGCTTTCCGCCGCTGAACCATTTTATATACGGCTTCTTAAAATCATAGTCAAGGACTTTGTCCCATTTTTTGAACCAGGTCAGGCTCTTCTCGGCCATCTCTGCCCAGAAGCCTTCCGGGTCCTCGACTGACCTTTTGTAAAGAGCTTCATATTCGGCCATGCTCTTGATGTGAGCTTTTGCGCTGAAGTCCTTCGATGGGGGAAAAGTCCTCTTCTCATCCATCAGGACTTCCATCTGCTTTATATCTGACATGCTGTATTATCCTCCTTAGTGAATAATTCTGCGTGATTCTTCCGATTATCATTACTGGCAAATCCTGAGAACACCGCATAGGAGCATATGCGGTGTTCTCAGATTATTAATTCACCTCACGACAGGCAATAAGACGTCCTAATCTTCAGCACCGATACCAATCCACTCCCTGAGCTTCTGTCCGGCGTATCTCTTCTCAGCCTCTGGATCAGGAGACATGAGTGATACCAGAATGCCAATGAGAAACGCTGCTGACATAGAGAAAATTCCAGGGTTTCTCAGCGGGAAGATTGGCTGAGGCATGGCCGAGTTTGCCTGCTTCTTCTCAGCCTCATATTTCGGTTTTTCATCAGCAATCCTCTTTTCGGCAGCTGCGGTATTGCTTGCGGTCAGACTCTGCAGCACTTCCACAGTCTTGGCGGTAGCGGCATCTGCAGCCTTAATCTGAGTCCCACGCGTCTTTTCGTCCGCAACCTTCTCGGTCAGGTCTTTCTTCTTGGCATCAAGCGCAACCTGCTCATCAGCAATTGCCTTGTCAACAGCTTCCTTGTTTCCCGCAATACCCTTGTACTTGTCAAGAGCAGCAGTAGTCGTCTTAAAGCTGGTATCAAGAGCCTTAACGTTTGCCTCGACCGCGACCTTTTCAGACTTATGAATAATTTCCACCCAAATGGTGGGGCTGAGAACGAGGAGAACGACTGCGACAATAAGGCCGGTATAAATGCTCCATACTGCACCGGCCGTGGTAAACTTTTTCCACATGATGGACATCGCCAGCGCAGGGAAGTTGGCGCTTGCAGCAATGGCGAACGTCAGACCAACCAGGAAGGCAACGTTCTGGCCTTTAAATAATATACCCAATGCTATCGCACAGATGCCAAGTCCGACGGTTGCCATCTTTGCGACGCGGACTTCTTCTTTTTCCGACGACTTACCATGCCGGATAACGCCGACATACAGATCGTGCGAAAGTGCCGAAGCCCCGGCAAGCGTCAGGCCGGAAACAACGGCAAGTATGGTCGCAAAAGCAACAGCTGAGAGAAATCCCAGGAACAGGTTACCGCCGAGGGCCTCAGCAAGAAGAGGTCCTGCCATGTTGCCGCCAGCGTCAATACCCATAATGACCTTCTGTCCGACGAGTACGGCTGCGCCAAAACCAATAGTTACGGTCAGTATATAGAAGTAGCCGATAAAACCCGTTGCAATAAAAACTGACTTCCGGGCTGCCTTTGCATCAGGCACGGTATAAAACCTCATGAGGATATGCGGAAGTCCTGCAGTTCCGAACATCAGCGCAAGGCCAAGTGAAAAGGCATCAATCGGGCTTGTTACAAGACCTCCCGGCTCAAGGAACTTGTTGGTATAAAGCTTTTCAGCCTGACCGAAAAGTTCGCCGTAACTAAAGCCGAACTTTGTCAGCGTCATCAGAACAAGAATCGTAGCACCACCAAGGAGCAGGCACGCCTTGATGATCTGGACCCAGGTCGTCGCAATCATACCGCCAAAGATAACATAGAGTATCATCAGAGAACCGGTAACCACGATGGCGACCTCGAACGGCAGACCAAACATCAGTTTGATCAGGGTACCTGCTCCGACCATCTGCGCGATCAGATAGGTGAGAACAACGACCAGAGAGCCGGCTGCAGCGGCAGCCCGGATCGGCCTCTGGTTCAAACGATAGGCCACAACATCGGCAAAGGTGTACTTGCCGAGGTTTCTGAGAGGCTCGGAGATGAGGAACATGATAATCGGCCAGCCAACGAGCCAACCAACGGAATAGATGAGTCCGTCGTAGCCCTTGGTAGCCACGATACCCGCAATACCGAGAAACGACGCGGCACTCATATAGTCACCTGCAAGTGCCAGCCCATTCTGCCAACCGGTAATGCTTCTGCCTGCTGCATAGAAATCCTTGGTTGTCCTTGTCCTCTTGGCGGCCCAATACGTAATGCCAAGAGTACTTAAAACGAATGCGACAAAAAACATGATGGCAATCGGGTTCGCCTGCCCTATCATTGTCTGTGTTGCTTGCTGAGCTGCCTGTGGCATAGTTATCCTCCTATTACTCTATCTTTGATATTTTTGACCATGGTGTCATATTTATTGTTTGCCCAGAAAATGTAGATGCCGGTGAATACCCAGGACAATACAATAGTGCCGACCGCAATCGGAATACCAATGGTCGTCGCCTTTCCCTCGGTAAGTTTCTGTGCAAGGAAAGGTTTGTTAAAAGCGATGAGGCTTATGAAACCGAAATAAAGAACAAGCTCCAATACCGTCAAAATAACCGATATCGTATTCTTCTGG
>PLXX01000001.1 GCA_003153275.1 Nitrospiraceae bacterium | reverse complement strand
CAGATTCTTCCTTAACAAGAGGGTATAGAGTGCCGATTTTAGGCTGCGACAGCGCCTTGCCCTGTAAATCCCGAATCACCGCGAAATCATTTACGACAACCACCTGTTGAGACGTTATCATCATCTGTCGCAAGGATTCGTCAGCAAGCCGAATCCCGGCGGCCTCAACCCAGCCGTACCCGAATGAGGCCTCGATTAACAGCCATGCCCCATCGGCCGATGCGTGCAGAATGCGCACCGGTTCGTTCGGTTTCAACTCGGTGTATTGCAACTGATCGAAGGGAAAATCGTCAGCGGTTTCGTAGTAGGGCTTGGACGTGGGAAGTCCCCGAACAAAGGAGGGCAATATGGAGATTCCGAACTGGTTCAGCGAGGGGATGTTGTCCAACGCTGCAAGGCTAAGCAGACTTTTAATCTTCCCTGGTTCTATCTTGATCCGGTTTTCGCCATACCAGACCCTTTCGACAATCTTTTCCATATCATCAGCGGCCTTGTTAATATTGTAAAGCGGCACAATCCAAGGGGAATAATATCGATCACGAAAATTCTGCAGTGCGTGAGCCTGCTCATCGGTGCTGATCGGCGTCCTGATCGCGGCGGAAAACAGGCGCACGTCCTGAGGGATTCTGCGCAGATCATCAATTTCTTCCGGCACGCTGAACGGTTTTGTATTAGCAGCCTCACCTGGTGCAGCCTGCTGCACACTCTGTTTTAAGAGACCGGAATTCAATGACGGCGAACAGCCGGTCATAGATGAGGCAATCATCGTCATTAAAGGCAAAACGTAGCGTAGTTGTTTCACGGTCATCATATGTCACTTCCCTGGTATGGAGGTTTATACATCTGGTGGTTCGCAATTATTTACCCCATAATCCAGAGGGTTATTTTGAAGGATTCACCGACAAAAACGCAAAAACAATTTCTCAGCACTGATAGCACATCCTCCTGGAAGTCGAAACTCCAGGGCAGCCTAATCATTCTGCGGCTTACCTCCTGAAGTTGTCCCGGAATTCCCGCTTGTCCATGTATCCGTCGCCATTAGTGTCGATCCACCTTACCGTTCTGGAGCTCTTGAAATGGAGCCTATCCCACTCCTCAGGAGTGATCTTTCCGTCCTTGTTGACGTCTATCGCGTCCCATTCATCCTTGCTTATCTCCCCGTCATTGTTCTTATCCAGAAACTGAAACAAGCCGTCAATCTCTTCATCCGATATTCTGATTTCTGCATACACGCTGCCTGCGGCAAAGATAAACGTGAGAGCCGTGAATGTCAAAATTAGTCCCCTGATCGTTTTCATGAAAGTCTCCTTAGCGAAAATATGCCTCATCGGTCACGAAAATGATGAGGATGATAACTATAAATCTTTTATATATAACCTGTACACTGATGCGAAATCTTGATACCGTTACTGAAGGTCACCAGACCGCGATTTTTTCGGCACACGATGTCCCCCCTTGTTAGCTTAATAATCGGTTAATATCCATAATTCAAGCTTTCAATCCTCCAAACCCTGTCATTTATCAAAATAATTCTGTATTGAAACCGATCCCGACCAAAGTTGAATGTCCATTCATCGATTAAGGTTGTGGTTATTATGTATTGGCCAGGGATATTAGTCTGATTCAGAGTGCTTTCGGCACGTTGAGAGGTATGGACGGGCTGGCCACATTTTCTCACCAAGTCTGAAGCAGTGTCTCCTCTATCGACTATGCCTTCACTGCACATCAAGGAGTCAGATGTCAGAGCAAATGCAGAAGTTTGCGTCGCGATGACAAGCGACATGAATAGAATAATGCAATAAATTGGTTTCATATTAGCCGCCGACATGTTTTTAGGATGCATGTTATTTGATTACTTTATAGTATTTCATATCTACCATTGACGTTTTGGTTTGCCCTGGTATTTTCAAGAAAGTAAAGACCTGAACAGCTTTGGTATCGGGTATCTTGACTGTTTTTTCCAAGGTGATGTTTCCTTTACCTTGAGTAAGAACATCCTCAACGCTGCCTAAAAAAACATCTTCATCTTGAGAAGATCCGGCCTTTTGTATCAGCAGACTGATCATCGCCGAAGCTTCATCCACCTGATACTTGATCGTTGCTTTGAAATGGACATTCTTGCCAACCACCAACGGAATGGAAGGATCAGGTTCTATTTCAAGAATCTTCACATAACTGTCCGGTGCAGCGATGCCTTCCTTAGTCCATAAGGTCAGCACACCAGTAAATGATAAAATGCATAAGTAAAGACAAATTGCTTTCTTCATATTTCTTCCTCCTTTGCACCCTAATAGAAAAAAGTATAGCACATTTGTAGCACCCAGTCTAAAAGTCGAAATATATATCGAGTCTATACCCATAAGAGTGGCACGGAAGATTTTTACTGGCGTCAGAAAAAGAACCTTCTTGCACGTGTTAACAGCTATATTTTATGCTATACAAATAAGTCGATGGCCCGTTTTAGGAAGAGAGGGGAGAAGTTTGAGATGACCTTTTTATGCGTGTAAGGGACAGAAGCTCAGAGACATGCCTGAGATCCTTTTACTCTCCTCAAGACTTACATCAGATGAGGAGAACTGATCNNACAGAACATAATGGCTGATATTCGGGTGCCAGACCAGGAGAGATTAAGCGCGGTCCAGGCCCTGTGTGAGCGTTCCACTCCCTATACATGGTCACCAGAGGTCGAGTGTCTCTTTGTCGAGGCTATGCAGCAGAATATACGTTGGCACATCGAAAAATGTGCCTTCTACGACAGCTTCGCGCGATCCAGATCCTTTTCGCCTGATCAAATTACATCGATGGATGACATGCACAAAATACCGTTCATTCATGCCAATTTTTTCAAGACGCATGAGGTCCTGAGCATCGACCGAAGTGACGTCGCGGTGCACCTCACTTCTTCCGGCACTACCGGGCAGAAGTCACAGATCTTTTTTGATGCCTGGAGCATAGGGGCCGCGCGCAGGATGGTTGATTTCATTTACGACTATTACGGTCTTCGTGCTGATACCCCTGTCAACTATTTGCTCAATAGTTACGAACCGCATCCTGGAATGAATCTTGGCACAGCAAATACCATGAAGTTCCTCACCTGCTATGCGCCCGCAAAAGCCGTTACCTTTGCGCTGCGCAGCAAGGGCCGGGGGCAGCATGAGTTCGATGCGTTCGGTGTTATTGATGCGCTGATACGGTATGAGGAGGAAGGCCTGCCCGTCCGCATCATCGGCTTCCCTGCATTTCTCCTGTTCAGTCTTCAACGCATGCAGGACATGGACATCGCACCTCTGAAGCTGCATCCTGATTCCCTGGTGTTCCTGGCCGGAGGATGGAAAGGACATGCAAAGAAGGAAGTCACCAAGCCGGTTCTGTACGAGCTTATTCAGAGACTGCTCGGCATTCCGGATGAACGAATACGAAGCTCTTTCGGGTCGGTCGAGCACAGCATTCCCTATGTCGAATGCTCGAAACACAATCTCCATATCCCTATCTGGTCAAAAGTCTATATCCGAGACGTCAGGACACTGGAGGTCAAGGGGTATGGCAAGCCCGGGTTCCTGCAGTTCGTCTCACCGTACATTACCTCTGTCCCCGCGCAGGCTGTGATGATGGGGGATCTTGCCCGGCTGGAACCTGCCTCATCCTGTTCCTGCGGGCTGCAGATCGATTATTTTGAGATCCTCGGCCGCGCCGGCACCTCTGCCAACAAGAGTTGCGCTGCGGCGGCGGCCGAACTCATGAAACGGTAACGGGAGATACTGATGGACAAACCGCACCTTTGGCAGGGCGAATGGTTGAATGACGAGGGACTTGAGTCCCGCATCGTCGGTCTGCCGCAAGTCATTGCAAATGCGCTTCGGCGTGGCCTCGACACTGCTGCGCTTCTGACTGCCCTCACTACACTGGCCGGACGGCTAATGCCTGG
>PLXX01000055.1 GCA_003153275.1 Nitrospiraceae bacterium | reverse complement strand
CCATCTGTCGGTTGCCGATGCGATGCACTTTCCCTGAGCCGTCATAAACATACTGAGAGGTCCCCCGGGCCAGCACTCTGCTGAACCTGACACCTACCGCATGGCCCTTATACTTCGCAAGCCGCTGGATCCTGCCCTGCAGCCAGTAATGAACCTTCTTCCTCAACCGCTTGTCGCCATAGAAGTCTTTGGGCACTTTAAGCTTTCCGAGGTGCTCAAAAACAATACTCTGGCAGTTATGGTCGGCTGCAAGCTTTACAAGGACTGCCGAACATTGGTGAGCGATTTCCTCTGTGAGGTTGCCTACACTCCGCCAGTCCTTACGGGAGAACCTCTCACCTTCGGGGATAAGCCAGGTCTGGGCCGACTTCACTGCGATACGCGCCAGAATGTCGTTTAGACGGTCTTTTTCTCCACCATAGTTGAGAAACTCCCATGGGTGACAGTGCCGTCTGAAGACACAACTGAGCAGACCGCAGTTGTTGTGAGGCCCAAATCCACAGCCAGTACCGGACGTGTAAAATCCTTCTCCGGTAAAACAACATCCTTCTCAAACGGAAAATGCAAAGCCCAGCGTTTACCGTCTTTTTTGACCAGCATCGGGTTCTGCCGTTCCCAGCCGTCTTTTAAGGGAAACCGCTTCTCGGTATTGATGGGCTCAAAGGGGACGTGATACCACAGCCAGTCCTTACCGTTATAGAGTTTGACCATGCCCTTGCCATTGCCGCAAGGCACTCAGCCATAGCATCTATAACCTTAACTACCATTTGGTTATAGTAACCAAATACCGAAGAAAGGTCATCACCCAGCCGATACTGGCCGATCTACAGAAGGTCTTCTCGAATATATGTGTCTCATGGCGGTGTGAGTTGCTGGAGTTTAATGGCGAGCCTGATCATGTACATCTCCTCATAAGCGCACACCCGAACCTGAAGTTGTCCGATCTGGTTAACAACCTCAAGACAGCTTCCTCACGCAGAATCCGCAGGAAGCATAAAGCCCATGTCTCGAAGTTCTACTGGAAGTCGGTATTTTGGCATAGATCCTACTGTCTGATATCCGCAGGTGGTGCGCCGCTTTCCATTCTCAAACAGTATATCGAGCAGCAAAACCAACAGTGCCCCAACAGCGCCTAACTCCGCCCTGGCGTCCCGCATACGATGCAGAATGTGGCGCTATTTATGTTCAACTGTATTCCCTGAGCCAATGGGTTGGCACGATACATATGCAACTGTTCGGGAATTATGCCATGACTGCAGTCTATATGTGTGTAAGAGTAATCCTACGGATCAACAGGAAAAAGCTGATATATTTTCCGGTCTATCGTACGTTAATGTAAAAACAGTCGGGTACGATCTCACGAGTCGCGGGAGGCAAAGAATGGATATATACTCGAAAAAAATTAATGAGCTGCGAGATAGTTTGTCTTTATGAGACTGCAGTGGAATAGTGAATATTCCGTATCGATCGATGAAATAGACAATCAGCATAAAGAGTTATTTGCCAGGATAAACGACCTTGATTCCGCCATAAAAAAGGGCAAGTCCATTGGCGAACTGACAAAAGTAATTGATTTTCTCGAGCAGTATATCATCTATCATTTCGGCACAGAAGAAAAGACGATGGTCGATCATGGATATCCGGGTTTTCAGCTGCATAAAAAGAAGCACCTCTGGTTCAACAATGAGTTTGCAGCCATGAAGGGGAAGTTGGAGAACGAAGGCCCGACCCCTGATCTCATCATGCTGGTCAACCATCTTCTTATTTCCTGGTTTTCAAACCATATCAGGACGATTGACAGGCTTCTCGGCAGCTTCATAAGAGGCACGAGAACAGATCAGGGCCGTGCAGAGGCAGCTGATGGGACGAAGCAGACACTGCACGAATAATAATTCAGTGCCGTTCAAAGAGAGTTTAAAAATGCAAGGATGTTCATCAGGTCATCTTCAGAGAAGAATACAAAAGAAGGCATATCGGTATATGGGTGCCGCATCTGTCGAACAATATTTTCCGGTGTTGCGGGTCTTTTGCTGATAGGCAGAAGAGGATTCTTTAGAATTCCCCTAAGGCTGGGACCGGCAAAGTATTCATCGTTGTTGATATAGTGACAGTTTGAACACTTCTGCATAAAAAGTGTTCTTCCAGCGGTAATACTATCGCTGCCGGTCTTGAGCACAATCTTTATTGGATCGGGTGAGGCAATCGGTGCTTTTGAACGTTGTACCTCTTGCGCACAGGATGATGTCAGTACGCTGCAGAGGAGTATTGTTATCGTAAAAATATATCCAAACTTATCATTTTTATCCATACGAAAAGTATACCGAAAACGTGTCACAAAAGAAACCATTTTTTTAAATTAAATGCAAATAAGCCTGCTTACGGCTCATAGTTCAGACCCGAACTTTCATCATCATATGGTGTAAGAAAAGGCTTACACGGTCGTTTCGCGTATTCTGATGAAATAAAAGAGTCGTCGCTGATAGCAATCCGGTGCTGCTAAGGTGAAAATATGTATATAAGACAATAGCACTCCATGATCAGCTCGAGGACAGGGAGGGAATGGAATTGAATGAATAAAAGTTTTATGGAACGTTCGAATGTGCGTTAGGATGAGGAATTGTAACAATGGGAACGACTGCAAACCTTTCACTTATATAAGGAGATCATTATGAGCGTTGACAGAAGAGATTTCTTGAAACTTGTCGGTATGGGCAGTGCAGTTTTTGTTCTGGGGACTCGTGTCTTACCGGGCGCGGCAGACGTCATCCCCGGACAGGATGATTTTCTATTCGTCCAACTGTCGGACGCACATTGGGGTTTCAGTGATCCGAAGGTAAACCCCGACTATGCCGCGACACTGAAGAAGGCCATTGCCGCGGTGAACAGCATGAAAATGCAGCCGGATTTTGTTGTGTTCACCGGAGACATTACCCAAACCACGGACGATCCTGCGGTACGGAGGAAACGTATGGCTGAGGCCCGGGACATAATCAACGGGTTGAAGGTGAAGACCATCAGGTTCCTGGCAGGCGAACATGATGCTGGTCTGGACAAAGGTGAGGCTTTCCAGGAGTATTTCGGAAAGACGCATTATACGTTTGATCACAAAGGCGTGCACTTCATCGTCATTGATAATGTATCGGATCCCACATCCAGCATTGGGGATGTGCAATTACAGTGGCTTGGCGATGAACTGAAAAAAATCGATAAGGACTCGCGTATCGTGGTTTTGACTCATCGCCCCCTCTTTGATCTGTATCCCAATTGGGACTGGTGGACCCGCGATGGGGCCAAGGCAATTGATCTCCTCATGCCGTATAAAAATGTGACCGTTTTATATGGTCATATTCATCAGGAACACCATCACATGACTGCCCATATTCCTCACCATGCAGCCAAAGGTCTGATGTATCCGTTGCCTGAGGCGGGTTCTTTTGCCAAACGCGTGCCAATCCCGTGGGACCCTGCTGCACCCTACAAAGGCCTTGGATACCGCAGCATCGAGGCCAAAGCTGCGAAAGCAGAATATCTGCTCACCGAATATCCGATAAAAGATAAAAAATTAATACGATTGTGATACAGCAAAAAAAGGGATTATGGCTTGTTCTTGCGCTCGTCATGGTGTCCATAATGATGAGTGTTCCTGCCGTCCCACTCCATGCCGAAGATCAGGCAGAGGGTGATCAGGTGATCAGGATAACAGCAAAAAGATTTGAATACATACCAAGCGAGATCAGGATACAGAAAGGCGTCCCGGTAGTTTTGGAATTTACCTCATTGGACAGGATCCACGGTTTCACTATACCCGATCTGGGGGGTATTCGTACAACGATTGAACCGGGCAAGGTATCACGTGTGCGCATAGTCGTGCCGACGGTTGGGACTTATGAATTCCATTGCGATCTCTTCTGCGGAGATGGTCATGAAGGTATGACAGGCAAAATTATTGTGGAGGATTAAGGTCCGTCCACAGGTAGGAAGGAGGTGATTAATATGGCAAAGAATCTCAAGAAACTTGAATGCGACCCCTCGTGCGGTTTTATGGCAAGGAGTCACGACGAAAATGAGCTGATTAAAATCGGACTGGAGCATGCAAAAGGATTCCACAAGGAGCTGAAAATCACTGAAAAGGACCTGAAGTCGATGATTAAGGCAGCATAGATGATGGGGGGCTTATGCCCCCCCTTTTTTTGTCCGATGGTTTTTCTCAAGCTTACGAGAAACTTCGACGAGCGAGCACAGTGCGCAGGTTTCAATAATCCTGCCCCAACCATTTTTTCCCCTGCCATGTCGTATCATCGTTGCTCTGATCTTAATCTGCATGTTAAATTAACGAATATGACCATGCAGGAACGTCATTCTGAGATAGCGCAGGTAACGGACGCAGGCAAAACCAGAGAAGAGCTTATGCAGGAGCTGGTTGATGCCCGCAAGCATGTCGCTGACAGTGAGTCTGAGCGCAAAAACATGGCGAATGCCCTCCAGTCGGCCGAAGAAAGATTTCGGAATCTGCTTGAGCAGTCGTTCGCCGGCGTCTATATTATCCAGGATGACGTTTTTACGTATGTCAACGCCAAATTATCAGAAACCTTCGGCTACCGTCCTGACGAGCTTCTGCAAAAGCGGTTTATTGATCTCGTTGCTGACGAAAGCCGGGATCTGGTTGTCCAAAATGTGCACAGACGCATCACCGGGGAAGTCAAGAAGGCCCACTATGTGTTCAGAGGAAAAAGAAAGGACGGCTCCCTCTTCGATGCGGAGGTCCAGGGGGCGACAACTGAGCTCAACGGCAGGTCGACGATCATCGGGACATTAGTTGATATTACTGAGAAGAGGAGACTTGAGTGGGAAAACCTAAGAGCCCAGAAGCTCAAATCTCTCGGCATGCTGGCAGCGAGCATTGCCCATGAATACAATAACGTCTTGACCGCGATCAACGGCAATATCGGTCTCGCCAGGATGTATTCTAAACCCGGCACGGAGATGGACGAGATACTCTCTGAGGCCGGTAAGGCCGCACGCAGGGCTGAAAAGCTGACACAGGAACTAAGAATTTTCTCAAAGGGCGGGGTCTTATTCAAGAATGTTGCCGAGGTTTCGGACCTCATAACCGAAATCATAAGATCGAAGGAAGATCCCGGCGTCACCTATAGTATCGCCATCAACCCTGATATCTGGGCTATTGAGGCTGATGAGGCCCAGTTCCGACTGGCTGTCAGTAATATTGTAGACAATGCCAGGGAAGCTATGCCCGGCGGGGGGACGGTAAGGATCACTGTCGAGAATATTGAGAATGCCCGGGGCTTTGTTCCGGCGATCAAAGAAGGCAGGTATGTCAGGTTTACGATCAGCGACCAGGGTCCGGGGATTGCCGAGCAGCATATCGAAAGGATATACGAGCCGTTCTATACCACCAAGGTAAAGAGCAACGGCCTCGGACTGACGATGGCATTTTCGATTATAGAAGGTCACGATGGCTGCATCACTATTGAATCATCGCCGGATGACGGTGCCACATTCCATATTTATATGCCTGCGGTGCAGGACATAGTGCCTGTTGCTGAAGGCCTGCGTCGGGTCTCGCTCGTGAAGAGGCGGGTGCTCGTGATGGATGATGAAGCTATTGTCAGGACGGTCGTGGAGAGGATGCTGAACCAGTGCGGCTGTTCTGTCGTCTTTGCGGGGACCGGCGAGGAGATGCTTGCATGCTACCGCGAGTCGTGGGAAGCCGGTCGGCCGTTCGATGCAGTGATCATCGACCTGATTATTTCCGCTGGTATGGGCGGCAAAGAGGCGATTGCAAAGCTGCTCGAAATGGATCCAGACGCGAAGGCGATCGTCTCGAGCGGCTATTCAGACGATCCGATCATGGCACACTACAAAGAGTATGGTTTCAGAGGTGCACTGCCGAAGCCGTATCCGATACCTGAACTCAGCCGGATCCTGTGCGACGTCATCCTCGGCCCCGGTACATAACGGAAGTCTGTTCTCAAAAGCAAAGATTGTCAACGCCGGTGTCACTTCCGGGCTTGCCCCGGGGATCCATGGTATAATCGCAGATGCATTTTATAGCCGATCTCCATATCCATTCAAAATATTCCCGGGCAACCAGCCCCGGGATGTCGCCCGAAAGTCTCTGGCGATGGGCTCAGATAAAGGGCATTTCAGTGATTGGCACCGGGGACTTCACGCATCCGGCCTGGCTTGAAGAACTTCAGGAAAAACTGCAGCCCCTCGGCAACGGGCTTTTCAGCCTGAAAGATGCCTGGCGTCCGAAGGACGTTCCCGCTTCCTGCCGCTCCGATGTTTTTTTTCTGCTTTCGGCAGAGATAAGCTGCATCTACCGGAAGAACGACCGCACTCGTAAGATACACTCTATCCTTTTTGCTCCTTCCTTTGAGGCGGCGATACGGCTGAATGCGGCATTGTCTGAAATAGGAAACCTCAAGGCGGACGGCAGGCCGATCCTCGGTCTTGATGCAGAGAGACTCCTTAGGATAGTGCTCGACCGGTCCCCTGAGTCAATGCTGGTCCCGGCGCATGCCTGGACCCCCCATTTTTCGATATTCGGGGCGGCCTCAGGTTTTGATTCGATTGAAGAGTGTTTCGGCGATCTGGCGCCCCATATCCATGCGATCGAGACAGGGCTTTCATCGGACCCTGCCATGAACTGGCGGCTCTCGGCCCTCGACCGGATCACGCTGATATCAAACTCCGATGCGCACTCACCCTCGAAGATCGGAAGGGAGGCCAATGTCCTGGACACCGGGATATCGTATCCGGAGATACTGGACGCGTTCAGAGACCGGAAGGGCTTTGCCGGCACGATCGAATTTTTTCCGGAAGAGGGTAAATACCATTATGACGGCCATCGTGCCTGCGCCGTGAGTATGACCCCTGATGAGACACTCAGACATGGCGGGCTATGTCCGGTCTGCGGAAAAAAGGTGACGGTGGGCGTCATGCACCGGGTTGCACTGCTTGCCGACCGGGAGGCCGGGGGGAGGCCCGAAGGAGCGCCGCCGTTTCGTTCGATTATCCCTCTTGCGGAAGTCATCGCCGAAACAGTTCAAAAAGGAGTCAACACCAAGACCGTAAATGACCTGTATTTCAGCCTGATCAATCTCCTCGGCAATGAGTTCAGGATCCTCCTGGATACGCCGGTGCCGGATATTCAGCAGGCTGGCTATGCGTTGATCGCAGCTGCTGTCGATAAAATGCGGGCCGGAGACGTCCAGATCGCTCCGGGATACGACGGAGAATACGGCAGGGTCAAGATCCTCGAAAAGCTGGAACGCCTCTCTCCCAAAGGCCAGTCACCGCTCTTCTGATGCAGCTCCCCCTGCCGTTTGACTGTTATCAGGAAATTTCTCAGGAATATCTCCTGACGCAGCTAAAGAAACTCACGGGAGCTGACATCAGGCTTAAGCTTACGGACAATGTCTCCAGTATGATATCATTTCGGAAACAGGACCACGCAGTTGTCCTGAGGCTGCATCGGATCTTCCTGAAAGCAGGGCCAGAGGAACTCTGTGAAATCTCGGGCTTTATCAAAAACAGACGGATGAAGACTCCCCTTATTCGTCGGTTTATCAGGGAACATGCCGCATTCCTTCCGGTGCGTCCCGTTAGGAATACGGCCCTGATCACCAGGGGGCAGCACCATGATCTGGCTGCGATCGGGCACTTGGTCAACAACAGATACTTCGGGGGGACGATTACTGCCGGCATCACCTGGGGCAGCAAAAGAACAGGGCATATGGTCAGGCGCAGAATACTCGGCAGCTACAACAGCCGCACGAATATCATCAGGGTCAACTCGGTGCTGGACAGGAAGAATGTTCCTCATTATTACCTTGAGTTCATCGTATACCATGAAATGCTCCATGCCGATATGGGGGTAGAGAAAAAAAACGGCCGCCGGGACGTCCATTCCCGTGAATTTCGACGCAGGGAAAAGATGTTTCCTCATTTTGAGAAATCGCTGTTGTGGGAGAAGAAGGGATAGCCATTTCCCCTAGTTGGTGGCCTTTGATCCCCCATTGTAGTTTTTGGGATACATCAAAATTATGCAATTGGCTACCCCATCAATTAAATTAAACGCTATATTTTCCATAAGCCAGTTTTCTTGACAAGTCAAGAAAACTGGCTTACTCTTATGTTTATGATGTATAGAGGAGAAACCTCATGAAACAAAAAGTAGGGACATTGATTGATGAGGACATAATGCGGAGGGCCAAGCGCCGGGCTGCCAATGAAGGTCGGCCACTGAGCGACCTCATTCAGGACGCATTGGCCACTTATTTAACTGATAGAGTGGTAGAACCGGCGCCGCGTGAAGCTGCTTACCAGCTTTATTGCGAAAGGCCGTTGAAGCTCACTCCTTCACAATTCAAGACGGTGCTTGAAGAGGATGCATGGGACCAATAGGTGTGTAAAAGACATTTAGGCGGCTTTCCTTTCTGCCTCATTTATAACGGTTACCATTTCGCCATAGACATACTGTTTTTCTGCATAAACGTCCGACAGTAAGTGAGGGCTATTAAGGGCTCTGAACCTTTTTTCTGCGATCTGCACTGTCTGAATCGCAGTGAATTCGAAATAGCATATTACCCTGAAAACAGAAAAATGTTATCATGGATATAGGCTATGAGTGATACCTTTAAAAGAATTCTTGAGCTTATTGCTATAGGTGAAGTTAGGATTTCAAACCATGGTTACGATGAGCTGGCGGAAGATGGTCTTTTGGCAAGAGAGATTATTGCAGGATCTAAGTACGGCAAGGTTGTTGAAGATTATCCGGAATATCCGAAAGGGCCCTATGTACTTGTTCTCCAGAGAGACAGCAAAGGCAGGCCTGTTCATGCAGTAGGGGGTATTCCGAAAAATGCTTCTTCACCGGCTGTACTGGTAACAGCATATAAACCCAATCCCTTGCTCTGGGGGAAAGATTTTATGGAGAGAATAAAATGAATAAAAAGCTACATCAAAAACTTGTTCATGAAGGGAGTTATGTTGCAGAGGTCGATATCGAGTTGATCGATACTGGTGAGGGGTGGTCGCCATATCTTTCTCTGGAAGATGCTGGGAAGCTTGATGATGTAAGGGCTGCCTTGCGCGGGGGGGATATTGCCGCTGCAAGCAAATTAGCCCGTGTTTATCATCTGAGTCCTGTTTCATAGAAGGACGGATAAGCGTTTCAAACTGCTGTGCACTGTCATTCCGAAAATGGTAGATACGACTGCAAACCAACTGACTACTGGTTGCTAGTTTTTGTGGGTTTCATATTTTACGATTGAAGTCGAGAAATGCATTCAAATACAACAGGTTAGGTTAGTTTTGGCGTTGGTCCTCTGCACTCTGCGCTGAGATGGGTCAAGAATAATTGCTAAAACTTATCAATGCTCAACATTGTTGAAATAGCGCGCCATTGCTGAGTGTTAGCCATTTTGAGCTCCAAAATAAAGGGAATTTAGAGCGTTCGGGGTTTAATGTCATAAATGCTGTAATAACAGTAGGTTACAGACAAATCTATGAGATGAAAAATAGCAACCAGTAGTAAAATAGAACTATCATGCAACACGAAGACAAACCTTTTGTTGAGATATATGCCGACGGAGCCTGCAGCGGCAATCCCGGCCCGGGCGGGTTCGGGGCTATCCTGCGTTCCGGCCACCGTGCAAAGGAACTGTCGGGCTGTGAGGCCATGACGACGAACAACCGGATGGAACTCATGGGTATTATCACGGCTCTTGAGGCCCTGAAGAAACCCTGCCAGGTCAGGGTCACGACCGATTCTACCTATGTGGTCAAAGGCATGAATGAATGGATTGCCAGCTGGATAAAAAAAGGGTGGAAGAACTCACAGCGAAAAGACGTTATGAACCGTGACCTTTGGGAGCAGTTGCTCAGGGCCTCTGAGCAGCACGATATGGAATGGGTCTGGATAAAGGGGCATAACGGGCACGCTGAAAACGAACGGTGCGATGAACTCGCGCGTCAGTCTATTGCAGACCTCAGAAGCAGCGGGCGGCGATTATAAGACCAATGAATAAGTCGATCAATAAGCCGACAGATAAGTCCCAGAATCAGTTGATCAATAAGCCTGAACTGCTCGCCCCTGCAGGTGATTTTGAAAAGCTCAGGACTGCAATTCATTACGGTGCCGATGCTGTTTACCTAGGCGATTCTCGCTTCAGCCTGCGCGGCAAGGCCGGCAACTTCGGACCCGATGAACTGGGCAGTGCAGTCCAGTATGCCCACGACCACGGAGCCCGGGTCTATGTGACCGTAAACATCTTTCCGCACAACAGGGACCTTCAGGAGATGGCCGCTCATATCGATCTGCTCCGCGACATCAGGCCGGATGCCGTGATTCTCTCTGACCCGGGTATTTTTTCGATGGTCAGGGATCGGGCGCCTGAACTTGATATTCACATCAGTACGCAGGCAAACATTACGAATCTCGGTGCGGTGAAATTCTGGGAGGGTCTTGGGGCAAAACGGCTTGTCCTGTCCCGTGAGCTGTCGCTCGACGAGATACAGGAGATCCGGGATCAGAGCAGCATTGAGCTTGAGACTTTTGTCCATGGATCGATCTGCATATCCTACTCCGGCCGGTGCTATATCAGCAGCTTTCTGACGTCACGCAGCGCAAACCTGGGGGAATGCACCAACTCCTGTCGGTGGAACTATACGCTGATGGAAGAGAAGCGGCCCGGGGAGCACTTTCCGGTCTTTGAGGATGAACGGGGTACCTATATCATGAGCTCAAAGGACCTCTGTATGATCGAGCACCTGCACCTCCTGGCCCAGGCAGGCGTCAGCAGCTTCAAGATAGAAGGACGGATGAAGGGCATCAATTATGTTGCAGGTGTCGTCAAGACATACCGGGAGGCGGTTGATGCAATCGGGGGGAATGGTCCCTATACGGTAACCGAGCGCTGGTTGCGGGAACTTGCGATGTTCAGCAGCAGGGGATACACGACCGGAATGTTTTTTGGCAGACAGCCGGACAGCGGGTATAACTTTGACGGCGAAAGTTACCGGATGAGCCATGAACTGGTGGGCGTTGTAGCGGGTGTGCGGGAGGGAAGGGCGAAGGTCCTGCTCAGGAACAGGCTTGATGCAGCGGATATGATCGAGTACCTCACCCCCGGACTTGAGGACGAGCGTTTTGAGGTCCGTGACATGACAGACGCTGACGGCACCCCGTTGACAACTGCGCGGAATGAGGATATTGTTGTATTAAGCGTTCCCCCCGGAGTGAGGGGAAATGACCTGATACGCAGGAACAAGGACTTCAGGTCTTTACGGAAGGAGTAACTCTGTTGGCGCTGAAAGATACCGACCAGGAAGTGCTGCTACGCTGTCCCCTGTGCAACAGCTTCTTTAAAAAAACGGAAGGGTTTACCTGTCCCCGGTGCCGGCAAGGCCCTTTCTGCAAAGTACATCGTTTTGCAGGCAGAAGGGAATGCACCAGTTGCGTGTGTGATATGAAGCAGCGTGAAGTCTCTGATCTGTACAGGCAGGAGAAGAGCGTCCGTGATTTCTTAAAACTTCTGCAGTTTATTTTTCTCCTCTTTGCAATATTGTTTATCGCAACCCGGGCAGGGGTCCTTGAATTTGTTGACTTTCTGAAGGAGAACCCCGTTGTCGGTTATGTTGCCTATTTCGGTATTCTTCCGGTCGCGGGCTATGTACTATTTTATGTAATTCTGTATAATCTAAGAAATAGGATTAGGGAGATTGAGACTGAAATGCGCGCTATGGAATTCAAAAGGATGGTCAGGTAGGGGATATGGGCAGGCGTAAGGTCCTTGTTATCGATGAGGATAAGAGTTCGATCGACCTCTTCGGAAAGGCGCTTGAGCCGAAGGGCATCGATGTCTTTGTCCAGGAAACCACAGACAAGGGGATCGAGAAGGCCATCGAAGTAGAACCCGACCTCATCTTTATCAATCTCATCTTCCGGGCATCGAACGGCCTGAAGGTAAGCAAACTGATCCATGAGATCGAAAAACTCAGGAATGTCCCGATCGTCATGCTGCTGGCGCACAAGAGCGATCTTGATCCGAAATATACCTCCACGATCGGCATTGTTGATGTACTGGTAAGGCCCCTTACTGAGCAGAATATCGCCTTGAAGACCCTGGCGGTATTGGGAGAGCAAGCCCCTGTCGCGGCCCCAGAGTCGGTCCCAGAGTCGGTCGCTGAAGAAGAGACCTTCGTGGACATTATATCTGAAGAAGAACTTCAGAGTCTTGCAGGGGATGCCCTGCCCATCGAAACTGCCGCCCCACATGCGGAAGACGAAACGAAATACGATCTGGATTTTACTGAAGAGGGGGACATACTGATCGATCAGGCAATCATCGACCCAGGGAAGGGCAAAAAGAAGATGTTCGAACGTGACGACGATAAGGCGAAGGAGGATGTGATAGATCTCCGGAGGCCGAAAGTTCCCGCGCTGGGCGATACACCAGGCGATAAATCAGATGAGGAGATCGATATGGAAGAACGGAATCTTTTCGATGAAAACAAAGACAGGAAAAAGGCTGCAATAGATAAATCGGTAGAGGAAGAGCTTGACGAATTGGCCACAGAAACATCGTCGGAGCACGATCTTTCTGATGACCGAGATTACGATGAAGATGAGGCCTTTGAGGAGGAAAAGCCGGGCACGGGCAAGAAGGTGTTGTTCGTAATCGCCGGCGTGGTCCTTATCGCCGGGCTTGCCCTTGGCGCGTACCTGGTCAAAATAGCTTATTTCGATAACGAAACGGCCAAGGTTGCACCTCTGTCGCAGAAAGAGGTGGTGAAAGAGACACTCCCTCCCTCAGCAGAGGTGAAGGAACCCCAAAGCCCGGCGGATAAGACAGCATCCTCTGGGGTCCCAGCTTCGGCGCCTGACGAAAAGGTTCCCCCTGCAGCAGTCACGGCAAAAAAAGAGCCCGCAGCGCCTGCAGTCCCTCAGGCGACCAAGTCTGTCCCGCCTGCTCCTCCCGAAACCCCTGCTGCCAAGTCAGAGCAGAAGTCAATCGAGCAGAAGTTATCAGAGAGTAAGTCGCCTGAGAGTAAGTCGGTCGAGCAGAAGCCCGTTGAGAAATCAGCAGTAAAGCCTGCTCCTCAGACAGCTGCAAAACAGGCTGAGAAGCCGAAGGCCGAAGTCGCGGCAACGTCACTGAAAAAAGATGTCGGACAGGCAAAGGCATTCGGTGAAAAAACGTCAGGAAAATTTGCCGTGCAGGCCGGATATTTCGAGAGCGGAAAGAATGCCGAAGCCCTTGTCTCAACGCTGAAAGAGAAGGGATATGAGTCCTATATCATAAAGAATGAAGTCAGCGGCAAAGGAAAAAATGCGGCCAGGACGTTTTACCGGGTCCTGATTGGCAGGTTTGATACAGACAAGAAGGCCGCTGCCTATGTCCGAGAGCTTAAGCGGAAGGACAACATCTCCGTCGTCGTTCACCGCAACTAGCTGTTTGAAGATATTCTTCTCAGGCATAGGCGGAAGTGGGGTCTCGGCGATCGCAGGTTTTATGGCGGACCGCGGGAACCTCGTCTCAGGTTCGGATCGTCTGTTTGACCGTGTTCCGGACCACCCGCTCAGAAAACTGTTTCTTCATAAAGGCATTACGGTTGTCCCGCAGGACGGTCGTGGTCTGGATGCGTCCTTTGATTGTGCCGTATTCAGCACGGCGGTCGAAAAAGACAATCCTGATCACGCTGCAGCAGAACGCCTTGCCATCCCTGTAAAAACCAGGCCTGCATACCTGGCAGCCATAGTCTCTGCATTCAGGACGATCGCCGTTGCCGGTACGAGCGGCAAATCTACAACCGCCGGCATGCTGGTCTTTTTGATGCAGCGTCTCGGTATGGACCCTAACTTTATCGGCGGCGGCCGGGTGAAGCAGTTCAGGACCCCTGAAAATCAGGGCAACTGTCTGGCCGGGACTTCAGACCTGTTGGTCTTTGAGGCCTGCGAATCCGACGGCAGTATCGTCAATTACCGGCCTGTCCATTCGATCATTTCAAATCTCGACGTTGATCATCACTCTGTGGCAGATACCGCCCGCATGTTTGAACAGCTCGCAGAGCATACATCAGGTCGACTCCTCATTGGCGGCGATGACCGCAATCTGGCCTCATGCTGTTTCAAAAATCCTATCAGATTCTCGATAGACAGCAGTTCAGACTATCAGGCTGTTGATATTGATTATCAGCCGTTCAGTACTCTATTCACGGTCAGAGAACAGGCGTTCCAGCTTGGCCTGCCGGGACGGCATAACCTCTATAATGCCCTTGCCTGCATAGCCCTGTTGTCGGAGATGGGCATTCCGCCTGAGAAGATAGCCCCAGTGCTGCCGGATTTCAACGGGATCGAACGCAGATTTGATGTCCACCTCAGTGAGGGGGGCCGCTTTGTAATTGACGACTATGCACACAACCCCCATAAGATAGCCAGCCTGATGCAGACGATGCAGCGGGTGAGCAGGTCGGTCTGCTATATCTTTCAGCCGCACGGGTATGGACCGACGAGGATGATGAAGGACGGATACGTCCGGGTCTTTTCCACCCATCTGCGGGAAGCCGACCGGCTTGTTCTGCTCCCGATCTATGATGCCGGCGGGACTGCCGCACGGGATATTTCGAGCCGAGATATTGCAGATCCGGTCAGGGCCTCAGGCCGAAGCGCCATTACAGCAGCTAGAACCGATGTTGCCGCTCTTGTTGGCGAGTATGATGCCTATGTCATCTTCGGCGCTCGCGACGACACCCTTGCCGATCTGGCGGAAGAGATAGCCTCTGCACAGAGACCGTCGACAGACGGGCGACGGAGTGACGACGGTCTGTCGACGGACTGAAGATCAGCTGAATATCGGGCTGAACTTATAGCCCCTTTGCCTCTGATATTGCGAGGGTCAGACGCGCAACAATTGCCTTCTGATAATATTTTCTCGCCTTTACGATGTCCTTTGCGGCGATCGCCTTGAAGAGGTCTCCCTCTATCTCGGCGATGTCGAGCCGCATGTAATAGTCAAGCGTTTCGAACATATGTGCCAGGACCACCTTGCCGGTGATGACAGGGTGATTGTTCGTGATGTTCGCCTGGCTGAACCTGGTGCCATGTTCAAGCTCAACCTCAAGTCCGATCCTGAACTGTTCAGGGTCGATCTTCAGTCCTGCGGCGTCTATCTGTCTCAGGACGATCTTAGCCTCCTGCAGCGTGATCTTCGGGTCTTTGATCTTAGTCCAGTCACGGAGCTTGAGTTCCTTGCAGACCCTTCGTACTTCTTCCTTCGTTACATATTCCGGCAGTTTCATACGACCTCCTCCTATGGTGCAGTTATGATTATATAGTATCAGAAAAAATACTGTTATGTTCGCGGCAGCAGAAGTTTTCCCACTCCCGCCGGCCTCTGCTTCCCCCCGCGCATTCTGCCCTGTCCCAATGAACACCATTATTCCCCTCAAGTGATATATCATAAGATGATGAACTGGTATGCCATTTATACTAAACCCAAATCCGAAGACATGGTTGCAATGCTCCTGCGCGGGGCAGAAATCGAGACGCTCAACCCATGCATACGGACGCGTCGTTACTGCAGAAAGCGATATCAGGACATCATAGAACCGCTGTTCCCCTGCTACATCTTCGCCCGTTTAGAGCCTACCCTTCACGGTCATATGATAACGTATACCCGCGGGGTCAGATATATCGTCGGCAAAGAGCATCCGTTTTTGGTGCCTGATGAGATCATCACGTCCATACAGAACGGGATGGAGGATGGTATTATCAGGCCGCCTGCCGAGCAGTTCGAAAAGGGCGAAAAGATTGTTATTAACGACGGCCCTTTCAGAGATTTCTCAGGAGTGTTCGAGAGGGACCTCCCCGGAAGAGACAGAGTTATCATTTTACTCAATGCACTGCATGGCAGCCTTGAACTCGACCGCGGAGCCCTCAGGAAACTACCGTAATCAGTCACGTAACAATAAATGTTGAATGACCTATGGCACCCACTGCTCACGATGAAATTTCTGTGTCCATTGGCCTTCTTGTTGAGTCTTGCATTTTCCGGAGCATTCCTGCCACTCTTTCCGATTCATTCCTGCCACCTGTTCCGGAGCAAACCTGCCACCTGTTAGAGAGCGGGATACTATAAGGTAATGCGGTAGGAGCTAGTCTGACAGGAAATCGTCGAGGTTGAACGCGGCGTCTTTGAGGATCTTCAGAAAGAGCCCTCTTGGAAGGTCTCCTGGGTGCATCGGCAGGACAGTTCTGTATCCCGTTTCGGGGTTTTTAAGAATGAGGTGGGAACCGCTTTGCCGTGTTTCTTGGAAACCCCTTCTCTTGAGAAAACGCAGAACTTCTTTTGATGTGGGCATCAGGAAGAAACGGCTACGTCGATTTGGGAGGTCTCCAGTCTCATAACATGAGGCATAGGGAGAGGTTTCCCTTCTTCCCTCACGTCGTCCAGGTATAGTTCGAGGGCTCTGGTAATGTCCTGTTTGGCCTCTTCTTCCGAATTGCCAAGACCGAACACGCCGGGGAGTTCAGGGATATAGGCCCACCACTTATCGTCTTCCTGCACAAGAACTATCTGATAGGTTAGATTCACGGCATTTCTCCTTTGTCAGTATTATAAGTCATTATGGTTATGGGAGCAAAGGTTTCTCCGTTTTGACCTGCAGCATGCGTGCGTATTCCGCTCAGCCCTGCCACCCCCTCACCGGAATGAGTGGCAGATTGACCGGAACAGGTGGCAATTTTGCATCGGAATAGGTGGCAGAATTCGTCGGAATATCCAAGTCTGCCCCGTTGTGTTTTACCAATACTTTGGTATGTTGGTAAGTCCTTCACTGCATTCGTTTTTCAGAATACTGAGTTTCCCGATCAAGGATTGACGCTTCATTTCTGGTCAATGGGCCATTTTGTCATGAAAAGCAAGAAGTTACTGCGGAAGGTGGGCTATATCCGACACCTCGTAGAAAGTAAGAAATTGTATTCAATATTCATCTCTGTTCGATAGTTGTGGGGGCCGATTCCTCCTTCTCCGCATTTCTCATGAGCATGATGCCGACAATGACAGCCAGGACAAGTGCAATCGCGATATGCAGGAGATTAATCTTGCCGCCCGATACCTTGAGCTTCGATAAAATCCCCTTCTTCGAGTGCTTTTTGACCCGCCGTCTTTTCCTCACTTTAATTTCAGAAGGTTCCATAATTCTCCCTATTGTCCTCCGCGCCGTTCCTAAAACACGGACAAATGTTCCATGACGTCATTC
>PLXX01000084.1 GCA_003153275.1 Nitrospiraceae bacterium | reverse complement strand
ATAATTTATACACAGACTCTAATTACCAGTTGACAGGGAAGACGTCGAATAGATAGCGTAAGAAAAAGTCATTTGAACTTCTGGTCATGATAAATAAAATTATTCCATTGGTATTATTTCTGCAGCTCCTGACGGCGACCAATGCTCAGGCCATGCATATCTCGGAGGGGCTCCTTCCCCTGGAATGGGCCTTTCTGTGGTTTGTTGTTGCCGTCCCTTTCATGTTCTTCGGAATCATCCGTTTGCGAAGCCGGGCCACCGGGGACCTTGCCTTCAAGCCACTGGTAGGTCTGCTGACCGCAGTCGTCTTTATTATCTCATGCATGCCCATCCCAGTCCCGACAGCTGCACGTGCTCTCAACCGGGAGCGCGGAGTAACCATTGTCATGGCAACGCACAGCGTGGACAATGTCCCTCTCTTCCTTGACAGACTCGTGATCATGAGCAGCGGGCATATCGTAAGAACGGGACCGCCCGCTGTTTACTACCCCGGAGGAAATGTCAGCAGTGGATCTCCGGCTCCCTCAGATAGCTGAACTGATCTACCGCCTCAAGCATGAGGACAACCTCCCTTTCAGTAAAATACCACTGACCGTGAGGGAAGCGAGGCAGGCAATTTTGAGCCTACGGGCAAACGGCATAGGCACCGAACCAGAACAGAACGAAACCTGCATCGCGTCCAGGAACGGACAATAGCCTCTTTTATTTCCTGCAGCCGATCAAGTCACTCCCGTTGCAGAACGCCTGCGATTCAGCCTGCATCGTCACATGGTTAATACCGAATTTCTCAAGAAGCACACCCTGTACCTCATGGTAAATATTTCCCAGTTCATCAATGTTCCGGCTACTGTCCAATACGAGATGACCTTCAAAATGGATATCGGCATCGTTCAGCCTCCAGACATGCACATGATGCAGGTTGCAGACCCCCGCAATCTTTTCGACCTCACGCTGCACCTCCAGAATATCAAGATGTTCGGGGACAGCGTGCATGATGATGCTGACCGCCTCCATCAGGATTGAAAAGCTTCCCTTGAGCACATACAGACCAATCAGAACGGTAAATACCGGATCTATCCAGTACATCTTGAAAAAATAAATCAACGCCGCACCGGCAACAACTGTCAGTGAGGACAAGGCGTCGGAAAATAAATGCAGATAGGCTGACTTAATGTTTATGTTTTTTTCAGACCCTTTTTTGAGAAGGAGCACCGCGATTGCATTGGCGACAAGTCCCAGGGCTGCCACAACAATCATGATGCGGGCGTCAATGATTTCAGGAGTCCCAAAGCGTACAACCGCTTCCTTGAACAGAAAAAAAGAGATGATGATCAACACCAGGGCATTAAAGAGCGCAGCAAGTATCTCAGCCCTTTTATAACCGAAGGTCCTGGTCAGGGTTATCTCTTTTTTACTCAGTTTGTATGCTATGAGACTGATCAGGACAGCAACAGCATCGCTGAAATTATGGAGCGAATCAGAAAGAAGGGAAAGACTCCGGGAGGCAAGACCACCGAGCACTTCAACGATAGCGATGACAAAATTCAAGACAATCGTAATGATTAGTTTCCCGGTATTATCGTCATCGTGCCTGTGATGATGGTGGTGCTTATGATGATCGTGATGGTTCATGTATGTATATTATTCGATTAAGCGGAACTCTTTGTCCATAAAAAATCGTCCTGCAGCGTCACGCATCGGGAGCACACCCTGAGATGCTACACTCCCCGCTCATTGATACCAAAAATATATTTATGCATCTGAAGATTCAGTCGCACCGGGAGACGGTCTTCAATAATCCATTCCGACAGTTTACGGGCATCAACCATTCCGCTGGCCGGTGAGAACAGGACCGTGCAGCAGGCGGTGAGGGCATGCTCGCTCAGCATGTCCCGTGCCCATACATAATCATCACGGCTGCAGATCACGAATTTTACCTCATCAACCGGCTTCAGATACAGGAAGTTGGAAAGATCATTACGGGCTTCCATGCCGCTTCCCGGTGTTTTGACATCAAGAATTACCACCGCCCGTCTGTCGACATCCTTTATGCTGAGAGAACCGTTCGTTTCGATCAATACGGTATAGCCGGCATCAATGAGTCTGCTGAGCAGCGTCAGCAGCTCCGGTCGCTGCAGAAGCGGTTCACCACCGGTCACCTCTACCAGGGAAACTCCGGCAGTTCTGACATACGCCACAATCTCATCGACCTGCACCTCGCTGCCCTCTTCAAAGGCGTACCGCGTATCACAGTATGAACACCTCAGATTGCATCCCGTAAGCCTGATGAATGTACAGGGCAGACCGGCGTAGCTTGCCTCGCCCTGTATGCTTATAAACTGCTCACAGATTTTCATAGTTCCGGGATGACCTTGTCCCGTCCCCGCAGCGTCAGATACCCGGAGAACAATATCAGCCCACCGCCGGCCAGTGATTTCAGACCCGGTATTTCCTTCAGGAACAGCATGCTGAATAGAATCGCCATGACCGGCTCCAGATATCCAAGGACCGCTGTCTTATTCGCCGTCACGGTTTGCATGCCCCAGTAATACAAGAGGGGAGCAACGGTTGAATGGACAATCCCCACGGCAATATAACTCCAGACAGCATGGACCGGGAATTCCCTGATAAACGGCCCGAGGAGAAGAACAATGACCATATTGGGGACACAAGACATCACGAGCGGACGCATCTGCTGCGTATAAATGCGCGCCATGATAATGAGACAGGCATAGGCGCAGCCGGAGATCAGACCGGCGATGATGCCGGCCGTATCGCTGCTGCCGGGAGATCCTCCCCCAAGCATGATGAGCAGACCAGCCGAGGAGAGTGCAATGGCAGCGACTATTCGCGTTGTGGCCTTTTCCCTGAGAAAAAAAGATGCAAGGAAGGCCACGAGCACCGGTGCTATATAATGGGTCAGCACAGTGTTTGCTATTGTCGTATGCCTGAATGCGTAATAAAAAGCAAAGGTATTCAGGAGCCCGACGCAGCCGAGCATCGCCGGATATTTCAGAGCCTTTCTGTCAGGCACGTACGTCGTCCATCCCCTGCTGACAATGATCACCGACTGGAGGGCAACGGCAATGAGCGACGAATAAAATATGAGGACAATCTCAGAAACGCCCGAAAGCCTGACAATCACGCCGAGGGAACTCCAGAGAAAAATCGCGAGGAGAATACTCAGAGATGGCATCATCCGGAGGCATCATCCTGCCGGTTTGAAATAAAGCACCGAAAGCGGCGGAATCACTGTAAGCAGGGAACATGGCCTTCCGTGCCAAGGGATATACTCTGCATGCAGACCGCCAGCGTTGCCGAGATCACTACCACCGTACAGACGAGAATCGCTGTTTAACATTTCCTGATAAAAACAGGCTTCAGGAACGCCCACCCGATAACCAATATGCGGGACCGGCGTAAAGTTACAGACTATAACGATATGGTCACCCCGATCCTTAGCAAAGCGGATATAGGATATGATGCTGTTGTCCGTATCATGAAAATCGATCCATTCAAATCCCGGGGGCTGAAAATCAACCTCATGCAGCGCTGTCTCAGATGTATACAGCCTGTTCAGGTCCCGGCAGTATCGCTGAAGCCTCTGATGCGGCGCTTCCTCAAGAACATGCCAGTCGAGACTGTGGCCAAATTGCCACTCATGCCGCTGACCGAATTCACCGCCCATAAAAAGCAGTTTTTTTCCGGGGTGGCTGAACATATACCCGTAAAAAAGCCTCAGATTGGCAAACTTCTGCCAGTTGTCGCCCGGCATTTTTTCGAGCATCGACCTCTTGCCGTGGACCACCTCGTCGTGAGAGAGAACCAAGACAAAATTTTCAGAAAAGGCATACATCAGGCTGAATGTCAGATGATTATGGTGAAATTTCCGGTATATCGGGTCCATCGAAATATAATCGAGCATATCATTCATCCAACCCATATTCCACTTCATATCAAAGCCGAGTCCGCCAAGATAGACCGGCCTAGTGACAAACGGCCACGCAGTCGATTCTTCAGCGATCGTCAGAATACCGGGGAAATATTCATGCGTTACTTCATTGAACTTCTTGATGAAATCTATCGCCTCAAGGTTCTCCCTGCCGCCGTGGACATTCGGAACCCATTCGCCCTGCTCGCGGGAATAGTCAAGATAGAGCATCGAAGCCACGGCATCCACCCGCAGCCCGTCGATATGATACTTGTCGAGCCAGAAGAGCGCGTTCGAAATCAAGAAATTCCTGACCTCGTTCCGCCCGTAGTTGAAGACGAGGGTACCCCATTCGCGGTGCTCACCCTTGCGGGGATCCGCATGCTCGTATAGGCACGTTCCATCAAAAAAACCGAGTCCGTGGCCGTCCTTCGGAAAATGGGCAGGTGCCCAGTCGAGAAGCACACCAACGCCGTTCTGATGACACTGATCAACGAAAAACATAAAATCCTCAGGGGTCCCGAACCTGCTGGTAGGGGCAAAGTAACCGATCGTCTGATACCCCCATGAATCATCGAGAGGATGTTCGCAGACCGGAAGAAGCTCGATATGCGTATAACCCATTTCTTTCACATATTCTATCAGTGTAGCGGCAAGTTCACGATAGGTGAAAACGCGGTCTGCTTCATCAGGCACCCGCATCCATGAACCAATATGCACCTCATAGATCGAAACCGGGGCTTCACACCAGTTCCGCTTCTCCCGCTGCTTCATCCAGGAACTGTCGCTCCACCGGTACTTGTTGATGTCATGAACGATCGAAGCGCTCTTCGGCCGGTGCTCAAAGTAAAACCCATAAGGGTCGGACTTGACACCATGGTGCCGTTGATATCGGGAGGTGATGTCGAACTTGTAGATTTCGCCTTCATCAAGACCCGGCACAAAGAGCTCCCAGATGCCCGATGCTCCGACCAGGTTCATCACATGCCTGCGGTTGTCCCACTGGTTGAAGTCGCCGACAACACTCACGGATTTTGCATTTGGTGCCCAGACAGCAAAACGTACCCCGCGTTCGTCGCCTGTTTCCACGACATGCGCACCGAGTTTGTCATAACTGAGATGATGACTGCCCTCGGACAGCAAATATACATCATAATCCGTCAGCATCTGTTGAGATTCCTGCGTTTTTTTCAAACCGTCATATCCTTTTAGAAAACCACTCTGTTTTTTACTTAGTATTGTACTATAATTCAGGCAGGGTGAGGAGGATTTCGGCAGATTTCAGTGCATGCCTGCAGCCGGAGCCTGGACCTTCCCTGTCCTCATCAACAATACCAGCGGCAGGATACAGATCATCAAAACGCTCAGGACATAAAAAGCATCATTGAACGACATCATCGCGGCCTGCTTTACCATCTGGCCATAGAGCATGCCAAGCCCGCTATGTGAGGCCGTCACCGGGTCCAGCCCCTTCAGCTGCAGGGCCTGCGAGGCGGCCTGTGAACCGACCTGATAGTTCCGGTCAAAAGGCGTCAGGTGGTCGATAAGCCTGGCTTCATGAAATTGCGCCCGCCGGGCGATGATCGTTGTCACAAAGGCAACCCCGAAGCTGCCGCCGAGGTTCCTGAGCAGGTTATAAATAGCAGAGGCGTTCCCCATCTGCTCTTTTCTGACACTCGACATCGTCAGCGTCGTCAGCGGGATGAAGAGAAATCCCATGCCGATACCCAGCACGATACGGGGGATAATGACGGTATTAAAGTTTGCGAGCAGATTGAATTGTGCCATGAGATGCGTTGAATACGCAGAAATAACAATGCCGAACGCAAGCAGTCCTTTGGGATTCACTTTGGTCACCAGCCGCCCTGCCAGCGGCATGGCGAGCAGCGTCGCAATGCCGCCGGGCCCAAGCACCATACCCGCAAGCGTAGACGTATAGCCCATGAGCGTCTGGAGATAGACCGGCAGCAGTACAATACTGCCGAAGAGGTTGAAAAAAGCAAAAAACATCACGACCGTTCCGGTGCTAAACGAGATATTTCTGAAGGTCTTAAGGTCCATGACCGGATGCTCAACAACCGACTCCACATAGATGAACAGCAGTATTGAGACCACGGATATCGCGGTCAAAGTCGTTATAAACCCCGAGGCAAACCAGTCCTCCATCTGCCCCTTGTCAAGTACGATCTGGAGGGAGCCCAGGCCAACCGCGAGCAGTACCAGCCCCCAGTAATCGATCTTCATCTTCATGCGCTGCATGTACGGCGGGTCGACAATAAAAAACAACACCATGATGACGGAAACAATGCCGATTGGGATATTAATAAAAAAGATCCAGTGCCACGACCAGTTGTCAGTGATCCATCCCCCCAGCAACGGACCAATGATCGGACCGAACATGATCCCGACCCCGAAGATGGCCATCGCCATGCCGTGCTGCTTCCGGGGAAAAGTCTCAAGCAGTATTGACTGGGATATGGGCTGCAACGCACCCCCGCCGATGCCCTGAAGTATCCGGAAAACAACCAGGCTCTGCAGGTTCCATGAAATGCCGCAGCAAAAAGAACTCACGGTAAAAAGCATGATGGAATAAATAAGATACCGCTTTCTGCCGAAGATCCTGCTGAGCCATCCGGTCATCGGGATGATGATCGCGTTGGAAACAAGATATGAGGTAATCGTCCAGGTAGATTCGTCGATTCCTGCCGAGAGGCTGCCCCTGATGCTGTCGAGTGCCACATTCACCACCGACGTATCGACGATCTCGATAAGCGTCGGCAGCATGACCGTCAGGGCGATAATCCACTTACTCCACTTGTTCATCGTTAGAGCGCCTCGCCATTTTTTCAGGACAGACCGAACCTTTTTCTGAATTGTAAGTAATCACTTACATAAGTATACCATATCGAAAAAGGGAGATTTCTTTGAAAATGCCAAAAAAATGCGACATCCTGTGCTTCGTGCCGCCTTAATTAGAGTCTGTGTATAAATTATAGGGGTGTAAGACCCCACCGGCATCAATTGAGAAACCCAAAGCGGTTAGGACGTCGGATTGGGTCTTCGTTGGTATTTCTACTTTACGCTCAGCCTTCCTTCCGCCATCCTTTACGAGCAATACGGAATGCAGATACCGTATGTCCTCCATAACATCTTCCGCAGTGCGATGAATGCCAGCGGCGTTGAGCTTTAACTCGATCCGCCGCAAATAAGTCATAGCGACAACACAGCTGAAAAAGGTGACACCGTATTTTGCTGTCAGTCCAGTGCCGGATAGGACGCATAGAGACCAGATCGTCATCTTTGCTGATCCGGAATTGGGTCTCTACTTGCCATCGGTCAAGACTGGCTTCCACAATCTCCGATGTATTCCAATCCACATTGTCGGTAATGATAATGTTTTAACCAAACATCATGTGCTTTCGTTCTACAGCGAGCATATCTTTTCGGAAGCTCATGACTAATCCGTCTGCCGTCTGTGAGAACTCCAGAGCGTAGAGATCGCCCGGCAGGTGAAAACGCTGACAGAGTCTCAGATATCTTTTCCGGATTGCTTCCTGATTGCGCCAATGAGGCTCTTTATTACTCATCTTTGCCCGTATGGTAAGGAGTTCCTGACGGATCACCTCCAGTTTACTGTCAAGCGTATAGGTCTGCTTCCTGGCTGTTAAAGGACTATACGTTACCACCACCTTACGCTCCTTGCCCCAGTATTCATCCTTTGTGCGATACACGAGCATTCGATCATCCTTTTCCCTTTTCGCACCAATCGCCGGTTCTTCTCCGTATCAGCTGGTTCAAAGGCATCTATCGGCGTCATGGCTAACTCCTGGGCAAAGTAGGTTGAATAGGTCGTTACAAAATGGATCCGGGAGTGTTCGTCTATCCTGGCAAAGTTGCCCTCGGAGTTCATCCCTTTGTCTGTTACCACGGTAAGTCTCTGTTTGGTTTTATTAAGTCCGCAAACTACACCGAACATCTCATCCATAACTGTCTCGAACTGGCGACTGTCATGCAGATTGCCCGGATATTCGCAGTAGTACAATGGCAGTCGGCTGTTGCGTGACACCAAAAGCCCCAATCCCACCTGTCGGAGGTTATATCGTCCTTCCTTGCTCTTACCCCTTCTGGCAAGCTCAGAGGACGTATCGCTCGCCATAAAAGTATAGATGTTTGTGGTGGGAAAATTGCTTCCTCAAACCGGGGCACCATGAACTCTAACTGCTTTTTTTAGGATTATATAAAGCAGTTTCTCGCTAAGGCCAAGTCCGGCGGCTATGTGGAATACCTCTTCACCCAGATGGGAGAAATAAAGTCCCAGGCAAAACGGTCGTATGTACTGCCCTTCGCTCCTTTCGGATGGGTCATCGGCACGGGGTACTACCTGGCGGATGTCGCGCACGGGGAAGAGCCCCGGTAAACAACCAGTCGCCGGGGCAAGCAGCCTAATGCAAACTGCGTCGGGCTTGGCCCCGGTTAGCCTCGATACCATTGCCTTGTTTAAACAGCATCAGTAAATTCTTTCCTGTATTTTGCAAGTCCTGAAACCTTCTCTGTCATAGATTTATCAAGCCACAGAATCATGAATACTTCATCCGGGATGCCTTCCCATTGGCATTTGATTTCATAGAGAGATGCCTTTTCAAAGCCAAAACGCGGGTAATATTCATGATGACCAAGGACTAAAATAAATGCGTATCTGAGTTTTCTTAATTCTTCTATCCCTCTTTCAAGCAATTGCGTTCCAATGCCTTGCCGCTGCACATTAGGCAAAACAGCCATCGGGGCAAGTCCCATGCCTTTGATCACGCCGTGCGGTCCTTCAATCTCGACAGGACTGAAAAGAATATGTCCCACGATGTTTCCATTTTCAACGGCAACAAGTGAAAGCAAGTTTTCGCAGTTATCTCTTAATTTATCGACGATGTTAGCTTCCAGCTTCTGCCCGAACGCCATCTCGTTTAAGGCGTAAATGTCTTCAATATCTTCTTTACTTTCTTGTCTTATTATCATACTCGTATCCTCACACAACGACCCGGTTAATGGGCACGAGGCAATGTACCAGTAACGAAAAAGAAAAGCGGTTCATCCCGTGTCCTTCCGACGGCTGTTAACTTATAGTTCCATTTTTTGTTTAAGATTTCAACATCGTATAAATAAGAGGAGGTCAACGTTTACTCGGCGTGCTTCATAAACTCGATCCAGATCGGAAGGGCTGCGGACGCCCCGGTCTCCTTTCGACCGATCGGCGTATGATCGTCACGCCCTACCCAGACGCCGACCGCCAGTCTGTCATCAAAGCCGATGAACCAGGCATCGGTGTAGTCATTGGTTGTTCCTGTTTTTCCATAGACATCACGGCCGAGCGATTTCGCCCTGACAGCGGTCCCCTCGGTCACCACCGCCCTGAGCATCTTCCTCAACTCTGACACGACGCCTGCCTCAAGAACATCCTCAAGCTGGGGATGGACCTCCTCGATGATCATTCCCTCCCTGTTCTCTATGCGTTCATAGGGGAGAAGCAAAGCCTTTTTGCCGGTGGCAAATGCAGAATAAGCACCAACCATCTCCAAAAGCGTAACGTCTGAGGCACCGAGGGCTAATGGCATATAGGGCTGAATGTCGCTCGTCAGGCCGAGCCTTCGCGCGGTCGCGATCACGTTATCGATCCCGACCTTGGCGGCAAGACGGACGGTCGCGGCGTTCAATGATCGCGCAAGGGCTTTTTTCAGAGTCACTGTACCGTTGTACTTGCCGTCATAGTTCTTCGGTGACCACATCTGTCCGGGCCGAGCGCCCTTAAATGATATAGGACTGTCCACAACAGTATCATCTGCGGTCATATCGTCTTCGAGCGCAGCAACATAAACGAACGGTTTAAATGCAGAACCCGGTTGCCGGAGGGCCTGCGTGGCGCGGTTAAACTGGTTGTTCCAGAAATCAAAACCACCGACCATGGCCCGGATATACCCGGTCCGGATATCAACGGCGACCAGCGCTGCCTGCATTCCCGGCTTCACCCTCTTCTCCAGAGTGCCGAGCCCGTTTCTGAGCGAATCTTCAGCAACCTTCTGAAGCCTGAAATCAATCGTAGAGTAAATCTTGTAGCCGGCGGTATAGATCTCCGGACCAAACTTGTGTTCAAGCTTCTGGCGCAGGATCTCGACAAAATACGGGGCTTCATACTTCCTGAAGTGCGGGGTCGAAGGGACCGGTTCTGTCAGCGCCTTCTGTAGCTGCTCTTCGGTAATAAACTTTTGTTTTCTCATCGCTGCCAGAACGATCGAGCGGCGATCCTTCGACCTGTCCGGATTCCTGAAAGGCGAGTATTGTGACGGCGCCTTGGGCAGAGAAGCCAGAAGTGCTGCTTCCGCTACGGTCAAGTCTCCGACCGACTTCCCGAAATAGGTCTGGCTTGCCGCCTCTATCCCGAAGGACCGCGTCCCGAAATACGCCTGGTTCAGGTATATGCCGAGGATCTCGTCTTTGGTATACCGTTTTTCGATCTGGATCGATAGCACCGCTTCTCTGATCTTCCGGGTGATTGATTTTTCAGGTCTGAGGAAAAGCATCTTCGCAAGCTGCTGGGTGATCGTCGAACCGCCCTGCACCATTCCCCGGGCACGTATATCATGAATGAGTGCACGGACAATGCCGATGAGATCAACGCCCGGGTGATGGTAGAACCGTGCATCCTCGATTGCAACAAAGGCCTTCTTAACATGATCGGGAATTTTGTAGTCAGGAACAAACGTCCTTCGCTCATAATAGAATTCGGCGAGAACCCTGTTGTCGCTCGAATAGACCTTCGACGATTCGCTCGGGATATATTCCTCAAGCGCATTCACCCGGGGAAGGTCCAGAAGCGTCCAGTAGACAAAGCCGCCAAGCGTACCCAGAACTCCGCAGAGCAGCACAGAAATGATAAGCAATTTCCGTGACCTGGACCGGTATTCTGCCTGTGCAATATCTTCTTCCAGATTTAACATCATCTCTTATTATACCGAAACACCACAATCCACCATCAACTTTGCGAGGGGGATGTGTTCGAACGGATTCAGCTGGCAGTATTGCCTCACCGCCTGGGTGAGGCGGCCCGGTGCCTTGGCGCAAAGCGAGAATGAGAGAAAATTATGTTCGCGCGCAAAGTTGATGGTGGATTAGGCACATAAAATTGCTTGCTTTTTTCTATGCTCTATGATATAAAAATACAGTTTCAGAAGTTTTTGTCGTACTGATACGCCGCAAAGACTTTGAGCTTTGCGGTTTTTTTATGGACAAACGCTGAAACACTCAAAACTTTTTTCAGGAGGTCAGTAGTATGGAGAAGGGAACAGTAAAGTGGTTCAATGAGGCCAAGGGATTCGGTTTCATTACAAAGGAGGGCGGCGGAGACGTATTCGTCCACTACTCTGAGATCGCAACAGACGGATTTAAGACACTTGCTGAAGGCCAGGAAGTGTCTTTCGAAGTAGAAGACGGCCCGAAAGGTCCCAAGGCGGTCAAAGTCAACAGAGCCTAAAACAATCTTCCTTAATTGAAGGATATCGTCGTTAAGGCAAAGAAAAAACCCCTTCGCAGGAAGGGGCTTTTTCTTTGCTGCAATCTCATCGTCTACGTCGCTGCCCGTTTTCTCGCCTGCATCAGGCGTTCATATTTTTCAGCTCCGATGCATTCCCTGGCCGCCGGACACCATTCTATACACGTCGGGGCCATGTCCCGGGTTATCTGCTTGCCACAACTCTTACAGTTCATCTCGGCCTCGTCCGACCATATCTCGTTTTTTGCCGAACACCAGAAGCACTCAACATCTTCCGGATGAGGGCTTCTAATCTCACTGCTTCCTGGACAGCCTTCTTTTAACATATCTTCATTTTATCTTATTTCAGTCGGGCAGTATATGAGGCAGATCATACTGCGGGGAATAAAAATGACTATAAAAGGAAACAATCCGGGAAACAACAAATGTCCCTTATGAACCCCATCTGCGGTAAATCTCATGGTCGACAGCCATTGCATCAAGAATCTTGCCAGCGATGAGATCGATCATGTCGTCCGTGCTCCGGGGCTTATGATAAAAACCGATCACCGGCGGGGCGATCATGGCCCCGAGCCTGGCCAGTTTCAGCATATTATCAAGATGGATTGCACTGAACGGCATCTCACGGGGAGAGAGGACAAGCCTCCGGCCTTCCTTCAGCGTCACATCAGCAGCCCGCTCAATAAGACTGCTTGAATAGCCGCAGGCAATGCCGGCAAGTGTTTTCATCGAGCATGGCACAACGAACATCCCGTCGGTCCTGAATGATCCGCTGGCGATCGGGGCCTCGAAATGATCTTCTGCGTAATAGTGGACTGGAAAACCGGCGAACGCCGTGAGTTTCTCCCGGATTGCCGCCTCTGAGCTGCCGCTGAAATCAATGCCAGTCTCATCCCGGATAATCGAGAATGATTGGCGCGAAATAAGTACGTGTACTTCCGTTGTCCGGGTAAGCTCTCTCAGCACCCGCAGACCGACAGCCGGTCCGGTAGCACCACTGATAGCGAGGATGAATCGCTTCATGCCAGATAATTCATCAGCGTGAACAAGAAAACCGTCATGCTGATATACCCGTTCATATTAAAGAAGGCCATGTCGAGCTTTGAAAGATCGCCTTCCCNNGTGGCACACAGCAGCAGAAATGAAAGAAGATGGAGACCTCTCGCAAGCAAGAGAGAGTTCCTGACACCAAACCGCTGCGGTATCGAATAAAGCCCATGACTCCTATCGAACTCCAGGTCCTGGAGCGCATAGAGAACGTCAAAGCCTGCAAGCCAGAATATCACTGCCAGGGCAAGCGGCAGAATACCGGGGGAGTAACTCCCCCTTACCGCAATCCAGGCCCCGAGAGGTGCGGCTGAGATCGCTAGCCCCAGGACAAAATGCGCCGCCCAGGTGAACCTCTTCGTAAAGGAGTAAATAAAAAGAACAAGCACTGCCAGCGGAGACAGCCTCAGGCAGAGAGGATTAAGCATATACGCAGCAAGGATGAGAGAAAAAAACGAAATGACTATGAAGACGATTGTCTCGCCGACACCGATGATGCCAAGGGGAATTTCTCTTTTAGCAGTTCGGGGATTTGCACTGTCGATATTCCGGTCGATCACCCTGTTCAACCCCATGGCAGCAGAGCGTGCACCGACCATCGCAACGATGATCCAGAAGATCTGCCGTAGCGACGGTACCCCCGCTGACGCTATCAGCGCCGATGTCAGGGCAAACGGAAGAGCGAAAATCGAATGAGAAAATTTGATCATCCGGAGATAGAGAACAAGCCTGTCTGCGACAGCGCTCATCATGGATTCCTTATACTGCTGACCAGCGATTCAATCTCTGCATCGGTCAACGATCCCCCGTTATTCCAGGCAAATCCCGGCATTGCCTGCTGCGAAGCGCCATCCAGGTCATCGCTGCCCTCACGGATAATCCGGCGAAGGAAACTCGCCGGCCTCCTCTTCATCTGGGTCATGCTCAGAGGGCCGCTGCCTGCGCTATGGCACATGAGACAATCAGCCCTGAATAAATCAAAGCCCAACTTACCCCTCCCCTGATCAGCATGACAGCTGCGACACTTCGCATCAAATATCCTAGCAGGGCTGCTGATCTTTTGGTATCCCAGGTTCTGGTGAACTGCATCCTTAACCTGCATCGCCACAGTAAGTGTCACTACCGGCTGTTTTGCATCATTGCTGTAAACCTGAACTGCCTTGCTGATCGGTCCCCGCTTGCCGGCAACATCGACCGTCACCTGGATCCTGCCTCTTTCCCCTGGCTTCAGATGGCTCAAACTAGCCATCGCTGCGGTACAGCCTCAGGAGGCAGAGACCTTTTCGATAATCAGGTCCTGGTCACCTTTATTGCTGAATCTGAAGAAATATTCAGGCTTATCCTCCTGACCGACCGTCCCGAGATCATGTTTCAGCACTGGAAAATCAATCATCGGACCGGCAGGAGAGCCGGCATAGGAAAGCGCAGTCATCAGGAGCAGCAGAAGCACTATGAGGACTTTTTGTCGCATGTTTTATACTACCTCATATGGGCTGGAAAATGATAATTGAAAATGACAATTGTGTTAAGATATTCTGCCATGCGGGACTGTCATTTCGGCTCAGCTTCGGCACTTAGGTACACATAACGTGCTGACGCGCCCATAGCACGACTATAAACGACCCTGGAGGCGATGTGAAGAAACCGAATATCGATGAACTCTGTATCAATGCCGTCAGAATGCTCTCAGCAGATGCTGTTCAGAAGGCAAACTCCGGACACCCGGGTATGCCGATGGGCGATGCGCCGATGGCATATATACTCTGGACCAAGTTTCTGAGCCACAACCCATTGAATCCGCGCTGGCAGAACCGGGACCGGTTCATACTCTCCGCAGGACACGGCTCCATGCTCCTTTACAGTCTGCTGCACCTCACGGGCCATAACATATCGCTCGATGACATAAAGAACTTCCGACAGTGGGAGAGCAAGACCCCCGGCCATCCCGAATACTGTCCTGACTGCGGCATAGAAACGACCACCGGACCTCTCGGCCAGGGATTCGCCACTGGTGTAGGTATGGCCATTGCGGAAAAATATCTGGCAACAATGTTCAACAGGCCCGGCTACAAAATCGTCGATTATCATACCTACGCCATTGTCAGCGACGGCGATCTGATGGAAGGCATATCCTCCGAGGCCGCCTCTTTGGCAGGACATCTCGGTCTCGGCAAGATGATCTACCTGTATTCAGATAACAAGATCACGATCGAGGGGTCAACAGATCTGTCGTTTACCGAAGACGTCAAAAAACGCTTTGAAGCGATGGAATGGCAGGTGCTGAAGGCAGACGGGAACAATACCAGGCAGATCGAGAACACCATCAGGAGCGCGCAGAAGGAGAAAGGAAAGCCCTCGCTCATCATGGTCCGGACCACGATAGGCTTCGGCAGCCCCAACAGGCAGGACACATGCGATGTCCACGGCTCGCCGCTCGGAGAAGATGAACTGAAGCTGACCAAGCAGAACCTCTGCTGCCCCGACAAAAAATTCTTTATTCCAAAGACAGTGTCTGCTCACATGAGAAAGGCCATCAGCACGGGCCGTGATGCTGAAAAGAAATGGCAGTCGCTTTACAGAAAATATGCCAAGAAACATGCAGATCTCGCGGGACTCTGGGATGACCTGTCAGCAGGAAGACTGCCGAATGGCTGGGAGAAATCGTTGCCGGCATGGAGTACCGCGGACGGTTCGATCGCGACGAGAAGTGCCTCCGGAAAAGTACTGAATGCTATTGCTGACAGACTACCTCATCTGGTAGGCGGCTCTGCCGACCTAGCTCCTTCAAACAACACCTGGCTGAAAAAATATATCGAGTTCGGGCAAAAGAAGGCCGGCAGAAATATCCACTTTGGTGTCCGGGAACACGCCATGGCTGCTGCGCTGAATGGTATGGCACTGAGCGGCATGCTAATCCCCTACGGGGGCACGTTCTTTGTTTTTTCTGATTACATGAGACCGGCTATCAGACTTGCGGCACTGATGGGCATTCACGTGGTCTATGTCCTGACACACGACTCAATCGGACTGGGAGAAGACGGGCCGACGCATCAGCCGGTTGAGCATCTGGCAAGCCTTCGGGCCATGCCGAACCTGAATGTCCTTCGTCCGGCTGATGCAAACGAAACTGCAGCTGCCTGGAAGATCGCAATCACCGACCGCAGCAGGCCACATGCACTCGTCCTCTCACGACAGAACCTGACGGTCCTTGATCGCAAAAAATATGCAGCAGCAGAAGGTTCTGAAAAAGGCGGGTATGTGCTTTCAGACGCCAAAGGCAGACCAGATCTCATCATGATGTCCTCAGGAGCTGAAGTCCACGTCACGCTGGCCGCGGCCGAGGCATTGAAGACAAAAGGGGTAAAGGTACGCGTAGTGAACATGATCTGTACCGAACTCTTCGACCGCCAGCCGGATGCATACCGGAACAGTGTACTGCCTCCTACTGTCGAGAAGCGCATGGCGATTGAAGCCGCGGCTACCTTCGGATGGCATAAATATGTCGGGCTTGCCGGTGACATTATCGGCATAGACCATTTTGGCGCCTCGGCACCCGCAAAAGTACTTTTTGAAAAATTCGGATTTACCGCTGATACCATTGTCAGCAGGGCAGAAAAACTGCTTCGTAAAAAATAATCATGTCCGGTAACGGACGGAGATAACAACACTGTCATGGCCAGGGACCTAAATGACCTGAAAAAGCAGATATTTAATGAGATGCTGGACCTCACCGGCAGAGTTTTCATCGTCGTCAGATATGCCGACACCGTGGTCATAGGAAACAGGGGCTTCCTTCCCGAGGAAAAGGAACGCGGCCTGGTCCTGGTCTTCAACAGAATGATGCAGTTTGACTGGGATGAGACCGGCATACACGCCTCCCTCGGATTCGGACCAAAGATCGAGAAATGTTTTGTCCCTCCTGATGAAATAACAGCGGTCTTCTCACCGGAGCTTGCAGCTCAATTCGTTATTTCTTCCGATCAAAAGGAACTTTCCGAGATAAAGACCAAGACACCCGCGGCCGGAAAAAAGGCAGACAAGCCGATACTCAAAGCAGTCCCGGACAAAAAAGTGGTCAAGGTTGATTTTTCAAAAAAAAAATAACTAAGCTCCCACCAGTATCTGTTTGATCTTCTGATTCACCTCTTTGCCGTCTGCCTTGCCCTTCACCTTCGGCGTCAGGTCCTTCATGAGTTTCCCGATCTCCTTCATGCTGGTCACACCTGTCTCCTGAATGGCGGCACGAATAACCGCATCAAGCTCCTCTGGGGAGAGTTGTTTCGGAAGATATTCCTGTATAATGCCGGTCTCTTGGTTCTCCTTGTCTGCAAGATCAGACCTGCCTGCAGCCAGATACTGGTCCACAGACTCCTTCCGCTGCTTCACCATGGTCGAGAGGATCGAGACAATATCGTCTTCAGTCAGGTCTCCCTTCCCTCTCTTAGCTATCTCGGCGTTCTTGACCGAGGATTTTATCATCCTGAGCGTCGAAGTCCTGAGTTCGTGCCCATCCTCCCTGCTCTTCATGCTTGCGCCAATATCTGTCGTCAATGTCTGCAGGATATCCATAGGTGTTGTCTCCTTGTCTAAGTAGTGATTCAGGTAAAGCCAAATAACATACCTACCTGTCGGCTTTATTATACCTCAGCCGCGGTACCCCATCTAATCCACTATCAAATTTATCGGGAACGACGTGATAATAGCAGGTAAGCGGATTCAGCGGCGTGTTGCGCCGGGGCCTCGGAGGTCCGGGATGTCGGACCGAGAATGAGCGCACATGCTGTTATCACGTCGTTCGTTCGATCGCGTGGTTGACGTGGTGGCGGACCAGGGTTGTCCTGCACCTGCTTGCAAACTTCTACGGGCGGGTGCTAAAATTTTGCATTGATTTTCACGCGTTACGGAGGCATTTCTTGGAACTTTACCAACAAGGCATACATGAACTCCGCGGCATGCTCGACCGCCGCGACGTTACTGCAAAAGATATTATCGACTCGGTCTTTCAGCGTATAAACGCGGTCGAGGAGCGCATTAAGGCGTATGTGACGCTGACCCGCGATGAGGCAGAAGAGATGAGCAGAGCTGCCGACAAAAGGGTTGCAGCGGGCAATGGCGGCCCTGTTTCAGGCATCCCCCTGGCCATCAAGGACAACCTTTGCACAAAGGGCATCAGGACGACCTGTTCTTCGAAGATCCTCGGCAATTTTGTTCCGCCCTATGAAAGCGCTGTGACAACCGCTCTGACTGAACAGAATTATGTCCTGACCGGAAAGACAAATTTGGATGAATTTGCCATGGGGTCATCGACCGAAAATTCCGGCTTTCACACAACTCGAAATCCCTGGGACACTGAACGCATACCCGGCGGTTCGAGCGGCGGCTCTGCTGCGGCCGTTGCCGCAGATGAATGTATTGCGGCGCTCGGTTCCGACACCGGCGGCTCAATACGTCAGCCTGCGGCCCTCTGCGGCGTTGTCGGACTCAAGCCTACATACGGAAGGGTCTCGCGGTACGGACTGGTCGCCTTCGCCTCTTCGCTGGATCAGATCGGCCCGATAACTAAGAATGTTCGTGATGCAGCACTCCTCCTTAATATAATCTCGGGAAAGGACTTGAAAGATTCCACGTCTGCCCCAATTGACGTGCCTGATTTCACGGCCGGCCTCGGACAGAAGATTACAGGGCTGCGCATCGGAATACCAAAGGAATATTTTATCGAGGGGATGGACCCTGAAGTAGAGACTTCAGTCAGGGCAGCGATAAAACAGCTCGAAGCCCTCGGGGCTGTCCCGGTCGAGGTATCGCTCCCTCACTCGGGCTACGCTGTAGCGACCTATTATCTTCTGGCAACTTCAGAGGCAAGTTCAAACCTCGCCCGGTACGACGGGGTGAAATACGGTTTCCGCGCAGAGGGAAAAGACCTGCTTGATATGTATATGCAGACACGGTCGCAGGGATTCGGGCCAGAGGTAAAGCGGCGGATCATGCTCGGGACGTATGCCCTTTCGTCAGGATACTACGATGCCTATTATAGAAAGGCACAGCAGGTGCGGACTCTGATCAAGGATGATTTCGATCGGGCTTTTCAGAACGTTGACCTGATTGTCACACCGACCACACCGACGCCTGCCTTCAGACTCGGAGAAAAAACAGATGACCCTCTCCAGATGTATCTGGCGGATATCTTCACGATAAGCGTCAACCTTGCCGGTGTGCCCGGCATCTCTATCCCTTGCGGTTTTGCCTCGGGAAATTTACCTGTCGGGCTTCAGATCATCGGCAGGCATTTCGATGAAGCAACCGTTTTAAAAGCAGCATATGCCTATGAGCAGGCAGCCCGATGGTATACAAGGAGGCCTGCACTATGAGATACGAAGCAGTTATCGGCCTCGAAGTCCATGCACAGATGCTGACAAAGACCAAAATCTTCTGCGGCTGTTCCACGACCTTCGGGTCAGGGCCGAATACACAGACCTGCCCGGTCTGCATCGGCATGCCGGGAGTACTCCCGGTCCTCAACCAAAAGTCGCTCGAATTTTCTATCAGAACAGGCCTGGCCATGAACTGTTCGATATCTCCGTACAGCAGGTTCGCGCGAAAGAACTATTTTTATCCTGACCTTCCAAAGGGCTATCAGATCAGCCAGTATGAACACCCGATCTGCGAGCATGGACATATTGATATTACCACCGACAGCGTGACCAAGAGAATCGGCATCACCAGGATACATATGGAAGAGGACGCCGGAAAAAACATCCATGAAGGTGCAGGAAGCTACAGCTTTGTCGACCTGAACAGGACCGGTGTTCCGCTGATGGAAATTGTTTCAGAACCTGACATCCGCAGCCCGAAAGATGCTGCCGAGTATATGAAGAGACTGAGGACAATCCTCCGGTATCTCGAAGTCTGCGACGGTAATATGGACCAAGGCTCGCTCCGGTGCGACGCAAATGTCTCGGTCAGGCCCGTCGGACAGAAAGAATTCGGGACTAGGGCGGAGATCAAGAATATCAACTCGTTCAGGTTTGTGGAAAAGGCGATAGAGTACGAGATCCGTCGACAGATCAGTGTAGTCAGTGACGGGGGGAAGGTAGTCCAGGAGACCAGGCTGTGGGATTCTGCAAAGGGAATTACCGAATCGATGCGGTCAAAGGAAGAAGCCCATGACTACCGCTACTTCCCTGACCCGGACCTTGTGCCGATCATAACTGAACCGACCTGGATAGAGAGCATCCGCGCCTCCCTTCCTGAACTGCCCGAGGCAAAAAAGAAACGTTTTATTGCCGACTATGGTCTGCCTGAACAAGATGCCTCACAGCTGACAGATGAACGGGCAATTGCGGATTGGTTCGAGGCTTCGGTCACTGCAGGCGGCCAGGCCAAGTCTGTTGCCAACTGGATAATGGGAGATCTCATGCGGTCACTGAATGACGAGAACAAGACCATCGGCGAATGCAGCCTCAAACCAGAGCAGCTTGCCGGCATGATCAAACTGATCGACAACGGAACGATCAGCGGCAAGATCGCCAAAACGGTCTTCGAGGACATGTATAGAACGGGCAGAGACGCTGCCGATATTGTAAATGAAAAAGGGCTTGTTCAGATCTCTGATTCCTCAGAGATCGAGAAGGCGGTAGATGATATACTGTCACGGAGCCAGGGCGAAATAGAGCGGTATCGGGCAGGGGATGAAAAGCTTCTCGGTTTCTTTGTCGGCCAGGTGATGAAAACAACCAAAGGCAAGGCCAACCCCCAGATGCTCAACGAACTGCTGAAAAAGAAGCTTTCTTCATAGGTTTTACTGAAGAACCTTCCGAAGGCAAGGTATAAAGACATCGGGAGTTCCGCAGATCACCGGTTAGATGACATGCGGAGCTCCCGGTTGCAGATCAGATTATGGGACTATGGAAAGTCCGTTCACAATTACCGTTCTGGTGCCCCCAAACGTAACTGTACCACTGACAGAAGTCATGCTGGGCTTGTTTCCAGGGGTAAAAGAACAATCATAGCCAAAATCAAGAGTAATCGTTCCTCCTGTTTCCGCTATCGTCAAACCTCCTGAAAACACCGAGACATTGGCCTTGATGACATCGCCCGACGATGCGCCGGAAACCGCATTCTGGAGAGTCCCCACATAAGGAACATCGTTTATCCTAATGGCACTCGAGCTGCAGTTAGTAAAAAATGTGGCGTCCTTGCTATAGGCTATCCCTCCGGCGTTCTGACCTCTCAAACGATAATGATACAGGATCCCGGTAGTCAGACTGCTTATCCCGGCACTCACCGGAGTCGTCCCGCTTGATGATACCGGGCTCTGCAGAGCAGTCACGGAGGTCCCGTACGTTATATCCGTCCCGTAATCAAATATCGCCGTCGAGCTGGTGCCGTATGCGTTGATGGTCCCCTTGAGCGTTGCACCTGTTCCGCTCACCGACGTTGGCGAACTCACAGCAACCGCCGGTGTCAACCCCTGCGTGCAGATGAAGGAGACATCGTCGAGATCCAAGTTCGTATTAGCTGTCCCTGTGCAGTTGGAATCGAACTTAATCAGGTGGACTCCACCATCGGCAAAGGGTGACAGATCGAGATCTACAAGTGTATAGCCTCCTGTGAAGAGGGGATTGCCGGCATATATTGAGAATATCTCGTTCCCGTCCACTAATACCCTGAAGTCATCAACCCCGTTACCGCTTGAAGCTGGATTATTTAAGAAAAATTCGAGCCTAGGAGTCGAGTTTGCCGGGATCGCGACAGACTGAGTGACATATCCGTACTCAGGAATGGTGCCCGCACCTCCAAACCAGGACCACCAGGAGCCGGTATGCGCCCCCGAACGCCCACATAACCCATTACACAGAGGAGTCGTGAAATTTTGGGAGTAACTAGCCCAGAAAGCACTTGGATAGCCCGCCTCAAAACTGCCGTCTGAAATGCTCGGGCATGGATTGGAAGACGAGGTGATAAAGGGCCTGTCACTGCCGTATTCCGTCCCTCCGGCGTTCACCCCTTTGACCCTGAAGTGATAGAGGCTGGCGGCGGAGAGGCCGGAGATAGGCACGCTGACAGCTGTCGATGATGTTCCTGTAACAGGAATCGGAGCAGCAGTTATTTCGCCATATTCATAGGCGGTAGTCGGACCATACTGAAACGTAACCGTGGTGCTATAGTTATTGGCATTGACAGTCCCGTTCAGCATAGCGCCGGTATAACCGATCGAGGTCGCGCCGTTTGTCAGGACCGACGGTGACACAGGAGCCCCAGTCAGCGCGTTATACGACTGAAATACATTAACGCGCTTTTTCGCCACTGAACTGCATTTTGAGTCCGTAAGAGGAAGGCCTGTACCGGTCAATAAATTCAGTATCTGGTCCACCGTACTGCCAGGGCTTACCTGTTTGAGAAGCGCCCAGGCACCAGTTACATGAGAAGCAGCCATAGAGGTCCCGCTCAAGCTCTCATAACCGCCTCCCGGTATGGATGACATGATATCTGATCCAGGGGCAAACACACTAAGGAATGAGGCACTATTGGAATAACTTGCAACGGCATCAGAATCGTCAGTCGCGCCTACGCTAATAGCAGTTGAAATGCAGTCAGGGGCCGCCATAAATCCGCAGAAGCCGTTATTGCCGGAGGATATTACGGTCGCAATGTTGGCCGCTCTCAGGTTGTCAATATCCAACTTTCTGGAACTATTGGCGCTGTCGCACGTGGCCTGATCAGAGTACTGGTCGCCACCCAGACTCATATTTACTGAAGAGATGGTATACGTCGAGCGAAGTGCGTATATCCTCTCGAGGCCAAGGAGTTGGTCAGATGTATAGCTCATGACGCAAGGACTGGAAGAACCAGGTTTGCATGTACAGCAGTTAGTTGTACAGGAACCCGAAGGGTCGCATCCCAAAGCATCATCAAAGCGTGTAAATATCTGAACCGCGATAAGGTTTGCTCCAGGGGCGACGCCGCCAGGAACAGGCGATCCTGCAACGCTCTGCCGCCCGGCGATGATTCCCGCCACATGCGTACCATGGTCGCACTCACCCGCAGGACAGATCCCGGCTGTAGTCCCGGCATAAGGCATGGCCGAGCCTGAGGCCGTTGAACTCATTACTGCACCGGGACAGACAGAGGTCGCAGTATAGCCCCCAGAAGGCGGCGAGTAGTTAGTCGAATAGCAGGCCTCATCCACCACAGCGCCTGCAAGAAACGGATGGGTCTTGTCAACCCCTGTATCAAGAACAGCTGCCGTGATACCGACGCCAGTATACCCGGCACTCCAGACTGAAGGGGCGCCAATCCTCGGCACGCTCAAATCCGTATGAGGGACAGGCTTGTCCTCCACAACCTCCAGCACAAGAGGATTTGCCAACAATGCCTGCAAAGCAGCTTCATCGACCTCCATGAATAGATAAGGGATATAATCGTATTTGTACGCCCTGCCGATATTAAACGAAGACATAACAGACATGACTGCATCCTGTGCAGACCTCATCGTCGCCATCTGCTGTCTCGACCCAACCGAATCAGCATCAGCCATTGCTGCAAACGGGGCATCCACTTTTACAATGACACGTACACTCCCCGAGCCGGTGACCTTTGCCGACAGACGACCATATCCACCATCACTTACCACCTTATCGCCTAAAGGCCTCCGGGGGTCTGCACTTGCACCCGCTGCAAGAAGAACAAATGAGGCAAAAAACAGAAACAGAATTAGAAAAAGACCAGGAGTCCTGCGCCCGCGAACTACACCATCAAAAATCCTATTCATACAACATTATCCTCCAAGAAAATCTAGCCTAAATGAATCACACAATCCTAGTTTATACAGTAACACAATGATAAAAGCATCGTACACCTCCCGAAGCCACCATCAAATCAACCAGTTGCGCAGCCGGCACTTCCATCACCCTCAGTTGCAGGTCAAAGGGTGTAATGGTTTTGGTGAGACAATTGATGCAGGCTGACAAAGCAGACATTAAAAATGTTAAACTACACGACTTGCGGAACGTATAAATCTATTTAAACGGAGAGATGTCCGAGTGGCTGAAGGAGCACGCCTGGAAAGCGTGTGTACCGCAAGGTATCGAGAGTTCGAATCTCTCTCTCTCCGCCATTTTTTCTGATATCAGGATTGCCCCTTCCTTTTTTTGCCTCCATCTCGCTGATTAATTACAGTGAATTTGCTAAAATGGTCTCGAATGACACATATCTAATCCACTCAGTGAAGCAGGAAGCTCTCGCATCACAGTAGTCTTTGAGATTAAGGGGGAATTCATTCCCGTCAGTATGTCCACTAAAAACAGTTGAGTAAAAGGAATCGGAAATCTCGTTGAGGATCACGAAAATGTCGATAGGGTCATTGAGAAAAGCAGAATAAAGTAGCAATTCTATTTGTTGACTTTAGCCGGAATTATGAGATAAAATTAGCAAGAGACAGGAAGGCAAAACTTCTTTTAAGAAGTTTGAATATAAACCAACCTGTGTGGACATTCTACCCTCCAGTCCGCACAGTATTCCTGAGGGTTTTCCCCGATCCCCAGCCCTCAGGATGTAGGCCCTCGCCAGAGGGCCTTTTTTTTGTTATTGCACTGGCACCTTCCTGCTACCGCATAACCCCGGACCAAAGACAGATCCAGAAAAAGACCGGGCCGGCAAAGGTGCTTCCGTCAATCTTGTCAAGAATGCCACCGTGGCCGGGGAAAATGCTGCCCGAGTCCTTGACCCCTGCGTCCCTCTTCAGCATGGATTCGACAAGATCGCCCACAATAGTCGTCGCGCCGACAGCAGCTCCAAGGATTATGAATTGCGGTACACTGACCTGAGGGAACATCGCAGCCTTGAGGATACCTGCACCGATAATGCCCCCCAAAACAGACCCCACCCCGCCCTCGATCGTCTTGTTCGGACTCATGGCTTCATAGAGCTTATATCTCCCGAGGTTACTGCCGATGTAATACGCCATACTGTCTGCGGCCCAGACGGTGGCATAGAGGAAAATAATCCAGTCGGGAGAGTGCATTGCTATGCTCACTTGGAACGTAAGCAGTCCAGGTACGTAGAGCAGCCCGAGCAGTGTCGCTGCTGTCTCATGCATAGACGATGCCGGATCTGGTTTTAGAAAAAGCCTGAGCGCAAGAAAAAAAAGCCCGGCACTCAGCAGGAATGAATACATGCTTGCCGGCGACAGATAGAAAACAGCCATCATACCTATACCCCAGGCCATGCCGAGATATTTCATGACCGCATTCAGTCTGAACATGGTATAGAATTCATAGAGACCGAGGGCAGCAACGACCGTTATCAGGTAGAAAGAATACTGGACAGGGAGGCGCGTGACATAGAAAAAAAGAAGCGGCATCAGGATAGCGGCAATGATGAGACGTCTGAGATGCATGCGGCCCCTAGGGTATGGCGCCGAAACGGCGTTCCCTTCCCTGGTAATCACGTATCGCCTTCATAAACTCCTCGCGGTCGAAATCAGGCCACAGTGTATCGGAAAAATAGAGTTCGGCATAAGCACTCTGCCAGAGCATAAAATTGCTCAGTCTCCGCTCTCCGCTTGTCCTAACGATAAGGTCGGGGGGAGGAAGGCCCGCAGTATCAAGATAGTCGGCAAAGGAATCGTCGGTAATATCTTCAGGCCTGCACTGTCTGATCATCAACTTCCTGATCGCCCGAACGATCTCATTCCTGCCACTGTAGCTCAGCGCGGTGACCAGCGTCATGCCGGTATTCACAGCAGTCTGCAGTTCGGTCTCCTGAATCAGCACCTGAATATTTTCCGGAAGCCTGGATATCTCCCCTATCGCCCGGTAAATAATGTTCTGTTTCTTAAGGTCTGCAAGCTCTTTTCTGAGATAGAGCTCGAGAAGCTTCATCAGCATTGAGACCTCTGATACGGGACGCTGCCAGTTTTCCATAGAAAAGGTATAGAGGGTCAGATATTGAATGCCAAGGGTGGCGGACGTTTCGATGATCTCCTTCGCCCTTTCGGCTCCGATCCTGTGCCCCTCCACCCTCGGCAATTTCCGCTGTTCGGCCCACCTGCCGTTGCCATCCATGATAACCCCGACATGTGCCGGCAGTTGGCCACTCAATCCCACGATTCTTACCGTCCCTTGATCGAGTAGATAGAAAGCGTAGAGCCAAGCGGGCTCTCGCCTTTCAGGATATTGTCAAACTTCACGCCCAGGAACGGGTTCGTCAGGACAATCACCTTGTCCCCCGCAACAGCATAATCCAGGACCGATCCCGGTATGCTGTCAATCGTCACCGCCTCTTCCATGGCAATGCCGTTCCACCAGTAGCTCTTTATCTTCGAACTCTTATATCCTGCTGCCTTCACAGCATCTGCCAGCGGGATACGATAAACAACCATCACTTCCCGCTGCGTCTGGAGCAGCCTGTCTTTGATCGACCATTCTTCCGGATCAAGATAGGCAACGGTTACCGTCTTCTTGAACGTAGATATAAAACCACCCGTGTTCTTACTGCTCTTCCATACCCGGGTGCCCTTCTCATCATACAGATTCAGATATCCCTTTTCGTCATAGGCAAAAACAAGGGGCTCCCTGCCGGCGCCTTCAAGAGTCACAAAATCATAAATATTGACCCCCTTCGGCAGCCTGAGTTTCTCACCGGTCCGGAAGCCGCCGTTCCATGTTACCTTGAGGACATCATTCGAAAACCCATCGGCATCCGTATAGGCCTGGGCTATCAGCCCGTTGCCGTACCGTCTCAGAAAATACTTCCCCTCCCAGAGGAGCTTGAACCCTTCTCCGGCAAACTCATAGATAGAAGAATACACCTGGGAGTTTCTCATGGAGGTAATCACTACTTCGTCTTTGCCGTTGCCGTTCAGATCAACGGTGTCGAGCCAGAGATGATCGTCCAGGACAGATCCCTTTATCTCCCAGAGAGGTTTCAGGTCAATGCCAGCCGCGTAAAAACGGACATCCTTGCCATTACTGATCAAGATCTCCTGCTTGCCGTCGCCGTCAACATCTCCGGCAGCAATGAGCCTTCCCCGATACGGCATATCATAGTGCGTCATCGCCTCTCCGAGCCGGGGTACGAATAAAGAGTCCCCGAACTTCAGGTCTTTGGATGCGTCCATGCTGATCTTTATCTCCCTGTCAAAGAAGGGAACTCCATCAGAAACCCAATAGAGACGTGCCCTCATGAATGTCGTCTTGTCCTGCTGACGGGCAGTCAGGGCGAGCGCCACTTCAGCCCCCAATCGCTTTGCCTCGGCCAGTAACTTCGGCTCGTCCACGGTATCAAGCGCGGTGTCGACCATCTCTATCCGATCGGAGGTCTTAAGCCTTCTGTAATAGTCGTCGGATATATACCAGTCTATAGCCTTGTCCTGGCAGAAAAGCATTCTGACTTTCGTATCCGACAAACGGACCGTATCTCCTACCCTAGCCTCTCCTGCCACTATCTGTGCAACTGCCTCAGAAGGAGTATCAGTATTGACCTTCTTCACCTCTATCTTCCCCATGGGCGTCTCGATCTTGCCGATGATCTCCCGGGTAACCGGATGCTTAAACGGCTCGCCCTCCCGCATGACCCGCAACCTCATGCCTGGTTTGAGCGGATCCTTTCCCCTGGGAGCCGCTGATATAAAAACAGTGTCTCCATCAATGCGGAGGACCTTTCCGTACTGAGGGCTAAAAAAAGTAATGGTCTCACCGGTAAGCCCGGCAATCGGGTCGTCTTCAGCGTATACAGCACCTGCCGCCAGCATAACAAGACACATAAGAGTAAAAGCAATTTTCTTCAATGGACATCCTCCTCGAAACTGATCGTAAATCCGAATTCCCGGCCGCCTCTGAGATTGAGAAGCAGCACGAATAAAAAGGCCGTCCCCTGATAAAGCCGCTCAATCCCCTGCTCAGACAGGGAAACCGTCTCGACCGGATAGTGCCAGACGCTGACCGGTTCATCAAAGGTAAAAAACGTCTTCAGCTTCAGATAACTTTCACTGAGGTCGAAGACGGATATGGTATCATGTACCGCGGTGCTCTGGATCGCCAGGGTCTCCCCACCTGTATGAATAGATGCATATGGTGAGCCGAGAAGCGATATGTTTGTCTCTACGGCAAACAGTCCTGAAAAATGACCATCAAGGGCATAGTCGACCCTGACTTCATCTTTACCCGTAATCCGCACTGTTTTCGCAAGCTTCAGCGGATTACCCTGAACAGTCCCTTCGTGTGAAAAGGTCAGGACGATGTCCTTCGCCCTCCGCCCCTTCCGCATGCTATATCGTGCATCGAGAAAGTCGCCGAGTTCGTCATGCTCTGACCGGGAAACGTCGCTGATATCTGTATCAATCGGCATAAAGTGATCAAGCAGCGACATCCGGCGGCGAGGATCGTAAACAAGATAATCCGCAAGTCCCTCCTCTTTGAGGACCAGTTGCTCATGGATTGTTTTGGTCAGATCACTCCCCGTCTCCGATGCCTTTGCTATTTTCGAATGATAGGCTTCTGGTTTCCGCGAGAGGATATCGAGTATATTCACCCGGCTCTTTTTTAAAGACAGTTCAGTCAGGGCACCGCCAACCTCAGTTGCCACAAGTGTCAGCTTCTTTGTGCTGACTATGATGTCGTCATTGCCGTCAACGTCGAAATCAGCCTGTTCGTCCTTTGGATATTCCTTGAGGATATCACCTGCCAGTGCCTCTGCCGTAATGAGATGGCGGTAAAGTGCGGAGCGGAGATGCGGCAGATAAAGGCCGCCAAACACGCCGTGCCAGTAGGCATCGTTGCTCTGCCCTTTCCAGAGCTCGTCAAGCGCCGTACGTCCTTTCGCCGGGTCCAACTTCAATGCATCATGGACCTGCCGGCTGATCATCATCATTCGTTTGTGAAGGTGGTTAGCCTCGGGGTATTTCACCATGAATGAACGCCAGATGCCTCCCCTCAGAAACTGCTTCGAGCGGTCTCCCATGATCTTTCCGAGTTCGTTCTGGACATACTCATACTCAAGAGACGCCTCGGGAGGAAGTGACCATTCACCCATCTCGCGGTATGAAGCTGTCGGCAGGTAGACCCGGCCGACAGGCCGGAACCGGGAATGATAGTCCCTGAAGGTCGTCGTCTCTATCCAGTCCGCATTCCTGGTCAACTCGCCGAAGAAGTTGTTCAGCCACCCGTCTCCATAGCAATGCTGATAAGTCTTGGGCCATGAACCGAACTTCTCTCCGTCATCCGCCATCGTCAGCAGAGGGTCGCCGCCCCTCATATGAATAACCCGGAAATACGAGATAACCTCCTCAACAGACCTAAACGGTATAAAATAGCGAAGTTTCTCACTGCCGGGAAAAACGCTGACCACAGACCCCTCGTCTTCGGTATTGAAATAGCCGACCAGCTCGCCCTCTTCAAGGCCGGTCAGTTTGAAGTGATAGTCGTCGACAGGCAGGTAGGAAATTCCCGCCCGTGCAATGAACTTGGGCATCTGGGGCTCCCAGACCCTCTCGGCAAGCCACATTCCGTTGGGCTCATAGCCGAGGGTTTTTTTTATGAATTTCGAGAGCATCGTGATCTGGGCGACCCTGTCCTTCTCGGGAAGCACCGACAAAATAGGCTCGTAAAACCCTCCGGACAGTATCTCTACGCGGTCCTCTTTTACCAGCAACCGTATCATTTCAATCGCCTCGGGATGGTTATCGTTCATCCATGAAAGAAGATGTCCTGAATAATGAAGGACCACCCTGATGCCGGGATGCTCCATGAGCGTCTCGAGGAACGGCAGGTATGACTTTCGGTAGCAGTCCTCCAGCACATGATCGAAATTCCCGACCGGCTGATGGTTGTGAAATGCAAGAATAAGATGGAGTTTTGACATTAGTTCTACACATTCAGCCGCCTGCGCAGCCCCTGAAAAATCGGTTCCTCCCGAAGAAATATGGCACTTTTCTCTAGTTATAAACTATACCACAAACAGGAAAGAGGTTGAAAGTTTGAAGGGGTACTTCAAGGGTTAAAGCAGAACCAGGTTATCGCGGTGGATTATCTCTTCAGAGTATTTGAACCCAAGGATTGCCTCGATCTCAGAGGTTTGTCTTCCCAGGATCTTCCGGACGTCGTCCGTAGCATAATTTGTCAGGCCCTTGGCAATGCGCTTTCCCCTGGCGTCAACGCAATAAACCGGATCGCCGGCCTCAAAATCTCCTGTAACAGAAACAATGCCGGACGGCAAAAGACTCCTGCTCATCTGAAGTAGGGCCCGCGCCGCACCGTCATCAAGAACGAGCGTGCCAGTCGCCTTGCTGCTGTATGCAATCCAGCCCTTGCGGTTAGAAAGCCGGTCTTCTTTCGGCCTGAAAAATGTTCCCTGAGGTTTACCCTTTAGAAGGGAGACAAGCAGCCCTTTTTTCCTGCCGTTGATAATGTTGACCGCAATCCCATGCGAGGTAGCCTTTTTTGCAGCACGCACCTTCGAAGTCATCCCACCTGTCCCGACAGAACTTCCCGTGTCACCGGCCCGCTTCTCGATCAACGGGGTAATTTCATCAACGCAGGGGACCAGTTCAGCCGCGGCATTTATTCCCGGGTCTTCAGTATAAAGACCATCGACATCAGAGAGGATGATCATGCGTTCGGCCTCGATCAGGATTGCAACGAGCGCAGCCAGGTTGTCGTTATCGCCAAACTTGATCTCATCAGTCACGACGGTATCGTTCTCGTTCACGATCGGGACGACACCGTACGAAAGCAGCGTCATCATCGTGTTCTTCGAATTGATATATCTCCCGCGGTGTGAGAGATCATCTCTCGTCAGGAGGATCTGGGCCACCCGGGCGTCGTGTTCTCCAAAGCTCTTTTCATAGGCCCACATAAGACTGCTCTGCCCGATCGCTGCTGCGGCCTGCTTCAGCTTGATCTCTTTGGGTTTTTCCTTCAGGCCAAGCTTCTTCATCCCTGCTGCAACCGCACCGGACGATACAACAACCACCTCGAACCCCATGGCCTTGATCTCAACGATCTCGGCTGCAATCGTTGAGATCCTCTTGATGTTCAGCCCTTCGCGGTCGTCTGCCAGGATATTGCTTCCGATCTTGATGACCAGTCTTTTCATCTGGCAATTATACCGCATGGCCTGCCATTTGTCATTACAGTGGAAGGTGGGCCCGGGGGTTGAGGTCAGGTCCACTGAAGGCGCATCTGGCCGCCATATGATATCCGGCAACAGCGATCATCGCGGCATTGTCCGTACAGAGCATCTGAGCAGGGAGAAATACTTCAATCCCCTGCCCGTCCCCCATCTTCTTCATTCTTGTTCTTAGACCGCAGTTAGCAGCAACCCCGCCGGCGATGGCAATCCTGCTGATACCCATCTGCTGCGCAGCCGACTGTGTCTTTCTGACCAGGACATCAACCACCGCCTCCTGAAACGATGCAGCAACATCCTCTATACGGAATGAAACACCGGAAGCAGGGGACAAAACAGGGGTGCATTGCTGATTTTTTCTCACATAATTCAGTACTGCAGTCTTCAGTCCGCTAAAGCTGAAATCAAGGCTCTCGGGCAGATAGGCACGAGGGAAATCAACAGCCTTTGGATCGCCTTCGGCAGCAAGCCTGTCGATAACAGGTCCGCCGGGATAACCGAGACCGAGCAGTTTCGAGACCTTGTCATAGGCCTCGCCGGCTGCATCGTCGCGGGTCCTTCCCAGTTCGGTATACCTTCCGAAACTCTCGGCAAGGTACAGGCTGGTATGTCCTCCGGAGACAACGAGAGAGATAAATGGAAACTGAGGTTGAGGCGATTCCAGGAACGGTGACAGCAGATGGCCCTCAAGATGGTTGACCGCAACCAGCGGAATATTTTTTGCATAAGAGACTGCTTTGGCGAACGAACAGCCGACCAGGAGCGATCCGATAAGCCCTGGTGCGTAGCATACCGCTATGGCGCCGAGATCGCCAAGGGAAATCCCTGCCGTCTTCAGGGCTTCATCGACCACCGGGGTGATCATTTCTATATGCTGCCGGGAGGCAAGCTCAGGCACAATGCCTCCGTATTTTACATGGATGTCAGCCTGCCCCGAGACGATGTTCGATAGTATCCTAGAGCCGTCTTCGACAACGGATGCCGAAGTATCATCGCAGGAGGTATCTATACCGAGAATAAGCATGGGATATTATACTCAGAGTCCGGTCATAAATACTTTTTTCAGTCAACCATCCCCCGTTTTCCAGGCATGCTTGCGTATTCCAGTGATTTCAGCCATTCAATCCAGCTCATTTCGGCCGGCCTTACCGGGCTTTCAGCCGCTTATTCTGATCTATTCCAGACGCCTATTCCGGCGAAATGTTACCAGGTGCGGCAAGAGAACAGAATGAAGCGGACAATAAGTGCAAGGCTCTATGCTTTTCCCCGTAATACGCACGGTTTCTTTGTCTGATTCACCGACAGTTCGCATCGCTGAACGAGCATGAAAATGACCCGCCGTCCTTTCTAGGGCGAGTCCATTTTGGGGTTGTGAACTGCAATTATTCCATTTTTAACTGCTGCCCCCCTATTCATCCCCTATTAATCAAGTAGTTACCAGCTTTTATCGAAAGTGTAACTTTAACATCTTGGGCAAGAAGTCGCCTTTCGTCAGGCTTGCCTGAAAGGTGGGGGATGAATTGCTTTTTGGACTTTGCTATAGGGACGGTATATCCCGATCTGGTTTCGGTTACACCGGAACGAAAGCCTGTGGAGCCGGGCGCCTCTGCCGCACCAGCCCTAGCGGTAAGCCCTCTCGTTGAAGCAAGGAAGCCCCGACTG
>PLXX01000058.1 GCA_003153275.1 Nitrospiraceae bacterium | reverse complement strand
CAAGCCCGTGGAACCCTGCGTTAGATTGGAAGAAGGTTGTAAAAGCGCTTGAGCAGGACTCTAAACAGAAGATGCTCAATCGAAACTTAATATTGTTTGGAAAGTGTAAATATTGACTACCTACTGGTTGCTAGTCTCTCAACGGTAGCCTTCCCTTGAGGATGCCGTGCAACAGCAGGGTCTATTATGAAGCCTTGATACTGAGAGTACTCCAAAAACGTTCTGTTGAATATCGGCTCATAGCGGTGCGACTTAACCACTGCAGCTTTCATGTTGTCGATTATAAGGCGCCGGGTGACGCCGCCAAAAAATTCCCAAGCCTCATCGATCCCCCCTATGAGCGCGGGCAGGTCCTGCTTCCGCGTGATGTGCACATACTGATACCGGCTGAACACGAGTGTGACGACAAGGGCATACAATAACCTCATCCGGTTGAGGGTCTTGTCAAAAAGATACCCCAGCCTGCCGAAATCTACTTCCGCGACCTCCCCAGGCTCCGTTTCCGCCATGCGAACGGTCCCATGGTTACCGGGTAGCCCAATATGCTCTTGTGCAAAGCGGTACAGAGAGCTGTAGCTCGTCTTCACGCCGCTCCATAACAGCTTCATGTGTACTTTGGTGAGAGTCAGCCTTTCATGCTCCACCCAATCGGTGATGCTCTCTTTGTGAGGAAGCAATATGCTGTCCCTGGTACTGCCATCTCTATCGTTGCCGTTATCGTGGAGTTCCCTGAAGACCGCATATGCCATATCTTCGACTTTTGTATCCGGTTCCTTCGTGAATCCTTTCCCCTCGGCAATCCTGATATACTTGCGAACGGTCTTGCGGTTCATCCCAGTAGATCGCGCTATAGCACTAATTTTGTCTCCGACCGCTCGCCTTCTCAAAACATCCACAATCTCAATCACAGTGTACTCCTTGTCTGACATACTACCTCCCGTATTTTGGGTTTGGGACGTAGTATGGCTGTTATATAGATTGCTACACCTGGTTGCCAATAATAGGGCGGGGAATGCCCTGAAAAAGAGCTGGGGAATGCTCCTGAAAAACTGACCCATCAAACTGGGGAATGCTCCTGAAAAATCACAGATTGATGTAACATTCTCTTAAAAAGGAGTGCTCAAACCACACTCCATCACCTATCCGATTAGTAAAAAGTGTTACCGAACCTTCCGGCCTAATTTCTAACGCTGTAACACTTTACAGTAAACAGGTAGATGGGCTTGGGGCGCAGGGGAGGCAATGCCGGGCTCAGGAGACACGTGCTGATGCCGTACCCCCTCCATCTCCTTCAGCAGTTTCTCTGACTTGCTAACCGCCTCGGCGTTTTTAGGGTCAATCCTAAGGATAATCTTATACAGAGCGGTCGCCTTATTCTGAAAACCTGCAAGCGTTTGGATGCGAACTGCAAGGTGATATGCCTTCACCGCATGGTTCGTGTCCCCCAAACGCTGACAGGCATCCCCCATCCTAAGATAGACAAACGGGTTTGTGTTTTCAATTGCTGCTATCCCGGTCAGGGCGTCCCGCGCCGTACGCCAGTCCTGATTCCTGACTGCTTCAAAATAGCCTTCCCAGTCTGTTCTGCCCATGGGGTTCTCCTCATGGTTCTCCTTCAATTCAAAAGGAAACTGTATTATTTGTCAAAGTAATAATGGCGTAATACACCATCAATGTTGCGCGGGGATTCATTCGCCGGCATTTGGCCGAACGGATTCACCGGCCGTAGCCTTCCACTATTAAACAGTGTTCGGATATAATAGAATGAAAAATAATCGGGAGGTACCGTTGAAACCTGAGATATCTGTAGAAATGGCATCACGCATCAAGAATCTTCCCCCTTACCTTTTTGCAACCATCGACCAGATGAAGCAGGAAGCCATGGCAAAAGGCGTCGATGTTATCGATATGAGCATCGGCGACCCTGATCTGCCGACCCCGGACCATATAGTCAGCGCGATGAAGAAAGCAGTCGGGAAGCCGGAGCATCACCGCTATCCATCCTATGAAGGCATGCTCTCGTTCCGGGAAGCGGTAGCCGCATGGTATAAGGGCCGGTTCAATGTTGATCTTGATCCAAAGACAGAGGTCCTTTCCCTGATTGGCTCGAAGGAGGGCATCGGGCATATCCCCTTGGCCTTTGTTGAGCCCGGCGATATTGTGCTCGTACCGTCGCCTGGTTACCCGGTCTATCCGGTCAGCACACTTTTTGCCGGCGGAAAGAGCTATATCATGCCGCTCACCGAAGATCACCACTTCCTGCCCGATTTCAACGTCATCCCGGAGGAGATTCTCAAGAAGACAAAGTTGATGTTCATCAACTATCCGAACAATCCAACCTCAGCATGCGCCCCGCGCGAGTTTTACGAAGAAGTGATCAGGATTGCAGCAAAATATAACATTATCGTTTGCCATGATGCTGCTTACAGCGAGGTCTACTACGATGGGGAAAAGCCCCTGAGCTTTATGGAGATCGATGGGGCAAAGAATGTCGGGATCGAATTTCACTCGCTTTCAAAAACCTACAATATGACCGGCTGGCGGATAGGCTTTGCCGTCGGCAACCGTGCAGTGCTCGCAGGGCTCGGAAAAATAAAATCGAACCTCGACTCAGGGATCTTCCAGGCAATACAGGAGGCCTCGATCGTTGCGCTTGAAACCGACGACAAGGTCCTGTCGGGTATCAGGAAGATATACCAGGAACGGCGTGATGTCCTTTATAACGGTCTGGTGGGCCTCGGGTTTGAGGTCATAAAACCGAAGGCAAGCTTTTATCTCTGGGCAAAGGCCCCGAAGGGCTATGACTCTTCGGGTTTTGTTACCCATGTTCTCGAGAAGGCCGGCGTCCTGGCGACCCCCGGCAACGGGTTCGGAGCGTCCGGTGAGGGCTATGTGCGGTTTGCACTTACGGTAACAGTAGATCGTATAAGAGAAGCGGTTGAGCGGATCAAAAAGATCCTGTAATCATTAAGTGTCTGTTGTCTATATCGGGCTCGGATCAAACCTCGGCAACAGGGAAGAGAACTGCCACGCTGCGCTGGATCTCCTTGAAAAAAAAGGCGTCAGGATCCTCAAACGCTCTTCCCTGATTGAGACAAAGCCATGGGGATTCACCGACCAGCCGTGTTTCATGAATATGACGGCTGAGGCGGAAACCAGCCTTCTGCCGCATGAGCTTCTTGCACTTCTCATACGGACCGAAGAAGAAATAGGCCGCGAGCGAACCGTCACCTGGGGACCCCGCATTATCGATCTCGATATCTTGCTGTATGATGACCTCAGGATCGAAACCAACGACCTGCGTATCCCTCATCCACTGATGCATGAACGGGATTTTGTTCTTCGTCCCCTTGCTGAAATAGCCCCGGAGAAGGTGCATCCCGTCCTTCACAGGACAATTGCCGATCTTCTGGAACTCCTGAAAAAATAACCGCCTCCTGAACAATCGCAGATACGGCCAAAACTGTCTATCAGTCCCCGTACATCTTCCTGACCTCTTCAGTATAGTCTCCCGCTTTGTTGGAATTGTAAAGAAAGAGTGGTCTGTCGAGCTTCATACCCGGCTTGCCGTCCTTCACCGCCTCTACCATGAAGATTTTTGAGACGGAGCTGGTATCATTGTGGACAAACCTGAGTCTTTTGGGTTCCAGATTATGGAGCCGAAAGGCATCGAGCACCTCCAGCAGTCTGTCAGGGTGAAAGATCATGAAAAAGCGGCCCTTCCCCTTGAGAAGATATGAAGCTGAGGCCACCAACTCAGGGAGTTTTATCTTCAGTTCATGCCTGGCGATCGCCTTCTCATCGCCGGCACTCAGGCGGCCGGTGGTCGGCTTCCTGAAAGGCGGGTTAGAAACAACGAGATCGCAGGTCTGCGGCCCGAGCAGACTGCGCAGGTCTCTGATATCCGCATTCATGAGAGACACCCTCTCCTCAAGATCGTTCAGCCTGATATTCTTTTCCGCCAGCCGATAGAGCGATTCCTGAAGCTCGACCAGCAGCACCTTTGCCTTCTGGTATCTCCTGGCAATCAGAAGACCGATGATCCCTGAGCCCGTGCCGAGATCAATGGCATTGTTGACATGTTTCATATTCACAAAGGCAGAGAGAAGGAGCGCATCAACAGAAAAGCGGTATCCATTCCTGTGCTGGTATAATGTTATGTCGCGGATCCAGTCGAGCGTTGTCTCCATGATCTTCTATCGCCCCGATCTTCTATTGCCAAGGGCATCAAGCCGCTCAAGAACAACGGGGAGATCCACTATGGAATCAATGATAAAATCAGCATCCCGGAGCGTGTCAGCCGCTCTGAACCCGTATGAGACCGCGATAGTCTTCACGCCGGCAGCCTTTCCCGCCTGAATGTCAATAATGCTGTCACCGACGATCACCGACTCTTCCGGGTCTGTTTCCAGAAGTTTCATGACGTGAAAAAGCGGCTTTGGCGAAGGCTTTTTCTCATCAATACTGTCGCCTCCCAGGACCACGTCAATGTAACGCATCAGCCCGAGGTCAGTCAGCAGCCTCCTGGACATGAACTCCCTCTTGTTTGAAATGACCGCCTTTCGTCTACCTGTCAGTTTCCCGATTGTCTGGACAACACCGGGATAGGGACGAGTTGCATCGGTCAGATGCGCTGCATAATAGGTAACAAACCGCTGCAGGATATCATCCCGGCGCTCAGGACTATCATCGCCGGCCACCTTCTCTATCAGCCTCGTCACCCCTTCTCCGACAAGGCCAATCGTCTGCGCCACTGTCAGTTTTGGGTTCCCAAAGGGCGACAGTGCATGGTTGAGGGCATTTGTTATATCAATGCTGGAATCCACAAGCGTCCCATCAAGATCGAAGATTAGAAGCCTGATCATGCATCCTCCGGAAAATATATCGATAATACCATAAACAACGCTCCCGCTCTATGTGCGTCTTGGAAAAATAAGTTGGAGGGCTGCCTTTCACAAAGGCCTTTTTGTATTTGTTCGCAGGATACCGTAATATTCAAATACCAGTCTTTGATTGAAATATCCACAAGGCATTGTTGCGTGAATGACGGTGGAAAGTAAAGACCAAATCGAGTATTCTTGGAATTTACAAGGTATGTTCGACAGAATGAAGGAAGATCTCGACGATCTCCGCATCGAACTGTGTCCCCGCATGGCTCAAAAGTTCCTCTGTAGCTTCCTGCACTGAAAGCGCTCCTCTGTATGGTCTGTCCGAACGCATGGCATCCCAAGCATCCGCAACACATATGATCCTAGCCAGAAGAGGTATTTCGCGGCCCTTGAGTCCGAGAGGGTACCCCGAGCCGTCAAACTTTTCATGATGATGCCGGATCACAGGTAATACAGACCCAAGAAAATTTATTGGCTTAAGAATCTGTACACCCGCCTCAGGGTGAGAGCGCACGTACTTCATCTCATCAGCATCAAGCCAGGAGTCTTTCCTGAGGATGATGACACTGAGACTTATTTTACCGACATCATGCAGAATTGAGGCGAATCTCAGACAGTCCTTCTCCTGCTTGCTAAGATTCATTGCATCCCCGATCTTCATGCTCATCTCTGCCACTCTTTCAGAATGTCCTCTTGTATAATAATCCTTCGCCTCAACAGCGTTGGCAAACGCCATGACCGTCTGCAGGTAGGATTGTTCGATGTCTTCAAAAAGCCTGCTGTTGAGGACAGCAGACGAAAGGACTTCAGAAAGCGACTGCAGAAATGCGAGCTTGTCAGCCTGGAACTCATGAGAAAGAGCTGATGCAATATAAAACACGCCTATCACCTGCTCATGCATCTTCATCGGAATTGCGATCTCGGTTTCGGTTCCAAAAATACCGTACAAGTGGTCAGAGACCGAATTGGACACCCGAGATCTGCCTTCAAGCAGCGCTTTTAAAATAACCTCCCTATCAATAATGTATCTTGCGTCGGATATGTCTGATAAAAAGCCTGCAGTCTTCCTGGTCACAAGAGGAATGTTCTTGAAAAACTCGCACCTTCTGCATGACTTTATCTTCTCCTCAAGGTTCATCACCGGGATGAAATAAGTATGTTCCATAGCTGCATTGCGATATTTCATCGGTGTCAGATTACTCGGGTTTGTAAATGTATCGCTCAGACACATCGTCCCGGCAATCCGCCAGCACTGCACCTCAGACTTATAAGCTGGACAGTTATATGCGTCACAACTGAAGAAGTCATGGCACCTGCCTTTATTGTCACCTTCCATGTGCAGGAGTGCTCCGGCCTCCATACCCGCGGCAGCGAGCATTATCCCCAGAGAAGTAGACAGTGTCTGTTCGAACACAATGCTTGAAGTGGCAAGCCTTGACGCATTAAGGAGGGTAGTCAGTTTTGCATTGTTCATGCCCAATTCGAGGTTCAGATCCTCTATCTCCCTCATCTGCCTTATTGTATTGACTTCGTGGTTCTTCAGCGTCTGGCTCATAATATTGAAACTGTCCTGTAATCCGATGATTTCGTCTCCCCGTAATTTTTTAAATACACTGCAGGAGAGACATTCTTCCGTTGTTGCAGCAGATACTTTTTTTGAGGACTCATTGCAGCACAAGCGATCGGTCCTTAGCCAGCAGGGAACAGCCGTGTCATGATACGACCGACAGCCTGTCTCCTTGCACCCCTTCAATTCTGCGCAGTTCGTGCCCCTGGGCCGGAAGAGAACGAAGTTGCCTTCGGTGACCTCAATTGCGGCCTCTGTAAGGCCCTTTACGGGAGAAAGGATCAGGCGTCTGCTCATTACGATAAGCACTCCGGAAAGGCAGAGCGCTGTCAAGACCCCGAATATCGACATGCGCATTATAAGTTCCGATAGCCATCTGTCCATCCATCCGGAAGATATCTTGCAGAGGACCATTCCCCTTACCTTTTCTTTATCATGGTGGCATGACATGCATCGATTCTCATTCAAAAGCGGCTTTCCAAAATAGGACCCATCTTTGGTAGTGATCGATATCTCCTCGCCATTTTTCATTTTTTGAAGGACAACCGACGAAAGGGGCATCGAAGTACATTTACTACCGAAGGCGCAGCTTCCATCAGGCTTCATAACAATCAGTTCTTTTACCCCTTCCAGACTTCCCAACTCTGCGATTGAGTGGATCGTCTCATCAGGGTATTCGGTCATCATATTGTCCCTGAGAGCCATGCTGATCGCGGTTAGTATAATATCGGCGTCCCGTTTGTATTCGGTCTGTATCAGCAGGGTTTCACGTTTGACTACGAAAAAAGAAAGCAGGGCTATTGAGGCAATCACACTTGAGACAAGGATCAGAAGAAATTTTGTATCAAGGCTCGTGCGATCAAGAAGATTGCCGGAAGCAGTCCGCAGTAACTTCCGGGACTTTCGGGGTGCTCTCGTCTGAGCCTCATTCTTAATAGTTTTATCGGGGATTTCTTCCACAGGTTGCTAAGTCTTTAATATCAACTTATTTTTGCATAAGAAGCAAATACATTTTTGCCATTAACTTCCATAGCATCTGCGCTGTATCGGTTATATCTTCTTTTGTTTCCCATATTGTTCTTCACCAAGTCAGTAATACTGTTATTTACAGAGAGAGTATAAGAAAGGATACCGCGTCAAAAAATAAATTTTTTGCTGATATGATTTCCTTTCCACTATTTACTTATTTAAGTAATCCAGATAGCGTTTTTGGCGCATGCCGGACAAGAAGAAATGTGTGACTTCTATATCGGGGTGACTCCAAATGTCTGTTTCAATCTGCCCCCAGTTGCCACTGGCGTTTGATGTATTTTAACACGAGAAACAGACAGGAAGCATGCCGCTTACGATTTTTATCGTAAGCAGATTGCCTTTGCTTCAGGCACAGTCGTTATTATGCATACCTTTCGGACGGTCTCCTCTCAACTCGTTCATCCAGAGCTTTAGAGCCCTCCTCGCTTCCCGATCGACGATCGTGAAGATACGGCGAACTATATCCATCTCGCGGGCACTGGTTCTGGAATGGCCGTCCACCTTTATTACCTCAAAGACAGATTCGTCGTGACATGAATAGAATCTGCGATACAGCGGAGCGTTTCTCAGTTGCAGATTCGTTGTCCGGGAAAGGAAGTCTCTGGCCAGGAGGCCGGATTTCCTCTTCAGAAGGCCCGAAATGCACTGGGAATCCGTATAGAGGCTCAACCTCCCCTTCGACAGTTTCCGCTGCTCCCCAAGCGCCCATAAGAATGTCTTGAGTTCGAGCTGTGTCGACGATGTATTTTCAAATCTCTTCACGGTTATCCTGGCAGTGATTTCACTTTTTCCGATTTCTGAAAGAACCCTGTCCAAAAAGGAAGCAGGGAGGGCAAGACAGGCGCCGGTTCCGAGCCTCAGTACCGGGTTGACGCTTACATCCGTAAAGAGAGCGAAGTCCTTCATTAGCCGGTCCATGAATAGATCCAGGAACAGATCCCGGGAAGCCTCAATAGTCTGTTTCGAGCTGCTGTCATTGCCGGGCTATTATATTCTATATCCCGGGTATTTTGGGGCCTCAGTTGCTACTGTAAATGCCCGTTGAATTATGATTTCGCTTCTGTTACATTAAGATGCCTTTTGCACATAATCATTAAATTAAGAAATAAGGAGACATGAACATGAAAAGACTTTTCGTGGCGATGGCTTTGGTGGGTTTACTGGCAGTTCAAGCGTTTGCAGCAGATACGATAAAGATAGCCATTACAGGCCCGTTCACGGGTGGCTCTGCGCCTATGGGTGCATCCATGCGTGATGGGGCCAAGGTTGCGATTGCCGAGATAAATGCCGCTGGCGGCGTCCAGGTCGGCAACCGCAAGATGAAGTTTGAGGTGATCGAAAGGGACGACGAGGCCAAGAACGAGCGCGGCTCCCTGATCGCCCAGGAACTCGCTTCCATGAGTGACCTCTCCGGCGTCATCGGCACCGTGAATACGGGTGTGTGTCTGGCAGGTGACAAGCACCTCAAGGAAAAGGGTATAACCAAGATTATCACTCCGGCTGCGGGTTCGGCATCCATGACTCAATGGAGCAAAGCCGGCGTCAAGGACCTGTCGATCTTCCGGTTTGCCGCGCACGACGGAATTCAGTCGGGCATGGTGGTCGAGGAAGCCATCAACCGGAAATTCACCAAGGTAGCCATTCTTTACGACTCCACTAACTACGGCGTTTCAGGACGCGATGACCTGCTAAACCAGATCAAGGCGCAGGGGAACAAGTTGGAGGTCGTGGCAAACGAAAAATTCAACATAGGCGACAAGGACATGACCGCACAGCTGGTACGGGCCAGATCAGGAGGGGCACAGGCAATCCTGATCTGGGGCATCGGCCCGGAACTGGCTGCGGTTGCAAACGGCATGGCAAAGCTAGGCATGAAGGAGCCGCTCATCGGCGGGTGGCCACTGTCGATGTCCAATTATATCGACAACGCCGGCAAGAACGGCAATGGGACCCTGATGCCGCAGACCTTTATCGAAGAACCGATCACGCCCCGTGCGAAGAAATTTATCGAGGCATACCACAAGGCTTACAATGTGACCCGCATCCCTTCGCCGGTTTCGGCCGCGCAGGGATATGACGCGGTATACATCTTCGCAGCAGCCGTGAAACAGGCCAAGAGCTCGGACACGCATAAAATCAAAGAGGCGCTTGAGGACTTGCGCGAACCGGTACCCGGAGTTATCGCCATCTGGCAGAAGCCCTTCAGCAAGTGGGATCCGGCAAACGAGGAGACCCATGAAGCCTTCCGCCGTGCCCAGGTTGTTATGGGGATGGTGAAGGACGGCCACGTTGTCTTCGGAAACGATGCAGACCGGCAGCGTCTTACCAAGAGCGCTGCAGCCCCCAAGCGGAAATAAGTTGGCAGGCGGCATTTCCCTTCAGCGGCTTTTTTGCAGGGGAACCCGGTCATGACAACGTCCATCGTCCCCCAGCTGATCGTCAGCGGGGCAATGATGGGCCTGATTTATGCACTCGTTGCCTATGGCTTCCAGCTCACCTACGCTACGAGCAGGAGCATCAATTTCGGTCAAGGCGAATTGGTGATGGTATCCGCCTTCTTCAGCCTGACACTCACCAAGCTGGGGCTTCCATACTGGCTCATGATCCCGGGAGGGTTGCTGTTCGGCGTGGTACTCGGTCTCTTTGTAGAACGGGCCGCAGTTCGCCTCGCTCTGGAGCAGAAAAGCGAGGGCTGGGTACTACTAACGATCATCATGGGTCTGTTCTTCTTTTCAGCGGCGGAGAATATCTGGGGCCGTGACGATCAGCCGTTTCCGACTCCGATCACGTCCGATGCGCTCCATGTGCTCGGTATCAGTATCACGCCCCTGGAGATCTCGGTTGCTGTGGGTGTCTTTACGATTATGGGGCTCATTGAGCTTTTCAAGCGCACGACCCTTCTCGGAAAGGCTTTCGAGGCTGTCTCGGTCGACCGTGATGCCGCTGAACTGATGGGTATTTCCACAACGCATACGGTCATGCTTTCCTACGGTCTGTCCGGTCTTTCAGCAGCTGTGGCCGGCATCCTCGTTTCCCCGATTACCACAGTGGGGCCGACCATGGCGTCAGTCCTTGTGTTAAAGGCGTTCTCTGTTGCAGTAGTGGCCGGACTAGATTCCGGCTTCGGTGTGGTTCTGGTTGGTTTATTTCTGGGGTCGCTCGAAAGCCTGACGAGCTATTATGTGGGAAGTGGCTGGCGCGAGGCGCCCGGCCTTGTACTCCTGATACTGGCCCTTGCTGTGCGCCCCACCGGCGTATTCGGCAAGGCCGTGATTCGAAAGGTTTAACGATAAAATCTTGAAGCGAATTTTATTTATCCACGGGGCCGAGCTGCTGGTTTTAGTCCTGCTGGCATGCATCCCGATAGCCGTAAAGAATCCCTTTGTTCTGGGGCTGCTCACTTTGCTGGCTATCTACGGGATCCTGCTGATCGGATTGGATGTGACTGTGGGCTACCTCGGACAGATCAATCTGGCCCAGGCTGCCTTTCTCGGCCTTGGCGCCTATACGGCAGGCCTGATGGTGACGCATTTCGGCCTTGGCATGATAAGCTCACTTTTTGCCAGTCTGCTTGCCGGCCTGGCGTTCGGTGCGCTGCTTGCCTTCCCCGCGCTTCGCCTGGAGGGTCCCCAGTTCGCACTGGCGACGCTCAGTTTTTCCGCTCTCGTTACGATCGGGCTCAATGAATGGGAGTCTGTCACCAACGGGGCACAGGGGCTCCAACTGGTACGCCCGACCCTCTTCGGGCTGGAACTTGCAGCACAGGGTTTCTATTGGCTTTGCATAGTCCTCCTCGTTTTCGTCTGGATCGCCATGAACAATCTGCTAAGCTCCCAGTGGGGAAGAACCTTTGAGGCCCTTCGTGACAGTCCTATCGCCACTGACGCCATGGGGGTCGGTACGTTCCGACACAAGGTTGCGGCCTTTGCCCTTGGGTCGGGTCTCGGCGGCCTTGCGGGCGGACTTTATGCCTTTAACTTTCAATATCTTCAGCCCCAGAGCTTTGTTTATGAACTGATGGTCATCCTGCTTCTGGGCGTGGTACTCGGAGGCCGGAAAAGCCTCTGGGGCGCCCTGGTCGGAGCAACGCTCATCGTACTTCTGCCAAATCTTCTTTCGAACCGGTTTCTGTTTCAAGTCTTTTCGATCATCGGCTTCGTCATAGCATTGGTCGCAGGCGGCCGAAGCTATATCCAAAAGACCACTAAACCGTTTCAGGCGGGAGCACCGGTCGTTGCAATGGGCATGCTTGTTATTGTAGCGATATTTTTCCCGAATATAGAAGACCTTCGCAGAGCGATTTTCGCTTTGATGCTTTTTTCGGTAGTGGTGGGACTTCCTGAAGGGGTTATGGGGTTTGCCGCCAGATTCCTCTCGAAACTCTTTCACATCGCTCCTGCTCCACTGGCCGTACCAGTGCCGCTGCATACAGTACTTCCTATAAGGGACCCCGACGGAAGTCCTCTGCTTGAACTCAGACAACTGAAGCGACATTTTGGCGGAGTGCGGGCAGTTGATGGTGTTTCCATGTTAGTACAGACTGGCCATATCCACGGCCTGATCGGCCCGAACGGCTCGGGCAAGAGTACGCTCGTGAATGTCGTTTCAGGCCTGTACAAGCCTAGCGGCGGGACTATGCTGCTCAGAGGCAGAGCGCTTCCCCACGGCAGCCTCTTCAGGGCAGCACAAGCGGGAATCTCGCGAACGTTTCAAAATCTGCAAATTTTTTCAGAACTGACAGCGCTCGAAAACGTCATGGTGGCCATGAAAGGTGTTTACCGGAAGTCCCTACCTTTTGTGCTGTTCGGACTCTCCCACAAAGAGGAGCGCTACGCACAATCCTGCGCCCTGGCCTTGCTCGAAATGGTCGGACTGAGGGAAGAGGCGCGTATAACGGCCAGGGACCTTCCCTATGGCGCGCAGCGCTTTCTTGAAATCGCCCGCGCTCTGGCACGGCGTCCAGACCTCCTGATCCTTGACGAACCTGCTGCAGGGCTCGCCCATCCCGACGTCACGAAGCTTATTGAGATCATTCGGGACATACACAGGATCGGCATTACAACAATCCTGATCGAGCATCATATGGAAGTGGTGAGTGAGCTCTGCGATGTTGTGACGGTCCTGGACGGCGGCCTCGTCATCGCCGAGGGAAGGCCGGTGGATGTGAAGCGTCATCCCAAGGTCATAGCTGCGTACCTGGGAGCGAATGCGTGAGCCAGCATCACAAGAGCGGGAAGAATAGCCAATGCTGATCGTCAAGAATCTCCACGCGGGTTACGGATCCAGTGAAGTCCTGATAGGCGCTTCGCTCGAGGTGAAGACAGGGACGCTGGTCGCCCTGATCGGTCCAAACGGCGCCGGCAAGACCACGACCATGCGCACCATCTCCGGAATCGTGAAGCCAACAAAGGGACAGGTGCTGCTCGACAATAAGCCGATACATGGCATGGATGCTTCAAACATAGCCAGACTCGGTCTTGCACACGTCCCGGAAGGAAGACGAGTGTTCGGACCGCTATCTGTCGAAGACAATCTGCTTCTTGGCGGATATCGCCGATTGCCCCGGTTCTTCGGGTTCCACAAGAAGGCCGGACCAGACCTTGATCGGGTTTATGAGTTGTTTCCCCGGCTGAGGGAGCGGCGGAGACAGGCTGCTGGAACTCTTTCCGGCGGCGAACAACAGATGCTTGCCATCGGCCGTGCCCTGATGGCCGAACCCAAGGTAATTCTGATGGACGAACCATCTATGGGATTGGCTCCGGTCATCGCAGAAGAGGTGTTTGCAACGATCACGCGCCTGAAAAAGACCGGAATACCATTACTGCTCGTCGAACAAATGACCAGAAAGGCGCTGGAAGTATCAGACTATGTCTATGTCATGGAGCATGGAAGAGTCGTCATCCATGGAACCCCGGATGAACTCCGGAAGGATGATTGTGTAATCGCTGCCTATCTCGGATGATGGAAGCGCCAAATTATATCTCCAACTTTTAAGAGTTCTACAAGACTTTACCCGACTGTTGAATTTGACAACTTCGTAAAAAGTCTGTTTTTCACCCTCATTTCCGAAGTCTTAAATCGGGTCTCCCCAAAAAATACTTTGGATCTAAAAGAATCAGTCTTGCAGTAAAACATTTGCATAGAAAACCGTGGCACCTTAAACATCGCAGACAACCTCTTCGGGACGCGAATTCCCGAGTAAAGCCCGGACCGCTGACTCTTGAAGGTTGACATGACATCTTCACAATTAAGGGAGGAATATCCCGGCTGACCAGCATTTATGGTATTTCTTTTTCTGATAAAGAATCCGCAAACTACAATATGCTCGCGGCAGTTTTGAAGATTTTGAGATAGAACATGAATTCCAGGCTATCGGGCGCAGGAAGCTGCTCCTTAATGGCCGGTGTATAATCAATAATATGGGCAGGACACAATTTGTCCTCCTGGCACTAGAGGATATTACCGGTCGTCAACAGAACAGCAAACGAGCCGACGAAACGGGAGAAGCGGGATGATAATGAAAGGCTTGAAGGGACAGAAAAAAGAGGGAAGGCTCGGCTCATCTCTGAGAGCTGAGGCGGAGCAAAAACTCAAGAAAATCGCCTGCGCATCGGGTGAATTGAAAGAAAAAACGCATGCGGAGATCGTCCACGAACTCAATGTGCACCAGATCGAGCTTGAGAGGCATAACGAGGCGCTCAGAGAGGCCCAGCTTGCTCTGGAGGAATCCCGAGACAAATATGTTGATCTCTATGATTTCGCGCCCATAAGCTATTTTATCTTCACCCCCAGGGTGTAATCAACGAGCTGAATCTCACTGGAGCCACTCTTTTGGGAATTGAGCGTAAGAAGCTGCTCAAGCGCGGCTGTAGATACCCACGGGCAAGCCCGTGGCACTTTAACGGAGTGCAAGCTTCGCTTGACCGGCTTCGCCGGTAGGCCTTCGCTTCGCTCCGGGACGCATTCACCCACGGGTAAACCCGTGGAACCCTGCGGCCGATTGGACGTTTTGTTGCGGAAGAGGATCTTGCGCGGTGGGATCGCCATCTCCTGGACGTCCAACAGAATATGGAGAGGCAACACGGTAAATTATGCTCAAGCGTGAGGATGGCAGCGGCTTCGTTGCCCGATTTGAAAGTATCCGGGTAGATTTAAGTAACGGAAGCTTTGTTATCCGCACTGCGATGAGCGATATCTCCGAGATCAAGCTGTCGGTAGAGGCACTTAACCATTCCCGCGAGCAACTCCGGGCACTCTCGACACATCTCGTGAAGGCACGAGAAGAGGAGAGGATCACGATCGGCAGGGAGATTCATGATGAACTCGGACAGCTGCTGACAGCGGCAATCATTGAACTTAAATGCGCCAAAAGAAAATGCGGCCCAAATAATTCGCTGGTCCAGAAGATTGGAGAGGTTTCCGAACTGCTTAAGGTCGCAATCGAAGACATCCAAAGAATATGCACCCAATTGAGACCCCGGCTGCTCGATCATCTCGGATTGTTCGCTGCATTGGAACAGCATGTGGCCAAGTTCTCCGAAAGGTACGGGATTAAATGCATACTGGCCCTTCCCAAACATGAAGTCAATCTGTCAGATGAAGTTTCAACCTCATTATTTAGGATCATTCAGGAGGCGCTTAACAATGTAGTACGCCATTCCGGGGCCGATGAGGTTTCAGTCCGTCTTGATGTCGCCGGTGCAGTTTCCCTTTTGATCATAGATAACGGGAGAGGAATATCGTCAGAGGATATCGTTGATACTGAATCCTATGGCATTATGGGAATCAAGGAAAGAGCCCTACAGCTTGACGGAACTATCACTATTAACGGTATTTCCGGAAAAGGTACTACCATCCGACTGACCATGCCATTAAAACGACAGGGCAACAATACTTAAGGGTGCTTATTGCCGATGGAGAACGCGTCTTTCATCCCGAAATTGTTAACATTTGGCTACATGGTAGAGCGTCACATTGTTTCTAGGAGCCTGTCCGAGTAATCGATGCGCTTAAAAACGAACTCGTAGAATCCCCCGGAATCGACGATCAGCGACCAGGGAGGGGTTTTGCTATCCCCGAAAACAGCCGTTTTGGTATTACTCAGACAAGATACAATAATATCGCCACCATTCCAGAACCATGAGCCAAATTCCATTTTGCGGGCCTTCCTTGTGAAAAGTTGACTTCCACCTGTAGTCGAAACTAACCGTTTTTGGTAGAACGTGAGATGTTCTATTGGAAATACTTCCATAACCGACAGTTCTTCAGAGTGTCAATATGATATATGTATAAGCCTAAAAAAGAGATTATTTATTAAATGGATTTTCTGTGTGTGTTTTAATGCAATTTAGGGAGTGGGATAATTGTAACAAACGGTCGAAATAGTATATTAGTACATGTACTATTTTTGAAATTAACGCATCTACCTAATTTTACTCACTCACTTCATAATTAGTATAAATTTTTTCCCTTAATAATAGTAGCGACTTTCCGGGGAGATAATCACTTCTTTTCAGGCAGTTACGTAGATCATGGATATCGTTTTTGGGGGCATGGCTACTAGGATCGCTACACTTAGGATTTGCCTGGACCTATTAAATGCCATATAATGGAATCAAGACCACGAATAAGGAGGCAGCACTATGCAAAAAAAAATTGTTGCTGTTGATCTTGGACATTTCAAGGCCTACCGCAGAACAAAAGAGCCGATGGAAAGCGCCAAAATCACTTTAGTGGAAAGCTACGACTCGATTGAAGGACATGGCAAAATCTCAGAAAAATTAAGCGACAAGACTGGTCGGTTCGGCAACATGGGAAGCAAGAATGGTGTTGCAACCGGATCAGGATAACCTCACAATGCGGAACGGGAGAATATGAAGAGACTGGCAAAGCTTATTGCAAAGGATATCAGCGCCATAGTTGGACGAAACAATATTGACGGCTGGTACCTGGCTGCCGTCAAAAAAATTAACACACCGATACTGGAAAACCTGCGGTCAGCGGTCAGGATCAAGCTGAAAAAGAATATATCCTCTAACCTTACCAAAACCGACAAGACTGAACTGCTGGGCCACTTTGCATAGTATGATCATCGGTGTACCCAAAGAGATCAAGAAAGAGGAATATCGTGTAGGGATTACCCCAGCAGGGGCAGGGGAGCTAAGAAGGGCCGGGCATACCGTACTCATTGAACAGGGGGCCGGAGAAGGCAGCGGGTTTCCTGACACCGCGTATCTGGACGCTGATGCGAATATTGTCGGCCGCAATGCCCTCTTTGAAAAGGCTGAGCTGATAGTCAAGGTCAAAGAGCCCCTTCCGTCCGAGTTCGGACTGCTGCAGAAAGGACAGGCCCTTTTTACCTACCTTCACCTTGCCCCGAACAGGGACCTTATAAACCTGCTTCTCGAAAGACACATCACGGCAATAGGATATGAGACTGTCGAAAGAAACAATACCCTTCCTCTTCTGGCCCCCATGAGCGAGATCGCAGGCAGGATGGCACCGATAGTCGGTGCGTTTTACCTGCAACGCATACATGGCGGTTCCGGCATCCTGGCCCCAGGGGTCCCGGGGGTCAGGCCTGTAAAGGCAGTAATCCTGGGGGCGGGAGTCGTGGGAAGCAATGCAGCCCGCATCTGCATCGGACTTGGTATGGATACGGTCGCTATAAACAAGGGCATTGGTAATCTCCAGAAAATAGATGAACTCTTTCAGGGACGGGTGCGGACACTGCCTTCAACCTCTTCCTGCATTCGGGAGGAACTTGGGGATGCGGATCTGATCATCGGTGCGGCACTTGTCCCCGGTGGCAAGACCCCCGTCCTTGTCACCAGAACTATGCTCGGGGACATGAAAAAGGGATCGGTCATTGTGGATGTCTCCGTGGATCAGGGAGGCTGCATTGAGACAACGCATCCGACAACCCACGATGCTCCGATCTACCAGGTAGACGGGATCATTCACTACACAGTCGCCAATATGCCTGGTGCCTATCCAAAGACCTCGACCCTTGCACTGACCAATGCCACCCTTTCCTATGTGAGTTTACTTGCAGACGGGGGGGTAGAAAATATGATCAGGCATGAAAGCGGGATCAGAAGCGGCCTAAATACCTATCGAGGCGAGATAGTACACAGAGGTCTGGCTGCATCGCTCGGCGTAGAACCTTCCGGCCTTACATAATACCGAGCCAAAAAACAGCCATCAATGTTAAAATGTAACCATGGCTCCCGATTATCAGGGCAAAGAAAATATAGAAAAGCAGTTTACACACGACAACCCTGAAAACATCCGCATTGCAATGTCCAAAGGAAAAAATATACTGATCCGGGGGATACAGGGAGTCGGTAAGATCACCAATACCATGAAGGCGGTCAGGGATAATCCAAACGTCTATTACACCGGCAACCCGGTAGATTATGAGGGAAAAAGGAGACCGGGGAGCTACGAAAAATATCAGCAGTATATCCGTTCCCTGAAGCCTGATCTGACCCTAGTGGACAACATGTCATCCGTATTCAGTATATCGTCAGAGATTATTTTGATCATCGATGAAATATACGGACGAAGCGCTGAACAGATGGCCCAAATTACCCGGTTGCTCGACCGCCGAAATGTACAGGTTATTCAAATCGTTGGATGCATGAAATATATGGGCAGTCTGATCGAAAAAATGGACTTTATCATCGATCTGCACCACGATACGGCGTTTACTATTAACAAAGCGCTCGCCATCGCCGTCTGCAATATCCTCGGGAAAAAAGAACCCGGACTTTTCAGCTAGTTACAGCCAGATACTCAGTTAGCTGTTCAGCTGGACTGATTTTTTTCTTCCATTCTGGCCTTCAGGATGTCGCCGAGACTTCCAAAACCTCCTGTGGACTTCTCCACTTTCCTAGCTGAGTCAACATATTCATCGTACTCATCCTGTGAAGCCTTGTCCTGCAGTGCCTTCAGGCTGAGTCGGACCTTGCCGCTGGCAGTATCGACCTCAACAACGACCGTCTGCACCACCATTCCTGAAGAAAAGATCTTCTTCAGATCAGTTCCAGCCGGCGTTCCGGTCTCTGCGTTCGGGATGAGACCGGACAGGCCGCTTTTCATCTTGACGAAGATGCCAAAAGGCATCACTTTATCGACAACCCCATCGAGCAGGTCACCAACATTAGGAAGTACGATTTTCTTCGGCTCTACCTTCGGCTGCAGTGACAGTGATATCTTCCGGTTTGCCGGATCAACGCCCAGGACATACACCTCGACAACCTGACCAGACTCAACCACCTCTTTAGGATGATTGATCCTTCTGCCGGCTCCGAGATTGGAGATATGAATAAGCCCCTCAATCCCCGTCTCAAGCCTCACGAAAGCACCGAAGGATGTAAGCCGGGTAATGGTCCCGGGCACCCGGCTGTCAACTGTATATCGTTCAGCCACGGAACTCCAAGGGTCAGGTTGCATCGCCTTGAGGCTGAGCGTGAGGCGATTCTTCTCCCAGTCAAGAGAGATGATCTTCACGGTAATCTTCTGTCCGACGGCCAGAACATCTGAGGGTTTCCCGACGCGCTCCCAGGCAAGTTCGCTCACCGGGACAAGGCCTTCAACACCGCCGAGGTCAACGAATGCCCCAAATTTCTGAAGAGAGACCACCGTCACCGGGAGCTCCATCCCGACTGAAAGGGAGGTCTTCAGCACATCAAGCTTGTCCTGCCTCTCACGATCAAGCACAGCCCTTCTGGACACAATGACATTCTTGCCGTTCTCACCAAACTCGATAACCTTAAACGGGAAAGTACTGCCAAGGTAAATACCACCCTCGCGGCCGCCCTTAAGATCAATCTGTGAAAAGGGGCAGAAGCATCTTACGCCGCCGACCGAGACCTCAAAGCCGCCCTTGACCTCCCGCCGGACTTCACCGTTAACCGGAACGCCGGCTTCAAAGGCATCTCTTATCGCATTCAGGCTGACTGCTGAATAGCCGCCAACAAGCGTGGTCATCTTCCTGGCTCCGTTTTGTACCGCAACAAAATACGCTTCAATCGTGTCACCGGATTTAACCGTGATGTTGCCATCCTTGTCGGTAACCTCGGCAGCATCAATCACGCCTTCGCTCTTACCGCCGAGATCAATATACACCAGATCTCCGGATATGCTGACCACATCCGCCTTTACCTTCTGCCCCGGGAAGAGACGCGAAGTTTTCCGGCTGCTTTGTTCAAGCATCTCGGCAAAGCTTTCTGTCCCCTCCGTCGCGTCAGCCGCTACCGCGTTATCAGCCACATCATTTGTATGTTCATCTGTCATAGTTCAATACCTCACTGTACATTAAAATCTTATCTGCTCAACAACCCGATAGGGATACTCGATATCCTGGAGAGTGATGAACAAACGAAGTCTTTAATTCTATAGGATTT
>PLXX01000041.1 GCA_003153275.1 Nitrospiraceae bacterium | reverse complement strand
CTTCAGGCTTACCCCACGGCGTGCATGGCGGCCTTCCGCCTGAACTTCTACCCTCTCCACCACCCAGCGGATGATCGATCGGGTTCATCGCAACACCTCTGACATGCGGCCTTTTGCCGACCCATCTGCTTCTGCCGGCCTTTCCGAGGGATACATTTTCATGGTCTGAGTTGCCGACCTGACCAATAGTTGCCATACAGGTGGAAGGCACCCTGCGAACCTCTCCCGAGGCCACCTTCACCTGCACATAGGCCTCATCTTTCGCAATCAGCTGAGCGGTTGATCCGGCGCTTCTGACCATCTTGGCCCCCTGCCCCGGCCTCAGTTCGATGTTATGAATGAACGTACCAAGAGGGATATCGCTCAAAGGCAAGGCATTGCCGACCTTAATCTCGGCTCCCCTCCCGGACACAACCTCTTCTCCAACATTCAGGCCGGCAGGCAGTATAATATACCGCTTATCACCATCCCGATACTTGAGAAGCGCGATCCTCGCTGATCTGTTTGGATCATATTCTATCGTCGCCACGATAGCCGGAACTCCAGCCTTGTCCCTTTTGAAATCGATCACCCGGTATTTTCTTCTGTTGCCGCCGCCTCTTTGCCATGAGGTGATACCACCGGCATTATTCCTTCCGCCAGTCTTTTTCAGCGGCTTCAACAACGCTTTCAACGGTGCAGCCGATGTCAGTTCAGCATTGTCAACAACGCTACGGAATCTTCTGCCCGGGGATGTTGGTTTATATTTCTTAATTCCCATTATGCACCTTCAATAAAATCAAGTTTTTCACCTTGCTTCAGGGTGATGACAGCTTTTTTCCTGTCCGGCCTCTTGCCGGTATATTTGCCATACCGCTTCCACTTACCATAAATCTTCACGGTCGCCACCTTCTCAACCTTGACCTTGAATATCTCTTCAATAGCTTTTTTTATCTCGAGCTTATTGGAGTCCCGCTCAACCTCTACAAGGAGTTTATTTTCGCTTTCCTTGAGTGCGTTCCCCTTCTCTGTAAATAATGGTTTTTTGATAATAGAATAAACGCTCTTCATTTCTTTGACGCCTCCGACAACATTTCAGCGGCCTGCTTCGTCATCAGCAGCCGGTTGTGAACAGCAACATCGTATGAATTGAGATCCGTAACGCAGCGCACAGTTACTCCCGGAATGTTTCTGGCCGATAGCATAACTGTTTTGCTATACTCCGGGACAATGACCAGGACACTTTTCCCCGCAAAGTCGAGACTGGTGAGGAGGGAGACCATATCTTTTGTTCTCGGCTTCTCAAAAAGCAGATTATCAATTACCGAGATCTCGCCGTCGGCAAGCTTTCCCGACAGTACCGCCTTCAGAGCAAGTTTTTTTGCTTTTTTAGGCAGATCGTAGGAGTAATCTCTGGGTTGCGGCCCAAATACGATTCCGCCGCCTCTCCAGAGGGGTGACCTGCTGCTTCCAGAACGCGCCCTTCCGGTGCCTTTCTGCTTCCAAGGTTTCTTCCCGCCGCCACTCACAAGACCTTTTGTCTTGGTTGCATGCGTTCCCTGACGCTGGTTGGCAAGAAAATTCACAACGGCACCGTGAACCACTCCCTGTTTTGCTGTGACTCCGAAGACGTCATCAGGCAGAGCAATCTTGCCGACTGCTTTATTGTTCTTATCTTTTATATCAAGTTCCGGCATCCTAGTCTTCCTTTCTAATCTCAAGGTAGGTGCCCCGTGAGCCGGGGACGGCACCATGGATCAGAATAAGATTCTGCTCGACCTTCACATCGACAACCGAAAGATTCTTAACCGTGATCCGCTCTGATCCCATATGTCCCGGCATCCCTTTGTTCTTCCATACCCTTGAAGGGTATGAACTTGCACCGATCGAACCAGGAGCCCTGTTAAACATCGAGCCGTGTGATCCGGGCCCGCCAGCGTAATTGTGCCTCTTCATAACGCCTTGGAACCCCTTGCCCTTTGAAATCCCGGAGACTGCGACAACATCGCCTTTTTTGAACTTATCGAGTGTCAGCATCTCGCCGACCTTGAGATCACCCATCGGAAATTCCCTGAGAAGTCTGTAAGGGCTCGTTCCGGCCTTCTTGAACACGCCCTTCATCGGGTTAGTGACTCTTTTTTCCTTTTTGACCTCGAAAAAGCCGAGTTTCACTGCCTCATAACCATCATTTTCAAGGGTCTTCACCTGGATAACACAACAGGGTCCAGCCTCGACAACCGTTACCGGCCACATCCTGCCGCTTTCGTCGAAGACCTGTGTCATCCCAATTTTCTTGCCGAGAATCCCAGTCATAGCTTTATCTCCACATCCACACCTGCAGCCAGTTCGAGTTTCATCAAGGCATCAACCGTCTGCGGTGTTGCGTCATGTATGTCAAGCAGTCTTTTATGCGTCCGAATTTCGAACTGCTCTCTCGATTTCTTATCGACATGGACCGATCTCAGCACGGTTATCTTGCTGATATGCGTTGGGAGAGGGATCGGCCCTGCAACCCGTGCTCCAGTCCTCCGGGCTGTATCGACAATCTCTCTCAGAGACTGATCGAGCACTCGGTGATCGTATGCTTTTAGTTTAATTCTTATTTTTTGATTCACGTTTATTCCAGGACCTCAGTAACGACGCCGGCACCGA
>PLXX01000069.1 GCA_003153275.1 Nitrospiraceae bacterium | reverse complement strand
GACCTGCGGGAAGGTAAAAGACTTGATCACTATCTCATGCTGTATTTTCGCTTAGGCTGCATATGGTATTCGTCACTAAATACCGCCGTAAGGTGTTGACAGCCAATATGCGTAAGTATCTGGAAAAGACCTTCGCCGGGATACTTTCCGGCTGGCGTTGCCAACTACTCGAATTCGGGGGTGAAGATGATCAATATCCACCTCCTGGTGGAGATCCACCCCGCGCTTAACATCTCCACACTGGTCAATAACTTGAAATCCGCCAGCTCCAAAAGAGTGCGTAACGAGTTTCCCGTCCACATTGCCAAATTCTACTGGAAACCGTATTTCCGGAACAGGGCATATTATGTTGGCAGCGTCGGCAATGTAACACTGGAGACAATTAACCGCTATGTCGAGCAGCAAGGGACCAAAGAACGCCATCCCAATCCCAACGACACTGTTTGACCCCCTCCTGACTCAACTCCTTGCAGGGGGAATGCGCAGCTATCAGTTCAAAAAGTACTTCGGGCTCATCGTGAAAGAGTGCCCGTGAATGACCCCACGCAAGCGAGGAAGATTGTAACGAGAAGTTTTTTATAAAAACTGTTTGCGTAATCTTTCGATAAAGTAAATCCAAATAATATTTTTTCAAGTTTCTGTTCACAGCACTAATAAGTGATTATTCAGTTTCCGCCCTTTTCCTCATAACAACATAAAGCAGTTCTCACCATTTCGGCCATCTGCTCCTTAGGGGATCCCAGCTGCCCTGTGAGCATCCAACAGACTAAGCGTAGCAGCATCTCGCTGCCCCTGGCAGTACCTGTCAAGGGCAGTAGAGAATACAGAGGCGGAACCCGCTATTATCTCAAACAGCGTCATGGAAGACTTGAACTTCATATCATCAGGGTAGCCAAATATTTCTGAAACTGATCCTTCCTTGAGAGCAACCACCGCTTTCGTACATTCCAGCAGCCTCTTTCCGAGAACAGGATGGTTCAGATACTGTTGAGCTTCTTCAAAACTCTTGATAGAAAAACATTTTGCCGTTGGACTGTATCCTAATCCATCGATTTGCGGGAATATATACCACATCCAGTGAGTATGCTTTTGGCCGTTCTTTAGCTCTGCGAGCACTCTTTCATATGCGCCTTCCTGAGCAATCAGAAACCGTTTCAGATCATATGGATCGTCAAGACCGAGAGTATCGCCCGCTTTTGTCAGATTACGTTACCTCTTCACCGGACATCACAAATGAAAAGACTATTTTACAGCATCCTTAAAGGCCTTACCTGGCGTAAACTTGGGAGCACGCGAAGCCTTGATCTTAATGGTTTCACCAGTCTGCGGATTTCTGCCTTTTCTGGCCTTGCGGTTGGTTATCGAGAATGTACCGAATCCTACCATCGTTACCTTGACGCCCTTCTTGAGAGTCTTCTTGATACCATCCATAAAGGAAGCAAGAGCTTTGTCTGCTGCTGTCTTCGAGATGTCCGCATCCTTTGCCATTTTTTCGATCAGTTCCTGTTTGGTCATTGATACATCCCCCTTAAATTTTGATAAGAGATTATACACCCGCAGCCCAGATAAGGCCAATTGAAATAACTTCCTGGTATCCCTGATAATTATGCCTGTGTGATAACTGGCAGATACGATGCCAAAACAGCATAAGAACGCCATGAAAGGAACAGGCATGCCATTGACAACAGCTCAACACCTGATCGACTATCTGAAATTGATCCGCCACCCCGAAGGAGGCTGGTTCCGCGAAACCTACCGCTCGCCGGAACAGATTCATGCCCTTGCTTTGCCTGAACGGTACGGAGGCAGCCGGGTTTTCAGCTCCGCCATCTACTTTATGCTTGAACAGCGGGATATCTCGGTTCTACACAGGATCAAGTCTGATGAGTTGTGGCATTTCTATGCGGGTTCTCCCCTGTTAATTCATTCCATTTCACCTGACGGAGGATATAAGGCATTACACCTGGGATCCAATGTGGCAGCAGGCGAAAAATTTCAGGCCGTCGTGCCTGCAGGCAACTGGTTCGGTGCTGAGATCAAAGGTAGAGGGTTTGCCCTGGCGGGGTGCACGGTTGCCCCTGGTTTCGACTTTGCAGATTTTGAAATTGCCAACCGGGAAGAGCTGCTGGAGAGGTATCCGGAGCACATCAGTCTCGTTCGCAGGATGACCAAGGCATAATCTTTCGATTGACGTGATATAGTAGCAATATGTGCGGTCGCTTTGGGCAGAGTTCCTCTTTGTCAGTCATATCACGTGTCTTTAACATGGCCAAATCTTCGGCAATGCTCGTGCCGAGCTATAATGTAGCATCCTCAAGGGAAGTGGCTGTGATCATCAACAATAAAAGCACCCGCGAGCTCTTGCTATACAGATGGGGATTTCTTCCCTCATGGGCGAAAGCTCTCTCATTGGGCAACAAAATGATCAACGCCCGCAGTGAGACTGTTGCTACCAAGCCGGTTTTCAGATCAGCCTTCAAAAAACACCGTTGTCTCATAATCGCTGACGGGTTCTATGAGTGGCGAAAAGTTGGGACGGGAAAGGTACCGTACTATATCCATCTAAAATAAAAAACCTTTTGATTTGCGGGGTTGTACAGTCATTGGACCTCCGATCGCGGTTAGAGTATGTATACCTGCGCCATCATTACCACAGAAGCAAATGAGGCCATCACCCCCATTCACGACAGGATGCCGGTCATAGTGTCAAAAGAGAAGGAAGACTTCTGGCTTAATCCGGAGGTTCAGGACTCTGGTGCCCTGCTTCAGGTGCTCAGGCCTTATCCTGAGGCAGAACTAGAGGTTTGTGAAGTATCGTTGATAAACTCGCCGTCATACGACAGGCCTGATGTAAAAAACCGGCGCAGTCAATAGTCTGATAATCAGCAATTATCGAAAAATCTACTGTCCGCCACGGACGCACCAGGCATTGAAGCCACTCGACTTATCGCCGTAGTTCACAGTGCCATCGCCCATATTGACGCTCCACGCAGTGATCGGATAGTCTGCAGGGGCAGAAGACGACCAATAGGCATTCGGCAGAATATTTGCAAAGGGATGACCGATTGGCAGCTTGGGAGTGATATTTACTCCAACGGACTTATCCACTAAACTTGCCAGTTCTGTAGCAGCCGGCAGCCGCCATCCACTTCGACCGCCCCAATCTAGCGAATAACAATAACTCACTGCAGCATGCCATTCCCACGGTAATGTATCAGGCGCTTTCACCCAGACAAGCCCTGTCTCCCTGTCAAGGACGGCATTGCCGCCCATAACCAACTGAAACCGCTGCAATGCCGGAAGTACCTGGTACCATGTTGGTGCACTGGCCGTTGTCTGTGCCGTGCCATCCGGAAATATCAGGCTCCCTGCATTGCTTATCGTCAGATCTCCGCTCACCTCAACTCCTGACGCCGCCCCTGCATCAGCCGTCAACGAAAACAGCACGATAAACAAAATCATGATACTCTGCACTGCCATTCCCATCTTCTTTGTCATGTTTTCTCCCTCTCTTTGCCGTCGAGCCCAACGACCGTGTCAAATACCATTGTATTGTGTATAAAGTATAGCATGACCAGAACACATTGTAATTTGCAGTGTGCTGGACTGCCTTTTTAACACTTTTAGATACCCGTTGCAAGTGTGACAGGTATTTGATAGGCTGTAGCTATATGTTGTCTGAATAATTTATTGAAAGGCATGACACGATCGACATAATCAAGGCCCTTGAAATGTTAAAAAAGGTCGAACTCAAACTCCAGGAGCTATATACATATTACCACGGGTTGAGTCATACAGATAAAAAGGTTGCAGGTTTGTTCTATGAACTAAGCCTTGAGGAGAAATCCCATGCTGACCTGATAGACTACGAACTGCGTACTATAAAGAAAAACAGGTCACTGTTTAAAGATGTTGAATTCGATTTGGAGTCATTAATTCAATTTTTAGCTAAGATAGAAGCTCAGATAATATCAGAAGAGCCTGTGTCACTTGATGGGGCGTTGAAATTTGGCATAGAATTGGAAGACAATGTACTTGAGTATTATTACAGGACTTTGATAGCAGAATCCAACCCTGAATTGGGAGAACTAATTAAAAAGTTGGGATCTGCAGAGAAGGATCATTCTGATAAATTAAAATATTTAGCCCAACATAGAGGGTTTTTGGCTTAAACAAATAAATAATAAATACCTTTTTCCCTTCGTAACGCACATGCCAAAGAGTATGATAACGCGTAGAGAGAGGTGACTTCTCCCTAGTTATCCAACAGATATCTTTCTGACGTACAGCAGGGTGATGATAATCCCAGTCGTTAGGGGGATCAGGAAGCCACCGAAATGTACCGACCATATAGAGAAATTAGCCAATTGGTCCTTGTTATAGGGGGCCAGCACTGTTAACAATAGATAAAAGAGGCAGGATAATATCAGCGCCCATCCACCAAATCGGTTAGCAGGATACCAGATGTTGTCATCAAAAAGGGTTCGGCAGGTTCTGATGCCGCAGAAACGATTTCTTGGCACAACCCCTAGGACCAGAGGAATGGAAAACAGCAGGATCAGGACAGCCGGGATCAGAAATGGTTGTATTGTCATACTATGAAAATATTATTACGATCAATCCGCCGGGCAGTCAAGCGGGTCACCCCTGGAGGTGGCCCGCTGTCATTTGTTTACTTGTCGTCGTCAGGCCCCGAAGACGGCGGCACCGCAGGCACTCTTTCCCATCCGCCGGCGCATGTCCGCACATACGGATAGTAGGCGTTAGACTTCCTGCAGTAGTACCAGGTTGCTCCCGTTGTGGATCTCGTCCTGGCCGGCGCAGAATATACGGGTTCTTCGGCATACGACGGTTCCTGCTCGGGAACAATCACCCTGTTGTAAGGACGATATGCCGGAGCATACCCGTAGGGATCATAATAGGGGCCATACGAATAGTACGGATAATACGGCTGGTAGTAATACGGATAGCCCAGAAGCGAGCCTGCAGCAAGCCCGAGTCCGAAACCGGACCAGCCCCAACCCCAGCCGCCGCCGTGCCACCCATCACCCCCGTGTCCGCCGTACCCTCCCCCGTGCCCACCGTATCCTCCCCCGTGCCCTTCGGCCGCCATAACAGTGCCTACGGGCATGAGGATGGCTCCGAGCGCGATAAGTGCAACAAGCAAAACCAGACCTTTGTTTTTCAACATCTTCGATCTTGTAAACATAACTCAATCCTCCTCTCACCCATATAAGGGTGCAGTTTGCTTCTCTTCTTCCTGATTATATTATACTCCTTTTTCTGCATGGTGATTGTAAGATTGTCACTTTCACGGGGATGATTCCAGCCGGCGCTTGTCCGAGAAGGGGAAGAAACCCAATGATAAAACAGAATTTTTTTTAAAAAATCACCCCGTATGATAATATTTTTTGTCACTCGATTTGCAGAGCTTTTTACCGAGAAATGAGGTCTTTAATATATCGGATTGTTCGTCCTTACACTCTCAGGGCTTGATATAGGCATTTAATCCGATGATGACCGGCTTGTCGTCTACTTTAGCCGTGGTTACCGCGTTTCCCCTTGTGCTTGCAATCACAAGAGTTTTGCCGGATGCCGACGGTTTCGGCGTTTCAAGATCTATTTCGATAAAAAGCTTGTTATCCTTGATTTCAACTTTCATTGCCATTGGTAATTCTCCTTTTTCTGAACGGTTATGCTGCCAATAATAATGCCGGGCATTGGCCCGGCTTTCCCTTTGTTACATACTATCATTCTTCCCTCAATAGCATCCTTTGATCTCGCCGATATACCGGGAGGGCAGCATGGGTGATGTTCTGCCGAACTTCATTCGGTAATCGGCGGAAGAAAGATACAATCCCTCTTTCGCCCGTGTACAGGCCACATAAAAGAGCCGCCGTTCTTCTTCAAGCGCAGCGCCGCTCATGCTCACAATAGATCTCTCGGAGGGAAAGATCCCCTCCTCCAGTGCCGGGAGAAAAACAACCGGCCACTCAAGTCCTTTGGCAGCATGTACCGTCATGATTTTGACACTTTCCTCCTGACTAATCCTGTCCTGGTCCGAGGCAAGCAGGCTGTCCTCCATGAACTCTGAAAATGTCTTCCCCTCTGTCTCAATGTCCAGCAGAACGTTGCAGAGCTCAGAGACGTTTTCTATGCGGTCTTCAAAGTCTTCCTTATATTCATGCTCCAGGTATTGGAGATAGCCCAGTTCGGTGATGATGCCCATCAAGACCGTGTAAGGTTTTTCCTCTACCGCCTCACCATGCTTCGAGAGCATCCAGGCAAGGGCGTCAGCCCCGGTCCTCTGCTTTCTGGAGAGCCTGGTATCCGTTAATGCCTGGATCCAGTCGGTCTTGAAACTCTCTGTTATCGCGACAAGCGCCTTCTTGCCGATCCCCCTGACAGGCGTCTTGACGACCCGGTCAAAGGCAGCTCCGTCCCTGATATTTGCAATCAGCCGGAGATAACAGAGGAGGTCCTTCACCTCTGCCCTTTCATAAAAAGCGAGCCCTCTGACGATCTCATACGGGATGCCATACTGCATGAAGGTGCTTTCCAGACCCCGGGTGAGAAAGCTCATGCGAATGAGAATCGCTATGCCGGAGTATGATCGGTCCTTGGCAAGGTCTTTGATCTTTTCAGCAATCCGCCTGTTCTCTTCATCGTGATATGCCGCCTTCCGATACTCGACGGCACCATCTTCTATGCTGTCCGTGTGTAGAGTCAAAGCCTTATCGGCCCATATACGGTCCACCTTGCCGATAATAATATTGGCCACATCGAGGATCTTCTGGGTGGAGCGGTAATTTTTTTCGAGTTTCATTTCCGTGGCCTTGAAATCCGCTGCAAACTTCAGGATATTTTCCGGGACGGCCCCGCGCCACGTATAGATCGTCTGAAAGGGGTCGCCCACAACAAAGATGTTATTCCTGTTTTTTGCCGAAAGGAGTTTTATGAGGGAATACTGAATCTCATTGGTGTCCTGGAACTCGTCGACCAAGAAGAAGTCATAGCGGTCCTGCCATTTCGCAAGCACCTCAGGACTATGTGCAAAGAGATGGGTGGTATAGTAGATCAGGTCATCGTAGTCCAGTGCGTTTGACTGCTCCAGGTACCGTTGATATACCCCTGCCACCTCTGCATACTGGTCCTTTGGGAAAGGAAGGGAGGCGATGTATTCCACGATATTTTCCCGGTAGGTCTGCTTTGCATTCGAGATTATCCTCTGGACTTCATCGGCCTCCTTGGGATCAAGGCTGAGCCGGTGGAGGATGTCCTTCAGGGTCTTTCTGCTGTCTGTCTGATCATAGATGACAAACTTCCCGTCGAAGTGCATCCCCAGAGCTGATATATCTTCCCGGAGGACCCTGACACAGAATGCGTGGAACGTGCTGATTGAGCGGGGCCTGATAGCAAGCATGTTCTCAACGCGGCCGGCCATTTCCTGAGCAGCTTTCTTCGTAAAGGTTATGGCAAGTATCCGGTGAGGCCTGAAGCCCTTCTCCCTGATGAGGTACCCGATTTTATGGGTAAGGACCCTTGTCTTGCCACTGCCTGCTCCGGCCAGAAGTAGCAGAGGTGAGCCGAAGTGCTCGACAGCCGCCTTCTGTGCCTGATTTAGTCCGGTGAGCATATACCACGCATATCGCTCGAAAACCGATCTGGGCAGATCTCAGTCAGGGCGGTGCGAATCTGCTTTATCGTGATTTGAGAGGCACATACTCTTCCCTCAGTCCCGGCAGAGAAGAGAAATACGACGGTCTAATCAGCCTGCCCTGGATTATCTCTTCGATCCTGTGGGCCGACCAGCCTGCCACCCGGGACATCGCAAAGATGGGGGTGAAGAGTTCCTTTGGTATGCCCATGGAACGATAGACAAAGCCTGAATAAAAGTCGACGTTTGCCGAAGCAACCTTCCCTTTTTTCTTCAGAATGATCCCCGGCGCGAGTCTTGCGATACTCCGGTAAAGCTCGAACTCCTTTTCCATGCCGCTCTGCTGTGCAATCTCCAGAGCCTTATGCTCAAGGATAACGGCCCGCGGATCGGACTTGGTATAGACCGCATGTCCTATCCCATACACCTTCCCGGATTTATCATTGACCTTCTTGTCGAGTATCTTTATGAGATAGCGGAACAATTCATCGTCGTCATCCCATTTTTTCACGTTTGCCTTTATATTTTCCATCATGCTCTCGACAGCCTCATTGGCCCCTCCATGGAGATGTCCGGAAAGCGACGCTATTCCTGAGCAGATGGCCATGTAGCTGTTTGCGCCTGAAGAGGATACCGTCCTGACGGTAAAGGTAGAATTGTTGCCGCCGCCGTGCTCGGCATGAAGAACAAGCATCATATCAAACAAATTGGCAGTCAGTTTGTCAGGCCTCTTTCCCTTGAGCATATAAAGAAAGTTCTCGGCATGGCCGTATTCTTCTTTCGGCTCGATGAGTTCACGCACTTTTTTCCCGTTGCCTGAAGCCAGGCAATTATAGGCAACAATGGTCGGGAACTTCGCAATCAGGTCTATGCATTGTCTGGAGAGATCTTTTATGTCCGTGGAGTTGGGGGTCCGGTCAAACAGGTGCATGGCAGATACAATGGTATGCAGGGCTCCCATCTGGTCATCATGCGGCGGCCTGTTGAGAATCATGGTCTTTGCCTCGGCAGGAAGCTTCCTCCTCTGGGCAAGCTCGCTGGTAAATTCCTCCAGATGTTTATTGTTCGGCAGTTTACCGGTGAGCAGGAGATACGCTGTTTCTTCAAAGCCAAACCTTCCCTCCTCCTGCTGATGACTGACCAGATCGGTTACGTTATAGCCGCAATAGTACAATTCGCCGTCGAGGTCTACTTTTTTCTCGGTCCCGTCTCCCTGGATTTCCCTTTTATAGCCCATAACCTGGCCCTTGCTTGTTATCCCGACAAAGACTCCTGTGCCGTCTTCATTCCGCAGGCCAAGCTTGATATTCTTTTCCCTGACCAGAGCCGGAGAAATCTTGTTATGTTCCAGTGATAACTTTTCGATCAACTTTAATACATTCTGCATCATATGCCTTACCTCGTATTATTTTCTAGCCGGATGGGAACCGGATGACTACCGGACTGATGACCGGGAGAGGTTTACATTTTACCATGTTTGCGGGTTCCCTGTCACTGCCGGACGGCCTGAAACAGGGTCTGCTTACACCATGGTTTTCAGCACGTCTCCCAGTCTCCTGATGCCGGTACGTATCGTATCTGCATCGACACTCGAAAAATTCAGACGCAGGGTATTGACCTGTTCCCGGTTCACATAAAACGGATCGCCCGGAACAAAGGCGACCTTCACAGCAATCGACTTTTTGAAAACCTCCATGGCGGACAATCCTGAAGGCAGGGTAACCCAGAGGAACATGCCACCTTCAGGCTCGGTATAATGGGCCTCGGACGGAAAGTATTCCCTTATCGCGCTTACCATCGCGTCCCTCTGCCTACCATATTCCTCACGGATCTTCGCAATATGGTCATCGATATTATTATCTTTCAGGTACTGCAAAATGACCCGTTGTCCAAAATAATTCGTATGGAGATCTGACGCCTGCTTCGCTATGATCAGTTTTTCCATGATATCGTGCCGCGCAGCTATCCAGCCGATCCGGAATGAGGGGATGACGATCTTCGAAAAAGAACCGAGCAGGACAGTATTATGGGGGATCAGGTTGTGAAAGGACTGTTTGTCTTGGCCCAGAAACCGCAACTCGCCATAGGGATCGTCCTCCACCAGCAAGGTATTTCTCTGTCTGAGAAGGTCTGCAACTCCACAGCGGTTCTCCGCGGAATAACTGATACCGGAGGGGTTCTGGAAATTAGGCACACAGTACATCAGTTTTACCGTGTGCGAGGACAGGACCTGCCCGAGCATATCCAGGTCCATTCCTTCCGGATTGACCGGCACAGGATGGAACCTGGACCGGTAGATCGAAAAGGCCTGGATCGCGCCAAGGTACCCTGGCTCTTCGATCACCACACTGTCCCCCTCATTGAGTATCGTCTTGCCCAGAAGATCAAGCCCCTGCTGAGAGCCTGCAGTGATAAGGATGTTGTCCGGGTCTATGGTCATCTCTTTTTTCCGGTAACGGGCGGCTATCCATTCACGCAATTCCCGGTATCCTTCAGATGAGCTGTACTGCAGTACGTCCTTGCCGGACTCTGCCAACAGCTTGGCCGTCGCTGCCTTAATCTCCTCCAGCGGAAAGAGGTCGCGGTTTGGGAGTCCTCCGGCAAACGAGATCACCGACTCATCGAGCGTAATCTTCAGTATTTCCCGTATGAACGAACGTGGGACATCTGATATTCTGTCTGAAAAAATATTACCCATTTAGTTACTCATCCGGTGGTTCCTCAGCTCCGCATTATTAGGATTAGGTCTTTTTATTATACAAAATAGGCACCGAAATTCACCTTCTTCAGAAAAAAACAGGACCGGCGATGCACCGTTATAATTGAACGACCTTTTGCCGCTGTGATAAGATACAGCATCGATGAGATACCCCAATAATAAACATATACTGACTACAGGAGGAATTATGGAACATCCTGAGAAACAAAGGCGCCGGATCGACGAGCGCGGTTTTACGCTAATCGAACTGCTCGTTGTTATGGTTATCCTTGGCCTGCTTGCGGCCCTCGTCGGCCCGCAGCTCTTCGGCAAGGTGGGCAAGGGTAAACAGTCTGCTGCCAGGACCCAGATCGAGATGATCGGTCAGGCTCTGGACAGCTACAGGCTCGATACCGGCAGGTACCCGACAACATCTGAAGGGCTTGCGGCACTGAATACCAATCCCGGCGTGGCGGGATGGGACGGTCCCTATCTGAAGAAAGGCGTTCCGAACGACCCCTGGTTAAGACCATATCTATACCAGTCCCCTGGTTCACACGGAGACTATGACTTGACCTCGTACGGTGCTGATGGATCTCCCGGCGGCGAAGGCGAAAACAAGGACATCAACAGCTGGGAATGACGGCTGCACGCTGAAGAGAATAAAACAGGGACCGCGCTGTCTCAAAACCTCCTTTTATATAAAACATTAAAGGTAAAGTCTGTTGCCCCGGCTGTGTTGGGGTCCTCTGTCATGGAAAATTCAATGCTGTCCTTTGCCCTTGTATATCTGCCGCCAAAGACCACGATAACCCCTGTCCGGTCAATCTCGCCTATCCCCGTCTTCGGATAGGGCGAGGTCTGGACAATGGTCTGCCCAAGCAGCCCGAAATGCCGTGACACGAGGAACTCAAGACCGGCACCCGCAAAGAACGAATCCCTGAGGCTGACCGTCTGTTCAGCCTTGACGTTTCCCGGGAAAATAACTCCGGCGTTGAAATACGACATAAGATTTTCGCCCAACCTCTTATCGACGAGAACGCTCAGGCCTGCATCGACGGACCCATTACCGTATCCTTTACTGGCATCGCCGGTGGGGAGCTCCAAACTGGCAGAAACACTCACCGCAGGGTCAGCGGTAAAGATCATCTTTTTTGCAGTCAACCGAATATCTCCGAGCCCTGTACCAGTCTCTCCACGTATCATCAACTGCCCGTTGTTCCTGACTTCATAGGCAAACTCGTTATTCGGTCTTGCACTCCGTCCGTAATCTCCAACCCCTAAGGTCTTATGGAAGTCCTGGAGGAACCCATCCATAAAACCACTATTAAAACTGATAACAGGAATGGTGATCCCCAGTTCCAGATTTTGGCCGATATCCTTTTTATACTGAAGTTCGAGCGTCGCCACTTCCATATCCAGCAAGACGTCCCATGTCGGTGACTGGCGTGACATGAATACGCTTGAGTAATATAAACTTGCGGAGAAACTGTCTTCTGTCCGGGCAGACTCAAGCCCTGGTGCATCAGCATGCATAAAAAGGGGAAACTGGTTCCTGCTCTGAAGCGGCCCCTCAAAGGCGCATACAGGTTCAAATGATGCCATAAAACCAGACAGAAGAATCAGGAACAACCCAGCAATAACAACCTTGACAGGTACGTAAAAACCGTAATCAGCTTTAGTCATCGTCATTCACCCTCAGTTTCATAAGATAGTCCTCCCATTCGATAGGAAGCATATTTTTTTTCTTATTATTGCACTCCTTGCATGCAGGTACCACATTGCCTTTTGTAGACTTGCCGCCACGTATGATCGGCACGATATGGTCCATCGTAAGCTCCTTGGCTGAAAATTTCTCCCCGCAAAAAAAACATACCCCTTCCCCCCGCTTTCTCTTCCACCATTGAGATTGCCGCAGTTCCCGGGCCTTGGCCTTTTCACGTTTCAGTTCCACTTCTGTTATGTCGGATATAAAATAGTCCATCATCCAATACTGTTCCAGAGCACACTCTGGTTCCTGCCGTTATGCTTGGCATAGTAGAGTGCCTGATCGGCCTTTTCGATCAGGTCCTCTTTTTTCTTTGCATCCACCGGAGAAACCGCAATACCAATGCTGATGGAAACCGTAAAAGACTTCTCATCCGCCTTGAAGGGCCTTTCCTGAATAGCCTCCCGTAGCCGCTCCGCAATGATCTTTGCACCTGCCGCGTCTGTCCCCGGCAGGATAATGGCAAACTCCTCTCCTCCGTAACGAGCAGGTATGTCGATGTCCCGAAGGGTTTCCCGTATAATCCTGGAGACACCTTTCAGCACGACATCGCCGACCGGATGGCCATAGGTATCGTTCACCTTCTTGAAAAAATCGATGTCAGTCAGTATAAGCGAGAGCGGGTTAGAGACCCTGCCCTGGCGCTTCAATTCATCAGACAGTTTCTCCTGAAATATCCGGTGGTTAAAGAGGCCGGTCAGCCCATCAGTTGTCGCCAATTTATCGATTTCTGCATGCAGCTTTGCATTGGCGATAGAGGCTGCGGCCTGCGTGCAGAGCAACTCCAGCAGGTTGATCTGGAGACTGTCAAGAAAATCGACCTGTTCCGACAGCATAACAAGGACCCCCAACAGGTGATTTTCATATAGCATCGGGATGGCCAGCACCGATCGGACCTCTCCGGTCTCAAACGGCATGATCTTGATCGGATAGCCTTTCATATCGCTCACATAATGTCGGTGTCGGTTTTCAATCGCAAAATTGACAACCGTCTTTTCAAAGGAAACCGGGCGGTCCTCAAATGAATATGACGTATTATGATGGACCAGGTCATATTTCTTCCCTCTTCCGATAAAGAAGAATATCTGGGAGGATGATATTTTTTCAGCCCCTTCACAGAGCTTCCGACCGATCACCTCGCTTTTGAGCGACTTGACCAGATTTGAGCTCTCTTCCCTGAGGATCTTCAGTCCGAAGACATCCCTCTTGATCATGAAGTAAATCCGCTCCCGCTCAAGTATCCTGACCAACTGGCCTGCAAACCGTTCGACCGAAAGCTTGTCCGGCTCACGGAAGGCATACTGCCGGGCACTGTCAACCACCAGCACCCCGATAAGGGTGGACCCATCAAGAATGGGGACGACAATGGCAGACAGCACCTTAAGGCCCTTTGTATAGCCAAGCGTAATCTTCTTCTCGTCGATCTCACTGTATAGGCACGTTTTCCGGTCCCTCATGCAGTTGGCTATCACCCCGCCTCCGGAAATCTTCACCCCTCCATCTTCTTCTGTCGAGCAACGAAGCATATATCCCTCGCGCTCCGGCACAAAGAGACTGGCGGCGTCAGCAAAGACCGCATGTTTTATTGCGACAAGGAGTTCCCGTATCTCCTCCTCCGTCTTGAGCATTGATGCAAAATAGTGGGAGAGCGTCTCTTCGCTGCGGAGAGATTCGAGATCTGTCTCACGGGCGATAGAACGGGCATTCCTGCGGATCGTCTCAAGCAACGTTTCCGCCTTCTCCCGGGCATTGCGCAGTCTCTGGATCATGAACGACGAAACGCCGGCCGTCATCATGAGGAACGCGGAGAACAGACCGGCATCAACAGGGCCCGGCGTGTCAAGAAATGCACTGAGACCCGGCACCAGCCCGGTTGCGAGCAGCACTATCTGAAGTGAGAACAGCAGCAGGGCGATCAGGACAGCAGGTAGTCTGAAAAAAGATGTCGCGATGATGACCAAAGGGAACAACACCGGAGCCAATCTCGTCAGATGTAGAGACTGGATGACTCCGGCAAACAGAAGGAGACCGGAAAAAAGAAAGACAGCAGCAAACTCCTCTTTCTTTTCGCGAAGATAAAGGAAGAGGCAGAGTGATGCAACGAGAATACAGACCGGAAACCAAAAAAAAGGCCTGGCTTCAGGAAGTCCCTTTAAAAAGCCGAGCCAGGCAACAAAAGCCAAGAGGAGCGGCATGCTCCTCGTCAGCATATCTAACCAGACGCCCTGCCTTTTTTGACCTCTTCCTCTCTGGAGAGCTTCTTGTACATTACTTCCCATTCAGGGCTGCCTTCTATCAGTTTCTTTGAATACGTCTGGAGTTTTTTTCTGACAATCTGATCAATCTCCTCGCCGATCTTGAGTTCAGCTACAATCGTGCGTTTCATCTCCCGCCTGACATCACTCGCATCATCAACAAGATCGATGAGGTCCTGGTCCATGAGTCCCTTCAGCAGCACATGGCTGAGGTGAGAAATCTTGTCTTCCGAGAGCATCATAGAACGAGGTTCCTCTCCCGCACCAGTTTCTGCTTTGTCAGGTCAAAGAGTTTCCGGTAGTCCATCCTGCCGCGCTCGATGTCCGATGTATGTTTATTGAGAAGAAGGCGGACCTCATCATTCAACCGGTCCTCAAGCATCAACTCCTCGGTAATAAGCTCCTCGACCTTTGCGAGAAGTTTGTCCTCGGGTACCGAGAGAACCACCATCCCTTTTTGCATGAGATTTTCCGTGATCCTCTTCGCCAAAATAGGCACCCATGACTTGGGAATCCGCATTGTTATTTCTCGACAAACGAGAGGATAGCGATATTGCGGGCCCGCATGATAGACTCATTGAGATCGCGCTGATGCTTTGCGCAGGTCCCGGTCATCCTCCGCGAGAGGATCTTACCGCGTTCGGTAAGAAAGCCCCTGAGAAGCTTGATGTCCTTGTAATCTATAAACGCTGTCTTCTCAGAGCAGAATCTACAGAACTTTCTTCTCTGAAATCTCTTCTGTGGCATTGCCATGATATTATTCCTTTCTCATTATGTACTCAACGTACTGATAGTAATATTAAAACGGTTCAAGGTCGGTGGTCTCTTCAGGGGCGTGAAAATCGCCCTCACTGCCTCCGGATCCCTCTGACGCATATTCTTTCTTTCCGGTCGAGAGGAATTTGACCGTCTGGGCAACGATCTCAAATTTGGATCGATGCTGACCGTCGGTCTCCCATTTCCGTTCCTGGAGGCGGCCTTCGACCAGGGCCGTTCTACCTTTTGCAAGGTGCTGGGCGACATTCTCGCCCTGTTTGCCCCATACGATGCAGTCGATGAACAACGTCTCCTCTTTCATGCTGTCGCCGGACTTATACTTTGTCGAACTTGCCAGGCGTATCGTGCAGACCGGGGTCCCCTGAGGTGTGTACCGCAATTCAGGGTCTTTGGTAAGATTGCCGATAATTATGCACTTGTTATACATTTAGGCCTCGCTTTTGACCGCCGGTTCAGCCTTCTGTTCTTTCTGTTCGGCCTCTGCAGCCAGAGCTTTTTCAAGATGCTTGACCTGCTTCACCCCAAGTTTGATGACCATGAATTTGATGACTGGATCGAAGACCTTATACAGCTCTTCAAGTTTCTTGATTGTAGCGGCGGGAGCCTTGTAGACAAACAGGACATAGAACCCTTTTGCCTGTTTCTTGATCTCATAGGAGAGCTTCCTTCTCCCCCAATGGTCGGCCCTGATCACTTCTCCCCCTGCGTTAACGATAAGGTCCTTGATCCTCGTGACCGCAGCGGTAATCTCCTCGTCAGAGAGAGAGGCGTTCAGAATTACAAAATTTTCGTAGATGTTCATGCAACACACCTCCTTATGGATTTTTCCTGTAAAACAGGACTAAAGCCCTTTCCAATGGAAAGAGCAAGGAGCCTATTGTTATACCATAGAGGGAGGGACAGCGTCAATTTTTCAGATATCCCGCAATAGTCAGGCAAAACAACTGTATTTGATTTATAATTATATATGCTTAAAAACATAGAAGATAAAATCCTTTCCGGAAAACGTCTGACCGCTTGTGATGCGCTGCGGCTTTTCGAGTCTGACGACCTGTTCACCATCGGCAGGCTTGCAGATTCCGTGGCCCGTAAGAAGAATGGGAAAAAGGCTTATTTCATAAAAAACCGGCATATCAACCCGACAAACATCTGCATCAACCGCTGCAGGTTCTGCGCCTTCAGCCGGTCACAGGGGCAGGAGGGGGCCTTTGAGTTGACGATTAAGGACATTATTCGAAAACTCAAAGATCAGAACTCAAAACTCAAAACAGCGATAAGCGAGGTGCATATCGTCGGGGGGTTGCATCCTGGTTGGCCTTTTGAGTTTTACCGGGAAATGATTTCGACCATAAAAAAAGAGTTCCCAAGACTCCATATAAAGGCCTTCACTGCTGTCGAGATCGACTACCTGTCGAAGATTGCCGAACTGGATCTGTACAGTACCATTGTTGCTTTAAAGGCGGATGGCCTCGGCTCGATGCCGGGAGGTGGTGCGGAAATATTTGCGCCGGAGATCCGGGAGCAGCTCTGCCCTGAAAAAATAAGCGGGGATCGATGGCTTGAGGTCATAGAGGTCGCCCATAAGGCTGGACTAAAGACAAACGCTACCATGCTCTACGGTCATATCGAAGACTATCGTCACCGCATCGACCACCTCATGAAGCTCCGCAAATTGCAGGACAAGACCGGAGGTTTCCAGGCCTTCATCCCCCTTGCCTATCATCCTAGGAATACCGAGATGCAGGGCAGGTACACATCAGGCATCGAAGACCTCAAGACAATCGCCATCAGCCGGCTGGTGCTCGACAATGTCGACCACATCAAGGCCTACTGGATCATGCTGGGGGAGAAGATATCCCAGCTTGCTCTCAGGTTCGGCGCTGACGACATTGACGGCACCATCATCGAAGAGAAGATCACCCACTCGGCTGGAGGACTGACCAGCGAGCAGATGACAGTCGATCAGCTGGTCAATCTCATCAGCAAGACCGGCAGAGTGCCTGTCGAGCGTGATTCCTTTTACAAAAGCATCAAGGTGTATTCATGACCACGAGGCAGGCAGGAAAGCCCGGGAGGATCACCAATAGCCAGGCGCTCGCCCTCCTGAAAAAGGCAGACCTCCTCAAACTCGGTCAGTCGGCTGATGAGATGAGAAAAAAACTTCATCCTGAAAAGGTCGTCACCTTTGTCGTTGACCGGAATATAAACTATACCAATGTCTGCATCAACCAATGCTCCTTCTGCGCTTTTTGGCGGAGCGAGGGTTCGGCAGATGCCTATGTGCTCGATGATGCAACCCTGTTCAGCAAGATCGAAGAAACACTGGCCCTTGGTGGAACGCAGATTCTGATCCAGGGCGGCCTTCACCCCCAGCTTGATATTGATTATTACACACGGCTGCTGACATCGATCAAGCAGAGGTTTGATATCGACATTCACGGGTTTTCACCGCCTGAGATATGCTATATCGCTGACTCATCAGATATCACGATCAGTGAGGCGCTCCAGATCCTGCGCAGCGCAGGCCTCGATTCGATTCCGGGCGGCGGGGCGGAGATACTTTCCGACAGGGTGCGGGAGATACTGAGTCCTAAAAAGATCAAATCATCACGTTGGCTCGAAGTTATGGAGTCGGCTCACCGGCTAGGCATGAGGACGACCGCCACCATGATGTTCGGCAGCATAGAAACCCCCGAAGATATCATTACGCATCTCAGCGTTATCAGGGACCTCCAGGACAGGACAGGAGGATTTACGGCCTTCATCCCCTGGTCATTCCAGCCGGGGAACACGGAAATAGGGAAGGACAAGGGGACAAAATATCAGAAACCGTCAGCTGTTAATGCTGCTGCCACAGCCGTTGAATACCTGAGGGTGCTGGCGTTATCGCGGAGATACCTTGATAATATCCCAAACATCCAGGCATCCTGGGTAACCCAGGGGTTGAAACTCGCCCAGGTCGCGCTGCGGTTCGGGGCTAATGACTTCGGCTCAACGATGATCGAAGAGAATGTGGTCGCGTCAACTGGCGTCTGTTACCTGGTTTCGAAAGATGACATCATCAATGGGATAAAGGCCTCGGGATTCAAGCCTGCCCAACGCGACACCTGCTACAATATACTAAAGTTTTACTGACAAAACACCTGCCAGAAGGAGGGCATATGTCCGATACAGAAAATATCTACGATGTCGTAATAATCGGCGGGGGTCCCGGGGGACTTTCTGCTGCTCAATATGCTTCGCGTGCAAAGCTCAGGACAGTGGTGCTTGACAAGTCCGCCGCTGCAGGGGCGCTCGCCTATACAAGCCATATCGAAAATTATCCCGGCCTTATCAGCCCTATATCTGGCAAGGAGTTGCTTGATATTTTCAGGGACCAGGCCGTGAGATTCGGGGCAGAATATGTCGAGGCTCAGGTGGTCGGGGTCAATCTGGCCGGAGAACTCAAAGAGGTCTTCACCATGGCGGGCAATTACAAGACAAAGGCAGTCATCATCGCCACCGGCTCGATGGGAAGAAAGGCCTCTATAAAGGGAGAGGCTGAATTTCTCGGCAGAGGGGTGAGCTATTGCGCTGTCTGCGACGCTGCTTTTTATAAGGGTAAGGCAGTATGCGTGATTGGAAATTCAGAAGAAGCGGTCAAAGAGGCCGGATATCTGACCAGATTCGCCGAGACAGTATATCTCATATCCCCGACAAAAAAATTAAAGGTTGAAGACCATCCTGCGCTCGAAACGCCAAACCTGAAGGTGCTGTCTGAAACCACGGTAGCGGCCATCGAAGGTACCGATGCAGTTGAGAGGCTCAGACTGATCGATGCTGCCAAGAACGAGTCTGAGCTGCTGCTCAGTGGCGTATTTGTCTATCTGCACGGCAGCAAACCTGTTGTCGATTATCTTTACGGTTCGGTAGAACTGACAGAAGAGGAATGTATACCGGCAAACAGAATGATGGAGACCTCGGTCCCTGGGGTCTTTGCTGCCGGAGATGTGATCTGCACAGAGGTAAGACAGGTGGTGTTAGCTGCTGCCGACGGCTGTCTGGCAGCGCTCTCCGCTGAAAAGTATATTAATCACCGGACAAAAAGCCGGGCCCAGTGGGGTTAACAGCAGTTGATAATTAGATGCCCATATGTGTTAATATATAGACATGAAGCTAAGTATATGGGCTGAACAACAAGGGATATCTTACAAATCTGCCTGGCGCATGTGGAAGCTTGGTCAGTTACCTATGCCGGCGGAGCAGCTGCCGACAGGTACGATTATCGTACATCCGGCTGTTGCCGTTGTTGAGGGAGGGGTAGCGTTGTATGCGAGGGTCTCAAGCGCCGACCAGAAAAACGACCTAGATCGACAGATCGCGCGCCTAAGTGAGTTTGCAGCCTTAAAGGGCCTGAGGGTAATTGACGTAGTTAAGGAAACCGGCTCAGGCCTTAACGGCCATCGGCGGGCGATGCTCAAGCTGCTCAGGGATCCCGCTATCCACACAGTTGTGATAGAACATAGAGACAGGCTAATGAGATTCGGTATCGAGTACGTTGAAGCCGCACTAGCCGCGCAGGGCAGAAATCTCATGGTTATCGATCCGGAGGAAATGAAAGACGATATCGTGAGGGACTTGCATGAGGTTATCGTATCGTTATGCGCGAGACTCTACGGCAGGCGTTCGGCAAAGAACAGGGCTGCACGCGCCGTTGAAGCCGCTACAGGGAAAGGGTATGGGGAAGCAGAAGGTACATAATAACATTGACCCAATCAGTTTCACGGCTGGCACTTTGTTGCCGGACATGTCCTTTCCTGGCAGCCGCCCGTTTACCCTGCACGAGTTCTGTACCGACATGGGCAAGTTCTATGGCCGCATCAAGAGGACCTTGTTTAAGGAAGCCCAGTCTACTGGCAGACCCGCTATGTCCTTCAAAAACAAATATCTAAAGGCTTTCGGTATCACTGCCCGTCAGTTCAACGCAATAAGAATTGACCTACAGGGCAATATCGATAGTGCACTGGAGATTCAGGATGGCAGAATCGAGGACCTCTCCGATGGTATCAAGTCTGTCAGAAAATGGCTCAAGGCCAAGGAAGCCAAAATCAGTAAGGTACAGGCAGACAAAAAGCTTTCCAACTCCGCCAGACATGATATCCTACAGCCTTTGCGTTTTGTAGTGCATAACAAAAAACGCAGGCTGGCTATAATGGGGGCAAAGCTGGCTGCGCTTAAACAGGATAAGAAAAAGAAGCGGGTGCGTATCTGCTTTGGCTCCAAGTCCTTATTCCATAAGCAGTTCGAGCTTACCGAAAACGGCTATGCCTTTCATGAGGAGTGGTTTAAAGACTGGCAAGCGACAAGAGACGCAATATTCTTTTTTGTAGGCTCACATGAGGAGACCGGAGGCAACCAGACCTGCACACTGACCGCTGATAGCAAGCTCCGAGTTCGTGTGCCTGACGCCCTCATTGAAAAATACGGCAGACACGTGATTATCCCTGCTGTGCATTATCCCTATGGACAGGAGATCATAGACACGGCCCTTATAATCAAACAGGCGTTGACGCATCGGTTTCTCTGCAAAGACGGCAAGTGGTATTTGCATACAACTGTCGCGCTGCCCTGTAAGCCCAAAGTCACCCATCACCCCCGGAACATTGGCTGTATAGCCATAGATGTCAATGAGAAAGAGATAGCCGTGGCCGAGACCGATAGGTTTGGCAACTACGTCTGGAGTCGGACTTATCCGGCGTATGTCAAAGACCTCAGCACGGACCAAACAGAGGCGCTCTATGGAGATCTCTGTAAAGCGATCATCGCAAGATGTGTGGCCAAGGGCAAGCCGCTGGCTCACGAACGCCTTGACTTTCAGAAGAAGAAGTCTACCCTCAGAGAACAAGGTGTACGATATTCCCGGATGCTCAGCCAGTTCGCATATGCAACATTCTTAAACACACTGGACCGGCGGGCTTTTAAGTCCGGTGTGATCGTCTATACTGACAATCCGGCCTATACCTCTGTGATCGGTAAGGTCAACTTCATGGGACGCTATGGTATCACGTCTCACGAGGCCGCTGCCATTGTTATAGCCAGGCGTATACAGAGATATTCTGAAACACCCATCAAGGAAGCATGGAATCTGCCCATGCGTGCTGAGATTAAAAACAAGAAGCATATAAAGACCGAGTCGCCGGCTTCTACCAATAGCACCTCCCCGGTACCTGGAAGGAAACGCGGGAAGCATGTTTGGAGTTTTTGGATACGGCTAAAGGTCGGCGGGGCCTGCGATAACCTCAATGTGCTCTACCGTGTCAGGCGGCCCTCACAGAGCTCTACAAGTTGCGCCACATCCTCTACCCTTATTACTCCTGCTGGCGCAGTCCTCTCGGACACCGACTGTCCTGTTGACAGCACGGCTTCGGGTGTGACCCCCAATATTGCAAATCACGGGGCTTGTGTGGAATCGGGGCGCGCATCCCCGACGTCAGTCGGCGATAATACTGTTCGATCGCCGCATTTTTAACTATAGGGATATTTGTCTATAGTTTAAGGAACGGCTAGAAGCTCTCTCATCGAGAACAAAAACGGAGGCTATTATGGACGCAATTGAATGCATCAGGACGAGACAGAGCATCAGAAAATTTATGCAGGACACTGTGCCCGCTGAAAAACTGCTTTCTGTAATTGAAACTGCCCGCTGGAGCCCCTCGTACAAGAACAGTCAGCCGTGGGAAGTTGTCCTCGTCTCAGGAAGCAGGAAGGAAGAGCTTACGAAGATGCTGTCGGACCTGCTTGAGTCCGGAGAGCCGCCCTGCCCTGACATCCCTGAACCGTTGTCTTGGCCTCCGGAAATAGATGCGCGTATTGCAGATCTCATGAAAAAAAGAAGCGAACTTACCGGCATGGATCTAACAAGCCCTGAGATTCGAAGGAAGTCCAAACTTGCAAACTTTGCATTTTATCGTGCGCCGCATGGCATATTTATTTTCCAGGATGGGGCGCTTAAAGAGTGGTCGATTCTTGACCTCGGGATGTTCTGTCAGAGTCTTATGCTTGCCGCACACGCCTCCGGGCTTGGAACAGTTCCGCAGGCCTTCCTGACTGATTATTCCCGGCAGACGAAGGAGTTCCTCGGCATTCCCGCCGGCAAGAGGCTCTGCCTCGGAATGTCTATCGGCTATCCAGACATGGCATCACCGGCAAACCAGTTCAGAACAGACAGGGTAAAAACAGAAACAATTCTCCGAGTGATCGAATAGGAGAAAACCGGCTAAAAAAAGAGGCAGGCCGATATGACCTGCCCCTTTTTTTTAAAAACAATCTGTTACATCTCGGTGAGTGTCACCGCTCCTGAAGAGCAGACTGATGTACAGGTCTGGCAACCTTCGCAGGAATCACCGGCGACAACAACGGCCTTCCCGGCCTTCATCTCGAATACGCTTACCGGACAGTTGTTTGCACATTCCTCACACCCTTCACACTTGCCTTCATCAACAGCTACGATATACATGGTACTCCTCCTGTTAGGATATTTTGTCTATTCTAACAAATTTCAATGATGCTCTGCCTCACCAGCAGTATCTTCCTTGATGCCGATAGCCACCTTATAGAGAACCGTCAGCACCAGCATGCCGATTGCATACACGCCGATTGTAATCGAAAGCTCTGTCGCCGTGGGGGTATATTCGGTAACCCTCTCGAACATGTTAGGAATAAACCCGCCAATGACCAGGCCCATGCCCTTGTCTATCCAGGCTGCGATGAAGACCGCTAAAAGGGCTATCGGCAGGATACCCTCGTTCTGGCGCGTCGCAGGGACGATCAGCAGCCCTAGGCCCACAAAGGCGAGTACTGTAGCCGTCCACATCCACGGGACAAGGGCAGTATGTCCCTCAAGACCGAAGAAGAGATACTGGAGCGGCTTCGCATGACCCGGAATCCCGCTGTAGGTGGCAGTAAAGACCTCAAGCAGGAAGAAAAAGACATTGGCAGTCATGGCATAAGTCACAATCTTCGCCAGCGACTGTATCGCCTCTGTTCCAGCGTCAAATTTGCTTATTTTTCTGACAAACATGACCAGGAGGATCAGTAAGGCAGGTCCGGCTGCAAACGCCGANNCTGACTGCCCAGGGGATCGAAAGATAGATCAGCGGCTTTACCCAGGTCGGCGGCGGGACTGAGTTCTTCTCTGCACCCAGCGTTGTCCAGCCGACAATCAGGTTGATAAAGAGATAGCCGGACAGGACGACGGAATCCCAGAACATGACCGAACCCGGTGTCGGGTGCAGGACCACGTTCATGATTCTCATCGGCTGGCCCATATCAACGAAGATAAACAGGATGCACATGGTCACGGACGCGATCGCCAGAAACTCACCCAGGATCACGATCTTCCCGAATTTCTTATAATTATGGAGATAGTACGGTATGACCAGCATGACGGCAGAGGCTGCAACCCCGACCAGAAACGTGAACTGAGCGATATAAAAACCCCAGGAGACGTCCCTGCTAAGGCCGGTGACTCCGAGACCATATTTCCACTGCTGGAGATAGGCGATGAACCCAACCCCGATAATGCCGAGCAGGACAAATATCCATGTCCAGTATCGTTTGCTTCCGGTTAATGCCTTTTCAAGCATGCTCGCTACCTCCTATGACATAGTAGATACTGGGCTGCGTTCCAAGCTCCGGCTTCCGCCTGATCGTATAGCTTGTCGATATGATCTTCCTGACTTCAGAGTTCGGGTCCTCAAGGTCTCCGAAGACGATGGCCCCGGTCGAGGCCTCGGCACAGGCAGGCTGCTTCCCGATGGCAAGACGCTCATAACAGGCCGTGCATTTTTCAACGACACCGATCGTACGTGTCGGGAAGGTCTTATTCTCTACCTTGATCAGCGGCTGGCCGTCTGTATCTTTGCCCCGCGGATCGAGATAGTTAAAGCTCCTCGCACCAAAAGGACAGGCCGCCATGCAGAACCGGCAGCCGATGCAGCGGTGCATATCCTGCATCACAATACCGTCTTTTCTTTTGAAGGTGGCCTTGGTCGGACAGACCTTCACGCAGGAAGGATTGGCACAATGGTTGCAAAAGACCAGAAAATTCTTCTCCTTGAACTCCGCACTCATGTATTCATGCTCAGTGCCGGGGAAGGTGTTCTCGAAGGGCTCCTTCCAGATCCATTTCACCTCATGCAAAGGATCATTTTTAAATGTCGGAACATTATGGATGTTATGGCATGCATCAGTGCAGCGTTTGTAATCTTCTTCAGTCTTCAGTTTGCTCATATCCACAACAAAACCCCACCGTTTGGCAGTAAGTGACGCCGGGTCAGGGCTCATCTGGGAAGCCTCAAGACCTCCCCTCCGAAGGCTGTTGACCACCGAAGCGCCGCCAAGCCCCAATACAGTTGACGCACCGGCTATTTTCAGAAATTGTCTTCTGTTTATGCTCATGACTTGTCCTCCTTCGGTTGAATATGGCAGCTAAAACAGTAGGGTTTGACAGCCATGTAGTTGTGACAGGAATCGCAGAACTCCTTCTTGTTCGAATGGCAGTTCAGACAGGTGTTCTGCAGACTCATAGTAAACTTCTTGCCCTCGGCATTCACATAGATCCGGTTGCCATCGCGGACAACGGAATCGCGCCAGTCGTTGAGAAGCTGCATATGTTCTTGCCGCATGAAATCCTTTGACTCAACACACTTCTTTTCTGCAAGCTGCTGGATCACCGGAGTGTTCAGCTTCGGTTCCGGCTTCGCATTGGCCTTGCCGAAGTTGTAATAAAACGGGAATAAGAAGATGGCCAGAAACACCACCAGTCCTGCAATAATCTTTCCTCCGTTATACATGATCAGTTGCCCTCCTTTCCGGGAAGGGGATCGCCTCGCATATTTGTCTCTCGCTCCTTCTCACCTTTCATAATCAGGGCGTTGGCAACAAGTTCATGGACTCCGGTAACCCCGACGCCGGGCACCCAGTAGTCCATAGATGCAGAGAGCGTAGCCCTGTCAATGGCACAAATATTGGCAAGCATGTTGACACCATGCTTCTCCCTCACGAACTTTACAGCATTCGCCCTCGGAAGGCCGCCGCGCATTCTTAACTCCATATTTTCACTGGCGTTCAGTCCGGTGCCGCTGCCGCAGCAGAAGGTCTGCTCCCTGATCGTATTCTCAGGCATCTCATGAAAATTATTGCAGACGTTGTTGATGATATACCGGGGCTCGTCCATCAGTCCCATACCCCGCGCCGTGTTGCACGAGTCGTGGTAAGTGAGAATCAGGTTGTCGTTCCTCGACGGATCGAGCTTCAGCTTGTTGTTTTTAATAAGGTCCGCGGTAAACTCGGCGACATGGATCATCTTCGTCGACTTCGAGTTCTCAAACCGCGTTCCGGTTATCGGCGAGACGGGGACTTCGAGGAAATCCGCCGGCCCGTTCCAGGTATCCATATACTGCGTGATGACACGCCACATATGACCGCACTCTCCTCCGATGATATACTTGACACCAAGACGCTTTGCCTCGGCATATATCTTTGAGTTCAGTCTTTTCGCCATCTCGTTTGAGGTGAAAAACCCGAAGTTCCCTCCTTCAGAGGCGTATGTGCTCCAGGTATAGTCAAGCCCCAGTTCATGGAACAGCATCATGTATCCCATGCACGTATAGGTCCCCGGATCGGCAAACAGATCGCCTGACGGTGTGACAAACAGGATCTCGGCACCCTTTCTGTTAAACGAAGGGCTTATCCTAAGACCGGTAATCGTCTCTATGTCGTCTACCATGCCTTCGATGCTGTTCATTATGGCATGGGGCTCGAGACCAAGGTGGTTCCCTTTCATATAGCAGTTGGCCACCGGCCCTGATATCCAGTCTGTATTCAATCCAAACAGATTCAAAAGTTCCCTGCCCATCATGGTTATCTCTGCCGTATCAATACCATAGGGACAAAAGAGTGAACAGCGGCGGCACTCAGTGCACTGGTAGAAATAGTACCAGAGCTCTTTAAGAACGTCGATGGTGAGTGGCCGCGCGCCGGCTATCTTGCCAAGAATTTTACCGGCCATGGTGAAGTCGTTCCGGTAGACCGACCGGAGGAGTTCGGCCCTCAGCACCGGCATATTTTTGGGGTCGCCCGAGCCGATGAAGAAGTGGCACTTGTCTGCACAGGCACCGCATCTGACACAGATGTCCATAAAGACCTTGAAGGAACGGTATTTACCAAGGAGGTCCTTCATCCCCTTGAAGAATATTTCCTGCCAGTTCTCGGGAAGTTTCCAGTCTTCCTCTGTAGGGGTCCAGTCCCGTGCATTTGGAAACTCAACAATGCCGAGATTCTTTCCCTTCGCACCCCAGCAGAAGGTACCCGGCTTTATGACCGTCGGCGTATCCATCCACTCTGTTTTGGGAGTGGTATACTCTAAGGCTTCTGCCAGTTCGGCTGGTTTTGGAGTAGTAACTTTTGCCATGATCACTCCTTCTCGACCGGCAGGCCGGCCTTTTTCATTTTTTCCCTGAATTCCTCTTCATACTCTGCATAGGTATGGACATGCACCGGATAGTTCCAAGGGTTGACATGCCGCACCGCCCTGCTATTATTAGCCATATTGCGGGTCGGGCTGAGAAAAACGCCGCCCATATGCATCAGCTTGCTCATCGGGAAGTAAGCCAGCAGCGTGCTCACCAGAAACAGATGTATGTAGAAAATAACACCAATGCCGTCGGGAATGACCGGCTGAAAGCTCAGCAGTCCTATCACCAGTTCCTTGACGCCCACGATGTAGACCTTTGTGAAATACCGCATCAGGATGCCGGTGATTGCTATTCCCATGATCAGGAAGAGCGGGAAATAATCCGCCGGAAGTGATATGTATTTTATGAGAGGCATCGACAGCCTTCTGAATACAAGAAACGTCACGGCACCCAGCAGCACCACGTCAGTGAGATATAAAAGCGGTACACCTATCTGAAGGAAGCTGTCGAGCCCCTCAATCATCCGGATCACCAACGGCACGTCCTGCATGAAAAACCTGAAATGCCTGATAAAGATGATAAGAAACGACCAGTGGAAGGCCAGACCCGCAATCCAGAGAAATTTCTCCGATCCATAGGTAATGGTCGGGCCGTCCCGCAATTCCGTCTTCGTATTTCTGAAGAGTGAACGGAACAGGAGTACTTCAAGCGCCATTCTGCCTATGACGCCCAGGGTACTTGAAGGGTTGTCGAGTTTGTTCTGCTTTATCCAGGGGAATGACTTCATCTGCCCCGCAGTCGTCGGGATAGAGAACGGCACCGGAGACCTGCTCCAGCTAATGACCCGGTAGATGAACCCGAGGATAAAGACCGCGATAGCCGCATAAGGGATTAACACCCCGAAAAGAAACTGCATGCCCGCTATGCCAACTCCAGCAAAGGCAATCACCACCAGCACAATCACTGCAACTAAGGGTAGCACGATTTTCATTTGGTTACCTCTTCCTGTTTTATGTTCACAACGTCTTCTGACGGGCACACATCTTCACTGCTGTCGATACCCATCTTCTGTGCCTTTTGCAATAACCTGAACGTCATATTCTTCACCTCATTCGCCTTGATATCGTAGAGCTTCTCGCGGCACTGCATATAGATCTCGAAGGAGAGGAGGGCAAGGGCATCAATACTCTCGTCGAGAGAGACAAGCTCTTCAGGCGGCACCGCCGCAGTCTTGTCCTGCAATACCACATCCCGGATGACTTTCTTGAGGACAAAGATGAAGGAGACTGCCTGCGAGGGACTGAAGTCCTGGACCGCCCTGACCCTGATGATATTATCCAGGAATACTCGCGAAGCTTCAGGCCCTGATCCCTGGAGAAGTGAATCAACGATATGCTCAAAACTGTCTCTGATGGTGTGGCCGACAGGATTTGCAAAGCGGTTATCGTTCTTTCGTAGGAAGTTTGAGGTGTCCTGCGGATAGGAGTCGAGCATGGCATCACACCAATTGCTGAGGATCATCGCCCTCTTGTCGGACAGGAGGCGCGCAAGGCTCATATGCTACAGGTCCGCTCCCGAAGGTATATGCATCAAATTAATATTCCGGAGGCTGAAGCCGATAACAGCACCCCATTGAATGCTGCATGGGGTGCTGTCACAGAAAGACACAATATTAAACTCTTAGACGCAGCCGGTTGGCTTCGGAAGTCCGGCATATTTGCAGGCCTGTTTTGCTGGGCCGCCCGGATAAAGCTCATACAGATACTTGGTATTTCCTTTTTCCGGTCCCAGTGCCTTACCGATCTCTTTCACAAGGATCTTGATCATCGGGGCGATCTGGTACTGTTTGTAATAGTCCCTGAGAAAATTGATGACCTCCCAGTGTGCCGGTGTCAACTCCATGCTGTCCTGTTTTGCAAGGGTATCTGCAAGTTCCTTGGTCCAGTCATCGAGGTTCAGAAGATATCCATCGTCATCAACCTCAATCTGTTTTCCCTGAAAATCCATTGTTGGCATTTGTACTTCCCCCTTTCTGTAATAAGGTAATTAAAATGTGCGGGAGTCATTCCCGGTAGTATTAAGAGACAGATATATTGCCTCAAATCAAGGCCATATTCTAGCCTATCTCAGTTATAATCATCAAGTAATAATTACAACATGAGTCATAAAGGTAATACACTGATCACCTCCCGGTCAAATTAAAAAAACTTATCTGGTAATCACCATTGCTTATCATTGATTTATCCGAGGGTTAATCCATCCTATTCCTGCGTTTATTCCTGAATTAATCGGGTTTCCCAACAGGAGTCAGGCGGATAAAAAGATAGGTGCATTTTGAGCCCCTCCGCGCCGCAAAAAATTTGTTGCGCCTGGTGTCAGCGCACAGCTCACGGACCTCATAGTCCTTGTCCGGGACCAGGCTCCAGGCCCTGTCCCAATCGTTCCCGCAGGCATACGCCAGGCCATCGACATACGCATCTCCGAGGCTATGTCCTGAGGCGTCATACACATATACGGCACCGCAGGAACAGGTCCCTCCGCTGAAGGTGTTCCCGAAACGTGTCGTTATTTCCTGGAGAGCCTCCACCGGCTCTTCGCAAAATGGACAGCGGAGCCCGGTGCCGTTCTTTTCGGGATGTTTCATCCAGGCCTTTATCTTACGCGCCGGTTTCTGCCCGATTGCTTCTGCTGCCAGAGCACGCAGCGTATGTGGAACGAATTCGCCGTCAGCATACAGCAGGACTTCCGCCTCATCCTGAAGGAGAAGGGTAACCGCCTCCCGCAGATCATCCCTGCCGAGAATGCCTGCCAGCTGAATCGCATATGCACGAACAACAGGGTCCCGGTGACCAAGGTACATGCGCGCAAGCTGCGCCTGCTCACTAACCAGGTCCGGTATTACTTCACCAATCCGCACCATTGCCCGCAATATACCCTGATGGAGAATCTCTTCATCGTGAAAAGAGGCTATGATCGGAACAAGATCCGCAAACCCCTCCGGGTTGTTCCTGACAATTTCACCAAGCATGTCCGGGGCGCTCCAGGGGTTATTCCCGGATTCCTCCCGCAGCATCCAGAGGATACGTTGGGCCAGGTTCCTGATCTTTTCAGGATGGGTTTTTGCAATCTCTCCTGCTGCCAGGCCAAGGACCTCAATAGCCCTCCAGCTGAGCACACTCTGCTTATCATAGGTAAGCGAAATAAGCGTTCTGAACAAACTTGGGTCTTTTTCCGCATACGCAATAAGTCCCGCAGTATTATTTTCTTCGAGCAGCTGTATGACTTCTTCCCGTCGTGACATGTCTTTCTTTTTCCTTTCTGTAGGACAACGCCGCCCTGATCATGCCGGCGGCCCATTGCGGTGATCCATACGCATGCAGGTGCGTATAGGTGGCAAGAACATTCTTGTAGCAGATGCCATCCTTATTCCCGATAATCCCTACTCCCCTCTGCATGGAAAAGGCAAAATGGACCCCGTCCTGATCTCTCCCGTTTTCAACACCGGTAGCCAGGTGTGAGTAGTGGAACTCATGCCCCTTGAGCACCGTTCCGCGGCGGTAAAACGGGTTTTGTCCCGTGATTTTGACCACCGTGTACCCATGAGCAGCAGGCTTATTTGCCATCTCAAAGTCGAGCGGCAGGATACCTGCCATCGGATACTTTCTGCCCTTGAGAGTAAGTGTCTGGCCAAGATACATCAGCCCACCGCATTCAGCGTACACCGGAAGTCCCTTGTCAATTTCTTTTTTCAGGGATTGCCTGAAAGACCTGTTCTTAGCAAGGCCTATCGCATTCGTTTCTGGGAACCCCCCCCCGATATAGAGGACATCAATCTCCGGCAGCTGCCGCTGCGTCAGTGCGCTGATCTCAACCAGTCGTGCCCCTGCTCCCACAAGTTCCTCAAAATTCTCCGGGTAATAGAACTGGAATGCCGCATCGCGGATGACCCCAATGGTGAGCGGATCACGTCCGGGAATGACTGCACTGCCCGGATTGGCTCGCACTGATTCCCGGTCCATGGTCCCTGTATCTTTTAGCGGCTTTGCCCTCTGTGCGATCTCATAGATGCGATCAACATCAACATGCCCTGAAACGAACGTCGCAACCGCGGCAATCGCAGCGTCAACCCCGGGATGCTCCTGAAATGGCGTCAGTCCCATATGCCTCTCGGACAAAAGATCCTGCCTCTGCTTCGGCAGGGCACCTAAGACAGGAATACCGCAATATTTCTCGATAGTTTCCCGTATCACCTTCTCATGTCGTCCTCCGGCTATCTGATTAAGGACCACTCCCCTGATATCCACCTTCCGGTCGAACTGCAGCATACCGCAAACCATGGCACCTGCGGTCCGGGTGACTTTTGTACAGTCCATGATGAGAACGACGGGTGCAGCCAGCATCTTGGCTAGTTCTGCCGTGCTATAGGTCCCGTCTGCATCCATCCCGTCATACAACCCCCTATTGCCTTCGATCACTGCCATGTCAGCACCGGGAAAATGGCGGGTGAAGGATGCCAGAACCGCCTCGCTGCCGGTCAGAAAAGGGTCAAGATTATAGCATGGCCTCTGCGCCGCAGTTGAAAGCCATCCTGCGTCGATATAATCCGGCCCCTTCTTGAACGGAACAATCTTTTTCCCTTTCCCGGCGAGGGACGCAATAAGTCCGAGAGACAGGGTCGTCTTGCCGGAGCCGCCCCTGAGCCCTGCAATGACGATTCTGGGATATTTTTTCGACATTTTATATTATAGCCGAGCGACAGGCGAAGAAAAAACCAAATGCCCCTGATCGAGTGTACGACAAAAAAATAGG
>PLXX01000060.1 GCA_003153275.1 Nitrospiraceae bacterium | reverse complement strand
TATTAAAGAGGAACTTCGGACTAGACGCAGGGGCATTTCGAAAGGGAAGAGCGCTACATGAAAGACCTGAAGTATCCTGCCCAACAGGAACACAAGAAGTTCGTAAAGGATTTCACAAGACTCAAAACGCACATGCGGAAGAGTGGTAACGTTTCGCTGTGGCCAACGCAATTGGAAGAGTTCATCCGTGACTGGTTCGTCAGCCATATCCAGGAGACCGATAGAAAACTTGCTGACTTCCTTTGCAAGAAGCCTAAAGCGGACGTCGGGGAAAAAGTAAATATAGATCGCAATTTATTCAAAGTGCTGGCAAAGGCCGGGTCAAAAATTCGTTTTCAACAGTATTGTTCATACCGTTCATATTTTGAACGTCTTGTTTTTTAAGTAAATATCTATTGTTTTCACGAAGTTATCTCTATTAATCCACTGTTAATAGTCTTAATCCACTGTTCATAATCTGAACGTATGTTGTTCTTCTAATATTTTAATGTTTATTTTCAATATGTTACCAGTGGCACTCTTCCTGCGATATAGATCCTGAAATATTAATTCAAAAGGAGTCAGAAATGGAAAAACAATTGCTGTTCGTCACGTATCCGAATGAGGGAATGGATGAGGGGCTCTCCTATGCTGTTGATCTTGCCCGGACCATGAACGAAGGGATCACCGTTCTTCTCGTCAAGAAAGACAAGCTGATGAAGAAGTTCGAAGACATGATGTCCTCTGTTGCCTTTGCCGAAGAAAATGAAACTGATGCGGCCCGTCAGCTTCTCTCCGGAGCCGGCCTTGAAACTGAAACGAGCACTGCAGAGAATCTCCGGACCATCAGGGAGAAATGCAGGGAGGTGGGCGTGCATGTCAATATCCATACCGCCTCGATGGACACGGTATCTGCAGTAAAAGATTTTTTGAAGAATACCAGCGGCATCGACATGATTCTTTTGAGCCCGAGTGTTACGGGAGAGGGGAACCTTTCAGGCAGCCAGCTCAAGAGGCTTGTAAGAACTGCATCTCGCCCGATAGTCACGATGTCGCATCAGGCCGTTGTACCGGCATAGGCAACGGTCCAGGTAATAACACTTAAGGAGAGGAATAGCATAATGTATCTATATCTGCCAGTAGCGTTAACCAGTATCAATATCCTGATTCCCGTTGGGCTTGGCTTGGCTGTCGGCCTGCTCTCAGGGCTTTTCGGGGTTGGCGGCGGCTTTTTGATGACGCCGCTTCTTATCATGTTCGGTATCCCCTCGACCGTGGCCGCGGCGACGGACTCGAACCAGATCGTGGCTGCATCGACCTCCGGTACGTATGCCCACTGGCGGGTTGGCAACGTGGATTTCAAGATGGGACTTTACCTGCTTATCGGCGGTTTTGCCGGTGGTCTGGTGGGTGTGCAGGCGATCAAAATACTCAAGGCAACAGGCAATGCAGATTTTGTCATCAAGATGACGTATGTCCTTCTGCTCGGGACAGTCGGAACCTATATGTTTATAGAGAGCCTCACCAGTATGAAAAAGAGTAAGGCTGCAACAGCCGAGGTCAAGCCTGAGAAGGAATCAGCCTTTGCAAAGGCCCTGGGTAAACTCCCGCTGCAGACGCGTTTTGAAAAATCAGGGGTTACCCATTCTCTCCTTTTGCCAATCATCTTTGGCGGTTTCGTCGGCGTACTCGGCGCGATCATGGGCGTGGGCGGCGGGTTCCTGATGGTGCCGATCATGGTCTATATCCTTAGGATGCCTATGCATGTTGTTGTCGGCACGAGTCTTTTCCAGATACTTTTTAACTGCATCGAAGTGACCTTTCTGCAGGCGTACACGAACCATAGTGTGGATTTTGTTCTTGCGGTCCTTCTTCTTCTGGGATCAACAGTCGGGGCACAGGTTGGCGCAGTATTCGGGAGGAAACTCAAGGGTGAGCAGCTTAAGGTCATACTTGCGGGCATTGTGCTTGCGGTGACCGTCAAGATCATCTTTGATCTTACCTTGAGTCCTTCATTACTTCTGGGACAGGGCGGAGGACATTAATATGAAGAAGAATAAAGTAAAAAAAGCAGCTATCGTGCTGCTGGCTCTGGCGGTGGTTGTGATGGGTCTCGCCATCATTGTGGATCGCGCATCGGCGGAATTGACCGCAAAGGCGAATCATGACCATATCACCATCGACTTCTTTTATCATGGAAGCACTGTTAACGTCAGCGGCATCTCAGACCCTGATGCAGACCTCATTATCAAGATTGCGTCGCCTGAGGCGCATGAAACCCTCAAGGAAAAAGGGAAGGTGGGAGGATTTCTATGGATGAATGTGGCTACCCTCAAGCTTGAAAAGGTACCTAATCTCTATTCCGTCTACAGCACAAAAAAGATCGATGAGATTCTTTCTCCGCAAGAGATGGACAAATATGTCATCGGGTATCCTGCTCTCGGCAAACACGCGGAGATGAGCCCTGTTAAGGATGAAGCGGACAAGGCCAGATGGTTTAGCGAATTCATAAAATTCAAGGAAAACTCGAAGCTCTACAATATATCGTTCGGAAAGATAGACCTTAAGGGAAAAGACGGGAAGCAGGAATACACTATTCTTACGGAATGGCCTTATCAGGCACCTCCGGGAGATTATCTTGCGACCGTCTATGCAGTAAAGGATGGCAAAGTCGTAGAAATAGCTGAATCAAAGGTGTCAGTCGAACAGGTTGGAATAGTAAAGACACTTTCGAATATGGCAAAGAATAACGGGGCGTTGTACGGTTTCATTTCAATCATTTCCGCCCTTGGCGCCGGTTTTGGAGTCGGCCTTGTATTCAGAAAAGGTGGAGGAGCGCATTAATCGTGTATAAGACTATCGTCGTTGGTTTTGATAAATCACCATCCAGCAGGGCGGCTGTTATCGAGGCCGCAAACTGGATAAAACGTCATGGGGGCGCACTGTATCTCGTCCATGCTGTCTTCTTTGATACCGAGGAATTCGGTATTGCCCCTGAACAACTCGATATGCGGTTGAAGATCGGCGAGACAATATGCATTGAGTCAAAAGAAATGGTCACCGCAGAATTCGGCATCGATGCACATTATGTGCTCTGTGAGGGCGAACCTCCCGAGGTGCTGGCCGAAGTATCAGAAGAGAAGAAAGCAGATCTGATTGTCCTCGGCACTTACGGCAGAAGGGGTTTTAACAGATTTCTGATGGGCAGTGTCACGGCGCAGACCATTATGAAGGCCTCCAGCGATGTGCTCGTCGTAAAGAAGCCCTGTGAAGAATGTACCGGTACCTATACGTCCATCCTGGTCCCGTTTGACGGCTCTGAATTCAGCAGGAAGGCACTTGAGCGGGCATGCCAGCTGTCAAAGATAGATGGTGCAGAGATCACGGTGCTGTATGTTATTCCCCGGTATGAAGAAATGATTGACTTCTTCAAGACAGACTCAATCAAGAACAGTCTTCAGGAGGAAGCGAGAAAAATTGTGTCCGCGGCAGTCAGTTATGCTGAAATCCAGAAAGTAATCCCCAAAACAGAGATCGCGGAGGGGCACGCGGCGGACAGGATAGTTGAGACGGCGCAAAAACTGAACATCGATCTGATAGCCATGGGCAGTCATGGCTATCACGGAATGAGCAAGGCGCTTATGGGCAGCACTACTGAGCGAGTGATCATGACTGCCGGCTGCCCTATATTAATTGTGAGGTGAGCGGTTATGAAAGGTTACAGGAAGGTATTGATAGCAGTAAACGGGAATAAAGAGGTGTTGAAGAAGGGACTGCAGTTGGCCGGCGATGAGAAATGCTGGGTGACTGTTGTGAAGGTCCTGCCGCAGAATGAGGGAGACCTGAATCTTGTCGGCATCAAGAATATCGAGGATGTTATGAATAATGGTCAGACAAAGGCTGTCAGGTCCTTCAGGGAGACCGCAGAGTCAGAAGGGGCACTGATCAAAACGCGGATAGAAGAAGGAGACGTGTCCAGACGGATAGTCGAGGTTGCTGAAGAGGAGCGCTGCGACGTGATCATCCTCGGCGCGCAAAAACGGACCTGGCTGAGGAAGATCTTCGGCGACAATGTTGTCGAAAAGGTGATCCAGGGCGCTCCCTGCCCCGTGCTTGTGATATAGCGCTTTTTTGTGGAAGAAGCTCGGAATAATACGATTATTTCAGAAGAAAGGAGGTGATTACATGAAATTCTTAAAATCAATAATTTCGCTAGCGGTTATTGTCTTGTTTGCGGGAAGTGCCATGGCAGTCCCGTCGGGAAAGACAGTAGAGTTTGATGGCAAAGGGGCTGGGAAGGTAATCTTTGATGGTAAAGTTCATGCTGACAAGGGTCTTAAATGCAATGACTGTCATACAAAGATATTCCAGATGAAAAAAGGTACGGCTAAAATAAAAATGGCTGACATCAATGCTGGCAAATTCTGTGGAGAATGCCATAACGGAACAAAGGCATTCAAAACAGATGACGCGGCAAACTGTTCGAAGTGCCATAAGAAGTAATGAAGGACCATACTCTCCCGTGGCGACTTGAGAAAGCCGTCACGGGAGGGTTTTTTTAATAACGACACCAGTTTGTTTGCCGGACAGGGCTTTGCCAGGATGATAAAACCCAGGATGATACAACATAGAGATCAGAAATTGATAAGATCATTTCATGCTCTGCCATTTGCGTGAATAATTCACTCGAATAATTCACGCGAGTAATTCCTGATAATTTTTCTTGTCAAAATTTTCTTTAAGATGCACGGTGGCCTGCAGCAGGACAACGGTTAATATCGGGAAGACTGTTGTTCGCCATTCACGAAATATTTACCCGGGAGAAAACAGGCTGGGAGAATACGGAATTCAGTCTACAACCTCTGTGGGGAAAAGCTCTAGTGAGGATAAAGCAACGAGGGTTGCAGGATGACAAGCGCACCCAATTTGTTATAGTAATGACATACGTTATGCATGGAACATATAATTGAAAGAAGCAGTCTCAAAGGGATAAAACATGCTGCAAAATAAATTCAACAGACTCATCAGAAATGGACTCATCACCCAGCGGGAATTAGAGGTACTTGTTGATGAGTCAGCTGTTTCCGGAGATTTTCCAGAAGAGTTACTATTAAAAAAGGGCATCCCGAAGCACGAGATCATTTTCTGCTTATCAGAGTATTACGGCCGTCCTGTTATTGAATACGAAGAAGATATTGTAATATCCCGCACTATTGTCCTGAATATGGACATGGAAAGGCTCAAGCATGCACTGTGGGTACCCCTTTCTTTTGACCGGGAGAAGACGGAAGTAATAGCCTATGCCCCTGATAATCCTGCTGTCATTGAGGACATAAAAAAAACGCTTGGGGTGAGCAGGATCGTATTTCAAATAGCACTGCCTTCTGATCTCATTCGGATTATTGAAAACAGCCAGGATTTGAATCCCGGTTTTCCTGCTTCTGCTGGAAGAACACCGCTTGCAAAGGTGAGGACATTTCTTGCTGAAAGGCGGTCACTGTTTGCGTGCAACAGGACATCTCTCGCAAAGGGAAGAACCGGACTCGCTTTTTTACGTACTGGCATATCTTTTATCACAATTTCAACAGTGCTCTTCAGGATATTCGGCTGGGGATATCTGACTTTACTTGAAGCGGTCCTTCTGATAGCAGGAATAATCATGACTGCTGACGGCATTATGTGGTATGGGCCTGCCAGGAAAAGAGGAAGAAAGCTTTTTCGATGCGCTTCATCTGAGTCGACATGGGGGACCACGATGCTTGAGGTCTCAGATCCTGGAGACAATCCGGTTTTCACCCGAACGGCTCCGGTGCAGGGCTCGGAAAGTCTCCGGGATGATTGGACCAATCTGTCCCCGGTCATGAGACGACGGTTTCTTGCCAATGACAGAACAGATATGGCTGAAGAGCGGACAACGCTTGCCTGCTACCGGACCATCATGGCACGTGCCCGGACAGGGCTTGCTTTTACGCGCACCGGAATTGCCTTTGCCGGTCTGGGCATTGCTTTTTTAAGACAGTTCAACCCTGGTCCATGGGTGTTTTTTGATGCTGCTATTGTGATTGCGGGGATCGCAATGACACTTGAGGGCTTATACTGGTATCTTCCGGGCCGGCAGGCAGGGGCAGAGGGCCACGAGTCAGTGAGAAAAGTCGAAGAAACAGCGGGCATCTGGGATTTCGTTTTTCCGCCTGTTCATAAGATAAAAAGTGAGGGATATTTTAAAAAAGGGCATCTTCCTGTCAGGCCTTCATATGCCCCTGGCATTTGGGCAACAACCGGGCTTGCATTGGAGAGGACGGTGCTTGCAGACAGAAGAAATGTCATGGCAAGACTCAGGACAGTTATGGCCCGTTCAAGGACGGGGATGGCATTCATCAGGACCGGGATGAGTATCTCGGCTGTCGGATTCGGACTTTTGGTATATTTTGGCGCCACGAATGCGTACTGGATGGTTTTGAATACCGTACTGCTTTTTACCGGGCTTGTTTTTATTGTTGACGGACTTTATTGGCATTTACCGGCCGATAAGGTAAGAAAACAATTCCCCTACTGCTTCGGCGAGATGGAAATTAATATTCCTGACTATGGCAACCCTGTAAGAAACTGGGGAAAAGTGATTTTTGACGGTGAACATGACTGAACTGCAGCTGGATGACAGATATCGCCTCCTGACGAGAAAGGGCATCATTTCCCCCGCGGACCTTCGGGCAGCAGAAGAGATTTCGGTGGCGAGGGGCATGGAGCTTGAAAAGGTTTTGTGCCGGGAATATGGCATACCCCGGTATGAACTGTTAAATGCCCTCTCTGATTTTTATGGCTGTCCTTTTGTGGAATACGATGAGAGGCTTCCGGTCCCGCCCGAAATTCTTAAAGGCCTTGATGGCGAAAGACTTTCGATGAACCGGTGGTTTCCCATAATCAAAGACGGCACGACCGTTGTGATAGCGGCAAACGACCCTATAAACCCCGCGGTTCTGGAAGAGGTTAAACAATACGTCCGTGCTGATACCTATGAGTTCTGGGTGGCCCTTGACGAAGATATCCAGTGGTATATCCAGGACTTTCTTCATGCAGAGCCAGGACAGTTAATAGGGACGGAGAGGACCGGCCTCGCTTACTGGCGTAATACCATGGCCCATTGGCGGACGAGGCTTGCGTGCTACAGGACCGATCTTGCAAAGGGCAGGACCGACCTTGCTTTTTTACGATGGGGGCTTGGATTTGTTGCCCTGTCGAACACCCTTATGCGTTCAGAACGGCCGGATGCACTTCATCAGGCTTACTGGATCATGACAGCAGCCGGTATGTTACTCTCTGTGTTCGGCCTGGCCGGTTATCTTAAAATAAGAAGGTCCAGAATAAGACCTCCCGGCCATCATACCCTTGTTGAGGCAACGGCCGCAACGCTTCAGTTCCTTGAAGACTATCATTTTATTGAAGATGGTGCCTCAGCGCTCCCTATAAAACAGACGATGCTCGGCCGTCTTGGAGACTTTGTGTCAAGTTATTGCACTATTCTCAATCCCTCACCGCCGAGCAGGGAAAGAACCCAACTCGCCCGCGAAAGGAATGTGCTTGCAGCTCAGCGCACCATTGCTGCGTGCTATCGCACCGTATACTCCCGCGCCAGGACAGGCCTTGCCTTTATAAGAACGGGCGTCTCTTTTACCGGCCTTGGGATTGGCCTGGTGCAGTATTTTGGCCTGAGTGCCTTAACGGTCTTTGATTCTCTTCTTATCGGCGCCGGGCTTCTCATGGCTGCTGATGGCTTGTTGTGGTATATGCCGGTCCGAAAAGAACAGGCCGAACTTCCGCGGTGTCCTGTGCCGCAATAACCAGAGGAAGACCGTATGAAAATAGAACAAAAAATAATATTGTCAAATGCCATAAATGTGGTCTTCATAGTGCTGATCGGTTTGCTGGCGTTTCAAAATCTTTCACTCATGCTGACAAAACTTCGGTTTGTTGAGATATCTGACGATCTGAATGCATCTTTTCTTGAAATGCGGCTTTCGGAGAAGAACTATTTTCTCTACCATGATAAAAACTCACTCTTTGAAATAAAAGAAATGATTGATGCTGCAGAAAAGTCAATTGATCAGGCACGCGAGGATATATCACATGCTGTTAGTGAAGAGAACCTCAGCCGCCTCAGGATGCATCTGAAAGAATACGCCGGTGCTGTGGACAAGGTGAGTAATGCCGCACAGGGAGATTCCAATGCCGAGTTAATGCTCCGGGCACAGGGCAAGCGGCTGAGGGATTATTCAAAGACGATGACCCAAATCGAACGAAAAGGCGTTAATAATATGATCAGCAGTTCAAAGAGCATGCTGATCATATTGTTTATTACCGTGCTGGTAACCGCTGTTCTGGTGAGTCATTTTATATCACAGAAAATTCTACGGTCTTTGCGGGACGTCAAAAAACTCACTGAGTCTATATCACAGGGTAACTTCAATAAGATTGTCGGGGCAATTCCAAATGACGAGCTTGGTTCGTTAATTACCGCGGTTAATTCCATGTCGGAAGAACTAAGCAGGAGGGAAGAGGAGCTTATACAGGCCAAGAAGCTCGCTTCTATCGGTGTTCTTACCGCGGGGGTTGCTCATGAGCTCACCAATCCCCTGAATAATATTTCCATGATCACGCAGAATTTTATTGAGCTATATGACAATTTCAATAAGGAAAATGCCCTCGGGCTCCTTAATAATATTCAGGGGGAGACCGAGAGAATCGAGAAGATAGTAAAAAACCTTCTCGACTTTTCGAAACCAAAAGAAGTGAATCTGACCGAATCAGACATCAACCGGCCGGTAAAAAAAGCTCTGAGACTCATGCAGAATACTCTTGACGTATCGAACGTCGAGTTGACAGTAAATCTGGCCAAAGATGTCCCGCATGTATTTATTGACGATAACCAGATACAGCAGGTCCTGGTGAACCTTTTAACCAACGCAGTCCAGGCTATGCCTGTTGGTGGGAGACTTTATGTAGAGACAGAAGCTGACATGACACGGGGCACAGTCGAGATTACCGTTGTTGATAACGGCAATGGCATCCCGCGTGAATATCTTCCTCACATATTTGACCCTTTTTTCAGTACGAAAGGTGCAGAGGGCACAGGGCTCGGGTTATCGGTCAGCTATGGAATAATCAAGAATCACAATGGTCATATCAGAGTTGAAAGCAAGGTTGGTGAAGGCACGACGTTTACCATTGAATTGCCAATATACAAACAATAGGAGGGAAAATCGAATGTCCAGGATCATGGTTATAGATGATGAGAAAATTGTGGGTGACATGTCCAGAATGTCGTTAGAGCAGGAGGGCTACGAAGTCGAGACTTTTTTGAATGCTGAACCCGCACTTGCACGGTTAAAAGAGGAGCAGTTTGATATTGTTATAACCGACTATAAGATGAAAGGCATGGATGGCATGGAGGTGCTGAGGACAATCAAAACAATGTACCCGGAGATAAAGGTCATCATGATAACTGCCTTTGCCAACCTTGATACGGCTATCGAGGCTCTGCGGGGTGACGTCCATGATTTCTTCCCCAAGCCGGTCAAGATAAAAGAACTTAAGGCCTCGATAAAGAGGGCATTGCAGAAGGAGTGATGAAAAGCCTCGTCAGAAAAATTAAGTCCGTCTTTGGTTTGAAGGAGGCGTCCGTTGCCGAAGCTCTTCCGTTCGATCTGCTCTTTGCGCATTTCAGGGAGGTGCTCGACAGCAAGAACAGGGCGATGGAGGTTATTGCCGATATGTCTGACAAGCTGGGAGGGGGCTATCTCTTTGACATTACCTATGTACATAATGCCTATTCAGAACTGTCTGCTGCCATGCAGGATTCGCTTCAGCTCTTTGAGAAACTGACGCGCAGCAGATATGCTCAGCTGGGAGATATATTTGCGCGCATTGACCGGCAGATACGGCTTTTGGTGGAGGGCATATCTCCAGTCGGAGGAGACCAGGTAATCTCATATGCGGACATTACGTGGGACATGGCACGCTCCGTGGGCGGCAAGAGCTCCGGACTAGCAGAATTGAAGAACTATGCGAAAACGAATATCCCCGACGGTTTTGCAATAACAACAAAGGCATTTGATGATTTCATGGAACACAACCATCTCGGCGGGTTGATACAGGCTGCTGCAGATAACAGTACTTCTCCCGGCGCATTATCCGGGATACGCGATGCTATTATGAAGGGTGAGATGCCGCCGACGCTCAGTGCTGCAATCGATAGTGCCCTTTTGAAGCTCAGGACAAGGTCAGCGAGGGCGGGAGACCAGGTATTTCTGGCGGTGAGGAGCAGTGCGGAAGAAGAAGACAATGAATATTCTTTTGCCGGCCAGTTCGAGACTGTGCTTAATGTCCCGCTGACCCGCAAGACCGTGGAGGAGGCATATAGAGAAGTGGTGGCAAGCCTTTATACTCCGAAGGCCGCTGCCTATCAGAAGAGCGCTGGCTACGACATTGGAAATGCCAAAATGGCGGTTGCCTGTCTGGTGATGGTTGATGCTATGGCAAGCGGCGTGGCATATTCGAGTGATCCGTCCGCTGATGGTGATACTCTGATCATCAACGCGACCTGGGGGCTGGGCACATCCATAGTCGAGGGTCAGACAGACGCTGATCTGTATCGTATAAAAAAGCACCCTGAGTTCTCTGTAATAACGAAGAAGATCGGCAATAAGTCTTCAATGGTTACGGCAAATGCGGGCGGCGGAACTATTACCGTCAGCGTCCCTGATGAACTGGTTGAACAAAGCTCACTTGCCGACAATCAGGTCCATGATGTCGCTGAACAGGCAATGCTGATTGAGCAGTATTTCAGGAAGCCCGTTGATATTGAATGGGCAATTGATAAAGAGGGGGCAGTGGTAATTCTGCAGGCCAGACCATTGCGAGTTATCAGAAATAGTGATGTCAGGGTCACTCCACCGCATAGCATTGTCTCCGGGCTGAAGCGATTGGACCAGCTGCTCCGTAATCCCGGGACCGTTGCACAAAAAGGTGTTGTAGCAGGGAGAGTTTTTATTTTAAGGCGCGCGGACGAGCTTGACAGTTTTCCCAAAGGAGCAATACTGGTTGCCCGCAATGATTCTTCCGAGTTTATCAGAGCCCTTCCATACGCGTCGGCTATTATCACTGATATCGGCACACCGACAAGCCATATGTCTTCTGTCTGCAGGGAGTTCAGGGTACCCACGCTTGTGAATACAGGAGACGCGACAAAAATTTTCAGGCAGGGACAGGAGATAACAGTCGTCATCGAAGATGATGAGGATCCGCAGATATACGATGGTATTATCAGGGAACTGCTGCAGGGGGGAGGAACGTCCGGCAGTATGGATGATATTTTTGAATTCAGGAGAAAGAGATATATACTCAGATACATTTCACCACTGAACCTTATTGATCCACTCATGGACAATTTCAGGCCGGACGGATGCAGGACCATGCACGATATTCTGAGGTTCATCCACGAAAAATCTGTAGTGGAGCTTGTCGACAAAGCGCGGTATGACAACGATATGGTAAAAAGGCATGCCGCAATCAAACTGGACCTTCCTGTTCCCATAGGGATTGTTGTTATTGATATCGGTGGAGGGCTGACGCGTGACGGGAATTCAGACAGCGTGTCTATTGAGCAGATCACGAGTGTGCCGCTTCTGGAGATTGTTAGGGGAATAACATATCCCGGGGTCTGGCGCTCGGAGGTAACATCACTGCGGGTCTCCGATTTCCTTTCAAGCATGATGAGAATGCCTGACATAACATCAGACAGCGGCGACCACGTTGTATACAACATTGCCGTTGCTTCTAAAGAGTATGTAAACCTCAGCCTCCGGTTGGGCTATCATTTCAATATGATTGATTGTTACTGCAGTGAGAATGCCAAAAATAATCATATATATTTCCGTTTTGTTGGTGGAGCAACCGATATGACCAAGCGCTCCCGGAGGGTCCAGCTTTTATCAGATATCCTCCTTGAATTGGGGTTTAACGTTAATACGAAAGGGGACCTCATTATTGGCAGGCTCGCCAACCTGCCTCAACGTGACATGGAAATAACGCTGAACCAGTTGGGCAGACTGATCGGCTATACGCGGCAGCTCGATGCGCAGCTCCTCGATGATACGAAGATCGAAAAGTACGTGAGGAATTTTCTTGAGGGAAACTATGAGGGTTGAGATCAGGCAGACAATAAGGAGATATTCCCTGACAGGAAATAATCTGTGATTCCCTATCCCAGGATCAATCCCGACATTATTCATGTAGGCCCTATCGCTGTCAGGTGGTATGGCATGATGTACATTTTGGGTTTTGCTGCATCATTCTTTCTCCTTCGATATCAGGTCAAAAAACTCTCATCCCAAAACATCAAGGCAAAACAGCCACAACAAAATTCCGGATGTTCCTCTCTGTCACTGGAATATCTCGATGCTTTATATTCGAGTATTATTCCGGGACTGATCATAGGAGCACGACTGGGCTACGTATTATTCTATAATCTTCCCTATTACCTCCAGAACCCACTTGAAATCTTTACAGTCTGGCATGGTGGCATGTCGTTCCATGGAGGCTTAATCGGCAGCATAGTTGGAGGTTTCCTGTTTTGCAGGAAATATCGCATCTGCTTTTGGAGAACAGCCGATCTTATCATTGTCACTGCTCCCATAGGGCTTGCTTTTGGGAGACTGGGCAATTTTATCAACGGTGAGCTTTACGGAAGAGTTACGGATGTCCCATGGGCTATGATATTTCCATCCGGCGGACCGGTGCCCAGGCATCCGTCGCAGCTTTACGAATGTTTTTTGGAGGGGATTGTTCTCTTTATTATTCTTTGGGTTGCCAGAAATAGGGTAAAACGGGATGGCAATCTTACATTGTTATTCGTTGTGTTTTATGGCCTTTTCAGATTTCTGGCAGAATTTACACGAGAGCCTGATCAGCAGATCGGATTCATTATTGGCATGGTCACCATGGGACAATTACTGTCGCTGTCAATGATTCTTATAGCCCTCGGAACACTCTATATTCGTGGTCGAAGATGATAGCTCTGATTCAATCCCCGGTATTCCTCTTAACCGTGAAGTAGTATAATAGGGCTGTTATGTCGGATATATTTGAAGACCAGAGACCGCCGAAAGTTCGCAACCGCCGCGTTCATATGGCGAATGAGCGGACCTTTCTGGCATGGATACGGACGAGTATCGGCATTATGGCGTTCGGTTTTGTTGTCGAGCGGTTCGCTATTTTTCTGAAGCAGGTCTCCTTTCTGATCGGGAAGGAGGGCCTTGTCGAGGGCAGAATACCTGTCGCCTCCCAGGGATATTCAGCGGTGCTTGGGATTTTCCTGGTCGCTCTGGGTGCCTTGATGGGGCTGCTGGCTTTTGTCAGGTACAAGAAGGTCGAAAAACAGATAGATGAAGATACGTACAGCCCGTCACTATTGCTTGATATACTGCTGACAATCTCGATACTGGCCGTCGGTCTCTTCCTCGTTATTTTTCTGCTGCATCGTATTTAGGAGAGTCACTCACCGTTAAGTCTGGGTTTACGTGAATCATAATTGCATTAGGTTGCTATTGCGGGACTTTTAACATCTTGGGCAGGAAGTCCCCTTCCGTCAGGCTTGCCTGAAAGGTGGGGGATGAATTTTTGGACTTTGTTGGATGAACTCAGTAGGCAGTTCTGGCCAAGACCCATGAGCATATAGCCAACCAAAGAGAGGATTTTCTGCATAAGTTGTCGCTATGGCTTGTGGTTACCTACGCATATATAGCCTTTGAGAAGCTGAATATCTCGGGGATGGTCCAAAACCCGCATCTCG
>PLXX01000146.1 GCA_003153275.1 Nitrospiraceae bacterium | reverse complement strand
ACAGTTTATGTGTTCTCTACACTGTCAATTCATGCCCTTGACCGGATGATCTGTTTATGAGACAATAGGCCACTCCTTAAAGAGCTTGAGAGGAAGAAGATTGCCAGACAAGTATCCTGAAGCTAGAGTTTGATGTTGAAACCTATCTACGGGGGTGCTATCGTAATACATAAGCACCATCGTTTAAATGGAGAAATTCCAGAGGAAAATGAGGAGGTGGTTCAGAGCAATATAATATCTTTTTTCGGTAATAACCTGTGGGGTATTGATTTTAAAAATAATGTGCTGTAAGGGGAGAAATATGAAGAAAATATTATTTATTGTTCTGATCACCGCGCTCACTTTTGGGGGTTACCTTGCTTATACCACCGTTGATTCGAAGACTGCCATTGTTACCGCTGCAAAAGCCAAAATCTATGATGCAACCATTTACGTTGCCGGACACGGTGGCCACTTTGCAAAGGCTGATGTAACCATAGACCCCAACAATGCAGATGATCCTATCAAGGTCAAGGAACTTGACAAGATCGATATTGGCGACACGAAATCGCATAAGACCCACGATGCGCGTATCGACTCCAATGACAGCTCGGTCATGTTCTGGTCAACCTATCAGCTTGATCCGAATGGCAAACAGCACATCGGCAAGTCAGATCTGAAGACCGGCAAGGTACTCCTCGATATCGCTATGGATCCCGACAAACGCTCCAACGGCGGCGAGAAGAAGATGCCGATCTATTGTGCATCAGGACAATCCAAGGACAATTATATGCCGGTATTCATGGGCACTGAGGCCTATGTCGATGTATTTGGCAAGAAGGATCTGAAACACAAACACCGCGTATTTATCAGTGACCTCGGCTACAAGCCCGGAACCTATATGTTTGCGCATGGAGTCAACAACAACAAGATGGACAAATTCCTGCTGAATATCACCATGAAGGGTGAAGACGGTAAGATGAACGGGAAGGTTGATTTTGTGCTTGTTGACCTGAAGGAGCTCGACAAGGGCAAGTTCAAGGAGATTAAAAGGGCTACGTATGCTGGCGAGCCTGGAAAGACCATTGCTTTCAGGTTGTATTTCAGCCGGGACGACAAGATGGTCTTCCAGTCTGCTGCAGACAGGTTCTGGCTGCTTGATGGAAATACTCTTGCCAAGCTTGACGAGAAGATGAGCACCGGTGGTGAAAACCATGATGCCATGCCAACCCCTGACGGCAAGTATGCACTGCTGACGGTCAGAAATGGTGGCGTTCAGGCCTGTGATATCGAAGGCAAGCCTATCTTGAAAGAGGGCAAGAACGTGAATATCACTGACGGGCAGATTAATCTGTATGATGTTGATGCCAAAAAGCTGATCGGCAAGAACGCCTCTGTATGTTTTGGCTGCCACAAAGGTATGGGACAGGGAGATAAAACCGCCATCCTCTGCGGCATAGACGCAATCTACAAGAAGTAGTTTCCTTTCTCTTCTTTCCATGTGGCCTCCGGTGACGCCGGGGCTGCATGGAAAGAAGACCTCGTTATTCTTTATACTATTCGATGCCCAGCACGTTTACCCTTCAATCCTTAGCGCTGAGAAATCTTAAAAGAAAGCCCCTTCGTACTCTTGTCCTGATCACGTCTATAGGCCTTCTGGTCTCCGCTTTTGTCTTTGTCCTGTCATTCGTCAGACGTGTGGATTCTGCTGTCCGGACTGCCTCTGACAGATTGGGCGCTGATGTTATTGTAGTGCCTTCGGGTTCGCGGGGAGCAGCTGAGGATATTCTTCTTGAAAACAGGGTTAAGTCTTTTTATATGGATAAGAGTCTGATCGACAGAGTTAGGCAGATAAAGGGCGTTGATGCGTTGACCTCCCAGACGTATCTGGTCAGTATTACGGGACAGTGCTGTGACGTCCCTGAGACGGTCGTGGTCGCCTTTAACCAGGATACGGATTTTATCATAAAACCCTGGCTGCAAAAGGCCATCGGGCGCCCTCTTCACAAGGGAGAGGCGATCGTGGGCAGTGAATCATCCTTGAATATAAGCCTTGGCCTGACGGAGGTGGACAGCCACCTCTTCGGCAACATGTTCAAGATGGTCGGCGTGCTCGAAAAGACCGGGTCAGGGCTCGATACGGCAATTTTTATCGACGAGTCGAATATCGACGATATTCTCAGGAAGGGTAAAACCAGCCTGAAGAAGGATCAGATATCCATAATCTTTGTTAAAGTCAAAAAAGGGGTTGATCCGAGCAAGGTTGCGGGCGACATCGGCGATTCAATAGTCGAGGTCAATGCAGTGGCGAGGAAGGACATAGGCAGGAATATACTGGGAACGCTGAAGGAGTTGAACAGAATATTTTTTGTGACCGTTGTGCTTGCGTCAATTCTCTCGATATTTCTTGTATGGGCTGTTTTTTCCGCTATTACAAATGAGCGGGCTTGGGAGATCGGTATCATGAGGGCGGTAGGGGCGCGTGAAGTCCATGTAAGCAGGCTCTTCCTGTTTGAGGTTATTTCTATCGGCGTTGCCGGGAGTATTGTCGGGGTCGCATGCGGGACTGCGGTCGCCGTTATGCTCGCCAAGAATTTCATGCTTCTCAAAAAAGTCTCAACTGATCTCGCGCTCGTGGAGCGTGCTGTCATTGCCCTTATAAGTCTTCTTGCCGGCACCGGTATTTGTGTCGCCGGCGCACTCTTTCCCATCAGGCGCCTGAAGAAGATGGAGCCTCTTCTTGCGATCAGGAAGGATTAGCATGGCGCAGATAGAGCTGGCTGAGATAGAAAAAATATTCAGGGTGGGGGACCAGACGATAACCGCTGTCAGTGCGACATCGCTTGCCATTGAAAAAGGTGATTTTGTTTCGATTGTCGGCCATTCAGGTTCAGGGAAGACAACCCTCCTCTCGATGATAGGCGGCATTATCAGTCCGACTTCAGGCAAGGTATTGTTTGAAGGCAATGATATTTTCTCTCTTAATGATGACGCCCTCTCTTCATACAGGAATTTGAAGGTAGGCTTCATGTTTCAGTTTGCAAGCCTTCTGCCGGTGCTGACTGCGCAGGAAAACCTCCTTCTCCCGGGTCTTTTTGGTCCTGCGGGAAGGGCGGCCGACTGGAAGAAGGCAGCAGAACTATTGGACACTGTTGGCCTCGGAGAGAAAATACATGCATATCCCTCACAGCTTTCAGGCGGGCAGCAGAGAAGGGTGGCCATCGCGCGTGCACTAATGAATGATCCTGAACTGATACTTGCCGATGAGCCTACCGGTGACCTTGATGAAGAGACTGAAAATGAGATAATGGATCTGTTGAGAAGCTATAACAGGGAGAATAACTCGACATTTGTCTTCATTACGCATAACCGGGATCTTGCAAGCCATGCCAAACGGCAGTTGATGATGCACCACGGCTCCATCAGAGAGCAATAACCGGAATTTTATTTTATTGCTGGTGGTTGGACAGTCTCTTCATCGAAACGCGGTCACACGGGCTTTGCGTGGATGACCTCCCCGTTGAACCATAGATGCGCCTTCCTTTCTCTGCAATATACTCAACTTTTATAGAATTCCGGCCTGCGATCTTTAAAAAAATTATTAGAGGGATTCAGGTCCTTGTCTCTAGCAAGGGCAAGATCGATCTCGGCGGTTGCTGTTTCTTCCTGGTCATCGGTTGCCCTGAAGAGGATTGAGCCTTGTGGCGAGACAATTTCACTTCTGCCTATAAAGGTGAGTTGCTGAGCGCCCCTATGCTCTGTCCCTACCCTGTTTGCCGTGACCGCAAACACCCTGTTCTCAAGACATCGGGTCACCATGGCATCAGGACAGAATGGCAGGACAAGATTTGATGGATGGGCTATTATTTCTGCACCCATAAGAGCGAGCGTCCTGCTGGACTCGGGAAAGAACCAGTCAAAACAGACCATAATGCCGATTGCGCCGATTGGCGTTTTCCAGACCCTGAAGCCGGTGTCTCCCGGCTTGAACCAAAGTTTTTCTTCAAAGAAGAGATGTGTCTTCCGGTAGACGCCGATAAACCCTTCAGGTCCGGTAAGCACAGCTGAGTTATAGCAATTGTCGCCATCCCGCTCTGCAATTCCCGCAACAATGTAAACCGTGAACTCTTTCGATAAAGCGATCAGTCTCTGTGTGGTATAACCCATTGGGATTTCCTCTGACAGTTCAAGCGTCTCTTCTTTGGAGATGAACTGATACCCGGTGCTGAAAAGTTCAGGCAGTACGATAAGGTCCGCATCCATATCAGATACGCGTCCGGACACGGCGTCGACATTTGCCGGAATATTGCCGAAGACCGGTCTTGTCTGCATGAAGCCCGCTGTCATCTAAAAAAGCTTTGCTCCTTTTTCGATAGTATCCGCCTTGATTATGATAAAGCCGTCTGTCAGGGTACTCTTCAGCAGGATCGGGCTGCAGCCGTCGGTATGGTCCCATTTTTTGTCTGCCAGTTTAAACCGCATTTTGCATTCATTACAGACGAGATCCGTGCCGTCTTCCCGGTAGCCTTTTTTGTGCTTGTAGCAGGTGTAACAGGCATCGAAATAAACCGAGAGTGTACCGCTGCCATCGGACCGCACCAGAAGGTTTATCCGCTTGCCGGATTTTTTATACGTAAAAAAATGGACCTTTCCGTCGTTTACCTCTTTGACGGGTATGCGAATTTCACCATCGGACGCCTGAAGCGTCTTATATTCAACCGGCAGTCTACTGCACCCGGAGACAAGAAACGAGATTAGAGCAATGAGAAGACAGGTCAGCAGGAGAAATATACTTTGCGACATTATCATGAATCTGTTTGTGAATCCGCATCGCATCAGTAGCTCCCGAGCGTAAAAGATGTAATAATCATAGGTATTATCGATTGGATAACAAATGCAGTGAATGCCCATACTGAAACAATTATCCATCTTCTCTGGATGCCGGGTATGATTTCACTGAGGGAGGGGATTTTTCTGAAGAGGCCTATAAGTCCGGCCATTATACCGAAAAAGCTGCCGGCGAATAACGAGGCATAGAGCAAATAGCCGACATAGTAATAATGTGCCTGCAGGATGTCGAACGGACAGTGGTGTGTCGGGATCTGGTAGAAGTAAAGTGAGATGAATGATATGACCGATGCAATTGATACGACGAGAAAAAGTGCCGACAGTACGGAGTAGAGAGCGATAAGCGGCTTTGTCCGTTTTACGATTGCAGCAGTGCCCGTCAGTGCGGTGACCGTGAACAGTGTGAAGAATACTGCCTGCATTTTTTTTGCCGGTAGTGATGCCAGCGAACTGCTGAGGCCTGCTCCCCCTTCACTGAAGAGCGTCCCACAGCAGGATGTTATCACGTCGGGATTGATATTCACAAAATAGAGGACCTGGAGAATGTCGGCCGTGAGCATGACCGGAAGGAGGCAGAGCAGAAGGCCGTATTTCGCCCGCGTTAGAGGATAGTCTTCAGCACGGGTATCCACATGGTTTATGGCGATCCAGGCTGCAGCGGTAAAAAGCGTTCCGAGTCGGGCATAGAGCGCAGGAAAGCCGTAAGGATTGGCGTTCAGTGAGCCGGTTGCGCACATGGCACCGACAAGAAGATTATGGAGATCGTCGGCAGTATAGATGAAGAGGAATGCTGACAGTATCTCGAAAAGTAGGCCGTACTGGATGATGGTCGATATGAGATAGGTCTTTCGTTCCAGGCTGAGTTGATTCTCGGAACTGCTCCTGATGTCCCATTGCAGGAGAATCCTGATCCCGAGCGCAGTTGCAAAAAAGATCAGGAGAAGGGTTATGATTGAGCCGGTATAGAGGGCCAGAATGCCCGGATGGAGTATCATCTTCTTTCAGGCATTCCTCTGGATGCTGAGGGTCCTACCGTCGCGCATGGAGACGACCTGACTGATATGGTCGTCTTCGTAGACCACTGGATCATGAGACGCGATTATCACTGTTTTGCCCTGGTCTCTGAGGTTGTGCATGATCTGCATAAAATCACCTGCAAGTGATGTGTCTAGATGCGCCGTGGGCTCATCGGCCAGGATAATATCAGGCTCGTTGATCAGGGCGCGGGCAATGGCGACACGTTGCTGCTCACCGCCGGAAAGGCTGTTCACCATAAAATCCCTTCGTTTGCGCATGTCGAGATGTTCCAGTATCGCCTCTGCACGTTCCAGCCCTTCAGTAGGGCCGCTGTCCGTCGGAAAAAGCGGGATCAGGATATTCTGCAGTACGGTCATGCCCTGTATGAGATTGAACTGCTGAAAAATAAAACCAAAAGTCTGCCTCCTGATCTTCGTCAGGAACCTCTCCGGAAGATGCGATACATCTTTTCCTTCTACGATGATACTGCCCGAGGTCGGTCTCGTCATACAACCGATCAGAGAGAGAAGCGTTGTTTTGCCTGATCCGCTGGGACCTTTGAGGACTGCAAAGTCGTTTTCAAGGACTGAGACCGATACATTGCGCACTGCGATCGCCTCATTCGGTTTGCCGGTATGGTATGCCTTTGTGACGTTCTCCGCCCTGATCACTTCAGTCGACATTCCCTAATCAACGTCCTCTCTACGTATCTCCGGGAATGTCAGGACCTTTTTGCCATGATGGTCTTCCATGAATTCCTTCGCCTTTTTTTCAGAGTCAAGGGGCACGAGTTCGGCGCCCATCGGACCGCTGACATCACTTCCGACAACATAGAAAAGTTTCCTGGCGGCCATGAACTTCGTTGAATAATATTCAGTGACATACAACGTTTGAATATCCGACTGTTTCTTCGCGTGGTTATATTTGGCCGGGTCAAAATAATATTTGAGCATGTCCTTTGGTCCGTCAAAGATCGCATAGGTCCCGTCAGTGAAAATGATCTGAGCAATCCATTCCCTGTACTGAGCGACGAACATCCCACATACCTGGCACTTATCGTCTTTTTTCACCTCGATTGGCTTTCTGTCAGCAGCTTGGGACAGGGATGACACGAAGAGGATTGCTGTAACAACTAATACTATGCGCTGTATCTGTTTCACTGTTCCTCCTTATTGTAATTATCACGGACCCGGTAAGCTGTCCATTGTTTATTATATCTCAAAGCACAAAGAGACCGCTTAATTATGGTAAAATAGCAAAAAAAGGACCAGACCCGTTATGTGGTCTTTGAGGAGAGTCGGAGCATGAAAATATCAGGCGCGGAAATCTTTATTGAAAGCCTTAAAAAAGAAGGCGTGCAGCATATGTTCGGATATCCCGGCGGCGTTGTCCTGAACATCTTCGACAAATTGCATGATGAAAAAGACCTGAAGCTGATCCTGACCAGGCATGAGCAGGGCGCTGTCCATGCAGCCGACGGCTATGCACGGGCAACTGGCAAGCCGGGGGTTGTCCTGGTCACCTCCGGACCTGGAGCGACCAATACGGTTACCGGAATTGCGACCGCCTACATGGATTCGATTCCGATGGTTATCTTTACGGGACAGGTGCCAACACTGCTGATCGGTAACGACGCATTTCAGGAGGCTGATATTGTCGGTATCACCCGGCCTTGCACCAAGCACAATTTCCTGGTCAAGAACGTTGAGGACNNGGGCCGGTGCTTATCGATCTTCCGAAGGATGTGACGACTCATATGGCAGAATTCGTCTGGCCGGAGAGTGTGACCCTTAGAAGTTATAATCCGACTTACGAAGGCAATAAATATATGATAAAGCAGGCTGCCCAGATGGTTGCCCACGCGAAGAAACCGGTCATCGTGGCAGGCGGCGGGGTCATCCTCTCGGGGGCTTCAAAAGAACTAAAGGAATTTGCTGAATATGCCGAAGTTCCGGTGACGATGACGATGATGGGCCTGGGAGGGTTCCCGGGTTCACACCACCTCTCTCTCGGTATGCTCGGTATGCATGGCACCTACTATGCGAACAAAGCGGTCCAGGAAGCCGATCTTTTGATTGCCATCGGCATGCGCTTTGATGACCGGGTCACCGGAAAGATTGATGCTTTTGCCCCCCATGCGAAAATTATCCATATTGACATTGATCCCACCTCGATCAGGAAGAACGTTCGCGTTGATACTCCGATCGTCGGTGACGTCAAGAAAGTCATGACAGTGCTGAACAAAGTGATGAAAGAGGAAGTAAAGGAACAGTGGGGCGAGGTCAGAAAATCCTGGCTCAAACAGCTCAATGCATGGCGTAAGGAAAGACCGATGACCTATGACCGGGAATCCGAACAGATCAAACCGCAATATGTGGTCGAGAAAATCTATGAACTAACGAAGGGTGATGCAATCATTACGACCGAGGTCGGGCAGAACCAGATGTGGGCGGCCCAGTTTTTCAAATACGACAAGCCGCGGACATGGCTTTCTTCCGGCGGACTCGGTACGATGGGGTACGGTCTGCCTGCTGCTATCGGCGCCCAGTTTGCATTCCCGAATAAACTCGTTATCGATATTGC
>PLXX01000076.1 GCA_003153275.1 Nitrospiraceae bacterium | reverse complement strand
GTGGACCCGAAGCTCGCAAAACGCGCAGGGCTTCTCCATGACATCGGCAAGGCGGTCGACCACGAGATCGAGGGCACGCACCAGGAGATCGGGGCAAACCTCGCCAAGAAATTCGGAGAGAACAACAAGGTCATCAACGCCATCATGGTCCATCATGGCGAGGGAGATCCGATAACGGTCGAGGCCGCGCTGGTCGCTGCCGCTGACGCCCTTTCCGCCGCGCGGCCGGGGGTACGACGTGAAAGTATCGAACACTACCTGAAGAGGCTCGAAGAACTGGAAAAAATGGCCCTTTCTTTTAAGGGAGTTGAAAAGTGTTATGCCATACAGGCCGGCAGGGAGATCCGGATCATCGTCAAACCGGAAGACGTGAACGACGAACTCTCTGCGCTGATCGCACGGGACCTCTCGAAAAAAATAGAGGCAGAGATGTCCTACCCGGGCCAGATCAAGGTAACCGTGATCAGGGAATCCCGTTATGTAGAGTACGCAAAATAACCGGATAAACGCAAAGAATTCCATGAAGATACTTTTTATCGGTGACATTGTCGGCAAGACCGGCAGGAACGCTGTCAGGGCGCTTCTGCCGAGTCTGACCGACAAATACAAGATTAACGTCGTCATTGCCAACGCAGAAAATATTGCAGGAGGGTTTGGTCTCACCGAACCGCTGGTCAGCGAGTTGTTCAGGATGGGTGTTCATATTATTACCACCGGCAACCACGTCTGGGACAAAAAAGATTTCGTGCAGTATATCGTCAAGGACAATCGCGTCCTTCGTCCTATCAACTATCCGCCGGGCGTTCCAGGCGTCGGAAGCATCGTCTTTACTGCTCCGGGCGGTTTTAAGGTCGGGGTCATTAATATCTCTGGGCGGGTCTATATGATGGGAATGGACTGCCCGTTCAGGACAATCGCTCCTGAAGTCGAGAAGATGGCGCAGGAGACAAATATCATTTTCGTCGATATGCACGCAGAGGCAACATCAGAAAAAATCGCTCTCGGGTATTATCTCGACGGAAAAGTGAGCGCTGTCATCGGCACCCATACGCATGTCCAAACCGCAGATGAAAAAATCCTTCCAAATGGGACAGCCTATATCACCGATGCCGGCATGACCGGACCTGCACATTCCGTAATCGGGATGGACGTGAATCAGATCCTTCAACGGTTCCTCACAAGCATGCCTGCGAAGTTCGAAACAGCCCCTGGGGAGGCGCTGCTATCAGCTGTTGTGGTAGAAATAAATGAAGACTCCGGCAGGGCCACCGGCATCCAGCGAATCCAGATGCGGCACGAGTAAGGGATCGTGCGTCTTATCCATCTTAATAGCCTGTTGAACTCTTCCGTGTATCAATGCCGCGATACCTGCCTACCCTGAGCAGCTCTGCCAGGTTTTCAGTAGTGACCGGGTCATCGAACTCCGTATAGCATGAACCGACGTCTTTTGGTTCATGTGCGTCAGATCCACCCGTAAACGGAAGTCCCAATTCTCCGGCAGCCTCAACCGCCTTCATGTTGAAACGCTTCATATTGCAACCGTTGTGCCCTTCGACTGCGCATATACCCTTTACCCGCCTGATACTGTCGCCGAGGCTGTTCCCTGTCCGGTAAGGATGAGACGGAATTACAACACCTCCCGCACCGGAGACAATCCTGACCACCTCATCGACAGGGAGGCCTTTCAGACCCAGTGCGTCGGTATCGACCCCAAAAACAAGGCAGTGGCCCTCAGGAGTAGAGAATTCCACTCCCCTGCATATCACTATATGAGCCCCGTAGGCAGCCCTCAGCCGTCTAACGAATTCAGAGGCCCCATAGCAGTAGTGCTCTGTAAAAGCAATTCCCTGCAGGTTGTTCTCGATCGCCCGGACAACCGCCTCCTCGGGATCGGCATTATTGTCCCCGCTATATCGTGTATGGACGTGAAGATCGATATTGAATGGCATAAGATTTAGAAAATAAAATTCCTCCAGCCCCGCCAGGCCTGAACGCGGGCTGGGGGAATTATGTAACTACGCCGGTCTTTAGGGATCCAATAGAGTCGTCGAATCGGAGATACTTCCCGCTGTTGCCTTAATGACTGGAATACCGTACTCATGATCAGTTGTAGCAAGTCCATTTGATCCCGGATCATTACTGATTGTAGCAATATTCGTCATGGACGAGTTCCAGACAACCTCCTATGTCATGTCCCTGGTCGAGCCGTCGGAAAAAGTCCCTCTAGCAGTAAACTGCAATGTCTTGCCATATCCCACCCACGGATTCTCAGGTGTAATTTTATTGAGACAAGAGTGACTGGCGGAGGAATTATAACAAACTTAGTGTGAAGCGGGCCACCATGGTCAGGGATTATCTGATACATGAAGGGATTGCCGAAAGCAGGCTGACAACAAAGGGATACGGCGAAAGTATGCTCTTAAAACCCGAGCCCAAGCCAAAAAAGGAATCTCCTGCGGCAAAGGCGAACAGAAGAGTTCATTTTGAGATAAAGATCAACTAGGCTAGACATCACACAACGTAATAAACGCTGGCCGAGGGATTACGGCGAGGAATTACGGTCAGCGTTTATTTTTATACATAGGGAAGGATTACTCATTACGAACAGATCTGCATGAATCCCGGTATCCTTCGATCAGGACGACCACAAAGACGATGGTGAAGCCTGCCAGAATCCCGAAGATATTCACCGGCTTCAGATAAATAATAAGCGCCAGCACCATGAAAAGCAGGACCAGCCTAAACTGACTGAGGAAGATCATCTTCCCCATCCCCTTCCCGGCCCCAAGCAGCCCCCTGGCCCCCCGGACAAGGCCACTGAAATTAATTAGTGCCAATAAGCCGCCCACCAGGACACCTGCAGGCAGGCGCCACCATTCGATGAACGCTGAGGCTATTGCCGCCGGTATGAGTATCAAGATCGAGCGCCTATATATTTTTTGTATCAGATCCACTCTTCTCTTTCCGTATCATTCTGAAAATCTCCCTGAATCCGGAGGCGATACCCAACAGCAAAAAAATGATCGTCAGCCACGGCCTGGTTGAAAACGCCCCATCCAGCCAGTAGCCGATGGCAAGCCCCACAAACGTTGCTATAACCATATAAAAACCGATGGTTCCCCCGCGGGCGAAGATTTTCATTGTTGCCCTGTCAATAAGAGGTGCCATGGCGTTGCTCCTCAGTTCTCTTTCCGAATAACATTGCAGGTGAATTATACAGGAAGTAATGGGGAGAATGCTCATGGGCAGCATAGCAAAACAAAAGGCCTGATAACAAAAATGCAAGACTGGAAAACAAAGAGGAGAATTATCTTGACAGCAAAACGTATTGCTCGTAAAATAAGTTTAAACAAAAAAGAAAGCCTGATTAAATACAGAAAAAAAAAGGTGACATGAGACGGCGCGGGTTCTTGAAGGCATTGTTGACATTTTTTGGTACAGTCTCCCTGGCGTCGTTTGCCTATCCCCTGGTGCGGTTCTTTGCACCCCCGAGCAGTTCGGCCGTTAACGAGAAAGTTGTCCTCGCAAAGCAGGAAATTCCAATAGGCGGATCAAAGGTCATCGTGTTCAATGATAAGCCTGCAATCGTCATAAACGTTCCCGGTAAAGGCCTTATTGCGTTATCAAAGGTCTGCACTCATCTTGGATGTCTTGTTGAATATGATAAAGACAAAAATAGATTGGTCTGCCCCTGCCATGCGGGCACCTATGACCTTCAAGGAAACGTCATTTCCGGTCCGCCGCCAAAATCTCTGCCGAAGATTCCTCTCAGGGTCGACGGTGAGCAGATAATTATAGGGTAATGGTCATGGGGGAAAAGATCAGAAATTGGCTTGACGTAAGAATTGGCCTGAACGAACTCATCAGGACCCAACTTGCTGAATACCGGGTGCCGAAAAACATTAATGTTTTTAATGCACTCGGTACCATTGCGTTCGTCGGCTATCTGATCCAGGCTATTTCGGGAATGTTTCTGATGATCTATTACATTCCGCATTCCGATCACGCATTCAAAAGCGTTCAGGACATCATGACAATAGCCCCGTACGGATGGCTCTTCCGTCAGATGCATGTCATCGGCAGTAATCTTCTGATCGCTGCAGTCATTCTTCACATGGTCACCATTTTTCTCATGGGAAACTATAAAAGGCCTCGGGAACTTACCTGGATTAGCGGGGCCCTCATGTTGCTGCTTACCTTTACGTTCGGTTTGAGCGGGTATCTTCTCCCCTGGACTCAGTTGAGCTACTGGGCAACAACGATCGTAACCTCCATACCGACGGCGTTCCCTGTTGTGGGAGAATATATCAGCAGACTCTTCAGGGGAGGAGATTATGTGTCAGGCATAACACTCACGAGATTTTTTGCTTTGCATGTCTCAATACTCCCGCCGCTCTTTCTGATATTGATGGCTGTCCATGTTGCTTTGATACGGCGCATCGGCCTTTCTGCAACCCCTTTTGGCAAGTCCGATGAAGAAAAACGGCCACTGACTGAGTTCAGAAAGAAAACCCATCCCGACGGATATCCTTACTACCCGTATCTGGTTCAGAAACAGGCCCTGATGGTAATCGTCTATTTCATGGTCATGTTTGCGTTCATCACCTTTGCCCCCACATTCTTCTTCCCGGAAGCGACAACGGTACCTGCAGATCCTTTTAGGACACCCGAAACCATTCGCCCCGAGTGGTATTTTCTTGCACCGTACCAGATGCTGAAGCTCATCCCGAATAAGTTCCTCGGGATTTCGATGCTCATCGTTGTTGCATTCTTGTTTGTCTTCTGGCCGTTTCTTGACACGCAAAAAGAGAAGAATATCTTCAGGCGACCCGTTCTCAGGTGGGTCTTTATTTCACTCATGATCGGGTGGGTAATCCTTATGTGGTGGGGAAAGCGATGATGCTGCGGACAACCCTTATCGCCTGTCTCCTGCTATTTTCGCAGCTGCCTGCATCCGCGGGTGACTACCGGGAAGAATTTGAAAAGGGCTTCCTCACCAAAACCTGGTCCGGCGAACAACCTGAATCAAATTACTGCATTGAGTGCCACTCTTCGGACAGGATGAAGCCTGCCTTCCTTGAAATAGCTGAACAGTGGAAGGCGAGCTGGCATGCCCAAAACGGGATTGCCTGTCACAATTGCCATGGCGGAGACCCGAAAGACCCGTCCATGTCCATGTCGCCTCACCGTGGCTTTGTCGGGACGCCGAAATATGCCGAAGTGCCTGAATTTTGCGGCAAGTGCCATATCGGCATCCTCAAAAACTACCTGGACAGCGGTCACGGAAAGGCGCTCAGGACTTCAGGCAGCGGCCCGAACTGCGCTACCTGCCACGGCTCCCACAACATCCAGAAGGCCAATATCGAGATCATCAGTGAACAGCGCTGCAGCAAATGTCATCCATATGAGAGAGCTAAGACCATGAAGCAGGCCCTTTTCCTGACCGAGAAGAAGATCGACGAACTGGAAACAGGCCTCCGCAGACTGAAAAGGGAAGGAGTCTATGTTGATGACAACGCCAGAAACCTCTTCAACATACAGGCAGAGTTCCGTACACTCTTCCATTCAGTGGACGTAAATCTTGTCAATGACAGTACCAGCCATTTCGCCGGCAGGCTGGCAGTTGCGGAAAAGAGAATTCAGAACACTTTTAGCGAACTTCGGTTCAGAAGGAATTTCGCTGCGTTTATCTTAATGATTTTTGCCTGCATGGGGGCAACGCTATATCTGATTATCAAGACCCCGAAGGATTAAACGGCCGTTCCTAAAAACATGGACAAATATGCTATGCCCAAGCGCTTAACTTCATGGCTATATCTAGGCATATTTGAGTATATAAATAACAACTGATGACAACACTTCACCGCTCTTTTTCAGATCTGCCTGTCTTTAATCCAAAGCCAGAGATGCCGTTTACTCCCGATTGATCTCCTCGATAGCCTTCAGAATGTCGCTGCCTGACACCGATCCGATTGGCTGGTTGTCCTTGTTCAGCACAAACAGACGGTCCACCCTCCGGTCAGCCAGTATCCCACCGAGTTCCTGTATCTTCATGTCCTCAGTTATTGCAGCATCGGGAGGTGACATGATGTCAGATGCTTTTTTCCCGGTCGACCGACACACTTCACGGGAAATGATAGCCGTTTCCGAGACAGTTCCTATCAGCTTATTGTTCTGGTCAACAACGGCAGCATCCGGGAGATGCCTTGAAACTAAGAGTCTTGCCAGCTCATCTATAGAGGTATCAGGAAGCACTGATGCAATGCGTCTTGACATGATATCCCGAGCTGTCACCATCTGGGCCCTTGAAAAAAAACGGAGTCTGCCGGTATAAACAGGAATCGCCAACTTAAGCATGAAGGTATATACCAAGGCTCCCACTGCCCATATCCCCACAGCAATGACTATTTCCTGCATAGTGGGCGTATACTCATAGATCTCTCCGAGGGTATCAGGTATAAAGCCAGGTATGATAAGACCCATTCCCTTTTCGATGTAAACGCCGATAATTACAAAAATACAGGCCATATTGAGCGTTATAAAGTTTTCACGCGTTTTTGGAAAAAGGAACAGGAAAAAAGCGGATAGGTTCAGTACGGTAGCGAACCAGGTCCATGGGACAAGATTGTTATGACCGTGAAGACCGAAATACAGGTATTTTATCGGTTCTGAATGAATACTGCCTGAATAAAACTCCTTGAACACCTCAGCACCGAGGAGGAACAGGTTGATTCCCATCGCGTAGGCAATCAGCTCAGCGATTTTGAAGATTGCCTTATTCTCTATTTCCACCTCGGAGAGTTTCCTGATGATCTGAAAAAGTATGAGCATAATGGCCGGCCCGGAGCAGAAGGCAGAAGCAAGAAAGCGCGGCGCAAGGATCGAGGCGTTCCAGAAGGGCCGTGCTGAAAGCCCATTGTATAAAAAAGCGGTGACCGTGTGAATGCTTACAGCCCATGGGATGGAAAGGATAATCAGCGGGCCGATAACAGACATCTTGTATTCTTTCCCGATTGAGAGCCGATACAGGACATAAAAGGCTATGACAGTATTGATTGCAAGGTAACCATTGAGGACGACTACGTCCCAGGCAAGGAGCGAGGCAGGGAAATTCATTGCGCCGATGATGGGCAGAATATGCCAGACCCTGAGTGGCTGCCCCATATCAACCATGATGAAGAGGATGCACATAGTGATGGCAGATATCGCCAGCAGTTCTCCAAACAGAACAATTTCCTTTATCGGCTTGAAATTATACAGATATGCCGGTATGACAAGCAGCACGGCAGCCGCAGCAACACCAACAAGAAAAGTGAAGTTCGAGATGTAGAACCCCCAGGATACCTGGTCCCTCATGGCGGTTATGATAAGCCCCTTGTTCAACTGGCCGATGTATGCACTGCCACCGAGGGCTACTAAAAACGAAAGGAACAATATCCAGGCATAATACTTCGTGTCGCCGATGGCAATCTGTCTAAGCGCTATAAAGAAGTTCCTGATTACCTGTACCATTCGGCCTCCCTATTTCCCGTAGGCGAAGAAGTAGTAGAACTTGGGGTTTGTATTGAGGTCTTCCTTAAGTCTGAAAACCCTCTTGTGCTTTATCGCATACCTAATTTCGCTGTCCGGATCAAGCAGATTGCCGAATTTCCTGGCACCGACAGGACAGGCCTCAACACAGGCAGGATATCTGCCCACTCTGGTTCTTTGGATACAGAATGTGCACTTTTCGACCACTCCCTTAAATCGGGGCCGGTTGCCGAGGTAGTGTGTTTTTGGGTTGATCTTCTCTGCCGGCCGGTTCGGTGCTGCCCAGTTGAACCGCCTCGCGCCATATGGACAGGCCGCCATGCAGTATCTACAGCCAATACACCAATTATAGTCTATAACAACGATCCCGTCCGGGTCTTTCCAGGTCGCCTGCGTCGGACAGACCTTTACACAGGGTGGATTCTCGCACTGCTGGCACTGCACCGGCATGTAGAAATAATCTTCCTGTGGCACTTTATCAGGATTATAGTACTTTTCCGAGTTTTCGAGGTCAACCCATTTCTCGCCCTTCCTGAACCTCAGAACCGTAATCCAGTGTATCTGCGGGTCAATGCTCTGGTTGTTCTCATCCACACACCCATAGACGCATCTCCTGCATCCGATGCATCGTGAAAGATCCAGTCCATAGCCAAAGAGGACTCCGGGCAATGCTTTCTCGTTGCCTATGGTTATTGCCTTCTTATATGTCTTCTCACACTCTTTCTCAAGACGGGAGATCACCTTCCCGATTTCGGCATCGCTCATCTCCCGGAAATGCTTCTGAAAGAAAGCCTCCCAGAAGGAAGCATCGGCCCTGTCCAGCGGAAGTGCCAGTCCCGCAAGTCCAAGCGCAGCACCACTGAGAAACTTCCTTCGGTTGAGGCCCCTGCTCTTCCTGTTATCATGTTCCATGAACCACCCCTTATTTTATATCTGCCGGTCTTACCGGCGGAGGCATTGGTTTTATCTGCTTGAACTCGGGGTCGTGCGGCCAATGGCAATTGACACAGAGATAATATTGCTTATCCCCATTCCACATCCCCGTTCTTTTTCCGTGAAGCCCGGCCTTCCATTCATTGAGAATCGTACCGTGACACTGTCCACACAGATTATAGGATTCTTCAAACTTAACAAGTCTGCCGTTGGCCAGCCGTAGCGTGTCCCTGTTGTCGGGATTATGGCAGTCAAAGCACCACCCCNNGGGGTCCGGTTGACCGGCATGCCCTTATGGCACTGCGAGCACGGGAATATCCCCTCTGAAAAAGGCGGCGCGGTGACAAACAACTTCTTCGACACTTCTGGCCCGACCGATTCTGAGGAGGAAAACGGAAGCAGGAGAATAAGGGAAAAAACAATACCAAAACCTGATACCGTCAAAGATTTCATGCTATCCTCACCTGTTTTAATAAATATTTTTCTTAATAATAATATAATTCAGACGGCATTACAATGAAAAATATCGAACAAGAAGAAACGATGAGAGCGGCAACCGTCGTTTTTCCGCTCTCATCGGAATATCAGTGCGATTCCTTAAGGCCGAATATCGGGAATATCTTGATGAAAAAGAAAAACAGCACAAAGGGCATAATGAAAACAGCCAGCGCACCGAAGAGCCCCTCCTTAAACGTCTCCCAGTCGTGCGGGATAATCGGGAGGCGGTAATGCATAAACCCTGCAAAAGTAAGGGAGAACGCCTGCCCCCCGATAACAACATTCCAACGCATCATGAAGACCCCGAATATCACGAAGAGAACTCCGATCACCGCCCGGCGTATCGTAAGGCCCGGCGTCAGGAATATGATAACAGGTATAAGGTTCCCGAGCCCGTACTGGAGAATGAATATGCTGGTGAAGTCCTTTTCATAAATGACGCTCCTCAAAACATCCCATGACTTTGTGGCAGTATATCCTCTGAAGATGAGGTCAAGGAGTTCAAGGCTGATCGCAAAGATCATGAAGAAGAGCAGGTACTTTGAGGTCATCCTCATGACATTGACTTCGACACTCTTTATTTCTTCGCGGCATTCAGGTGAATACGCTGGGGACTGTTTTCTGCAGGCAAAGAATTTTTTGATCTCCATGGTAACGATATAGGTGAGCATGCAAAGAGCTATACCGGAAACGACTGCAGACATAATAAAGATGACCGGCATAAGCGGTGTCATCCAGAGAGCGTTTGCCTTGACCGAGCCGAAGATGAATCCTGCATAACCGTGGAGGAAACAGGCAACCGGAATGCCGATGCCAGCCAGGATCTTGATCGCCTTTTCATCCCTGTGCTGTGCCTCTTCGCTTACATCGAACGAACCGAGAGTCAGGACGGTATAGATCAGGTAGTACAGGGTCTCTCCCAGACTTCTGTCCTGTTTGCCCTTCAGTATGAGGGACTGCTCGACAAAGTGCTTTCGATACAGGAACCAGATCTCAGACGCAACGATCGCGCCATATGCCGAGAAGACAATACCGAAAGCAGCAATGGCTGAAGTGAAATGAGGGGTCATCATGACGTTTATGCCCCGGAACGGATGCTGCAGGTGAAGGATGATAGGCACAGGAGCGGCAAAGAGAAGCGCGAACGAAAAAACAAGGGCAAAGCGAGCGATGTCCTTGAGTTCCTTGATGCCAAAGACATGATAGAGCGATGACAGGACAAAGGCCCCTGCGACCAGTCCGGTCATGAAAGGATACATGACGATCTGAACTGACCAGTAGATGTATTCGTTCGGTGTGACAAAAAGCTCCTTTATTGTCCAGAGTTCTCCATGTACCATCTCAGCGTACCTCCTCATCAAGCCCGATATAGAAGGCCTGTGGCTTTGTGCCGAATTCACTTTTCAGAATGCCAACCCGTTCCGTTGTTATGATCTTTGCAACAGGATCATTGGGGTCTTTAATATTACCGATTTGCCGCGCACCGAAAGGACAGGCCTGAACGCAGGCGNNGCCATGATGCAGTAACCGCAGCCGATACACCATGTCCTGTCCACAAGGACAACGCCGTCAGGCGCCTGGTAGGTGGCACCGACAGGACAGACCTGCACGCAGGGAGGATTCTCGCACTGGTTGCAGAGCTTTGGGACGAAAAATGCTTTTTTAATATCTTCCTTTTTGATGTCCTGAAAATTCCCCATGCCGAGGTCGATCTTTGTGCTCGTAAAACCATCCCGCCCACCTTTAGGCGTGTCCGCATAAAGCTTCCCGTCTTTGGTAAGCACATACCGTTCTACCCAGGTTCGGGTAACGTTGGCATCATAGGGGATCTCATTTTCATTCTTGCATGCCTTGACACAGAAGCCGCAACCGACGCATTTGTATGTGTCCACCAGGAAAGCCCACCGAATTGACTTGTCTGCCTTCAGCGCCTGCACTCTTGCCGGGCTCAGCATCTCTAGAGCGGCCAAAGGAAGGGATACACCGACAACTGTTTTTGCTGTATTTTTCAGAAAAGCTCTTCTTGAAATCATTTCAGTCCCTCCAGACTCGGCTTGTGCGGGTTATGGCACGTGACGCATTCAATATCGGGGTTGTGGTTGTCAGGGTCGATGCCCCTGATGTTCGCCCTTCCGCTTGAGGGATACTCGAGCTTTGCATGGCATCGCAAACATTGCCCCCTCGTCTTATCGATGGGCAGTTTTTCAGGATCTGAAGGGTGCCCAAGCGCCGGGCCGTGACAGTTTTCACATTGAATGATTACATGCGGCGTTTTGTCTATTGACTCGACCTTGTCCGGATGGCAAGTCTTACAGTATTCTTTCCCCTGGTATTTGACCTGCACCTTTGTCCACTCCTCGATATTTCCTTCCCTATACCATCCATACATATATCCCCGTTCATGGACACCGAAGTCCTTTGAAACATAGAAAAATCTGAAGATGAGGACAAGGACAATAAGACCAATAACCACAATTAGCGGCCTGAAGACGTGATTCTTCATGAAACGTACCTCACAATCTGCTCTTTATTATTTACGTAATTATTATACAGGATTTCGCTCAGATTTGAAGTCATTCTTGAACGCGACAATAATAATGTAAGGAATAATCTCAAAAAGATATGCGGCCACCGTAGCCCAGAAATCCATAATGCAAAGGACCTTCCAGTCTACCACGCCTTCCCTGAAATATGAGTGCCCAATATAGCAGAGGGTAAAGAAGAACCCCCAGATAATCGGGACGACAACCGAGATGAACACTAACATTCTGTATGGTTTGTTTTCCGCCAGCTTCCAGATGACCGCAGCAAAAAGAAAATAGGGAAGAAACACACGATAGGCATCATAAAGATTATTGAGAATAAAGGTGTTGCCTTCCCTGTTCATCAGCGAAAAAATGATCAGCGCGAGACACCACAGGACAAAAGGAAAAAAAAGGGCTACTTGAAAGAATCGTGACTGGGTCATTCCTTGCTCATGGACATAATAAGATTAATTTATATGTCCGCACCCTGATTGTCAACGTGAAGTTTCGATTACTATGATGCTTGATATCAGTCAGTTCACATCTGGTTGTGGGTTCCCTGCATGATGGCCCTAGGCGGCTTTCAGGTGTACGCCTCACTCAGGACAACAGACAAAAAAACGCAGCAACACAGCGTTGATGCTCTGTGTTGCTGCCGGGGAAAAAGACCTGCGGCCGAAGCCGCAGAGGTCATGATGATAAAACAGTATCCCCCTGGTTACTGCTGAATAAAACTCTTGGGATCCTTATACTCATGGCACTTCACGCAGTCCTTCTTTGCCTGCGCCGGCGTCACCCGCCAGATATGCGGCTTATGGCAATCCTTGCATTGGAGGCCCATCTCGATATGCATTGAGTGCTTTCCAACATGTGCCGTATTCGGATGACAATTACTGCAGTTGCCCCAGTCGGGTCGGGCTGTCTTATGAGGCTTGTGGCACTCATAACAATCGAACTGCATCGGTGCATCAGCGGGCACAACAATCTTTATCGCCTTCATAATCGTCTTGGCGTCCGGCTGGTAATGGCTCACGTCAAGTGTCGCATCTTTCAGGAGTTCCTTCCTGACACTCTCTCCACCGTGACAATAGAGACACTTCTTCCTCCCGGGCTTCAGATCCTTCGTCCTGTCGGTATGACAGTTCAGGCAGGCAAAAGCTTCCATGCCTACACCATGGACCTCTCTGTCCTTATGACACTTGACGCAGAACCGGGGCTCTGCAGTAAATTTATGAATCCGATACCCGTGACACTCGACACACTGGATCTTCTCCATAAATACATGCCGTGCGTGGAGCCGGGAATTATTGACCATTTTCGCGTTGGGCTGCTTCTCGTTCTTTTCCCAGTGGCACGAATAGCAGATCTTCCAGGCCACAATCGTCTCGCCATGTCTCGGAGAAACTGATTTCACTCCCATGAAAACAAAACGGTACATCTGAACCATTTGATCCTTCTTCGAAGCATGGTGGCAATCATGACAGCCGATAGATTTATGTTCGCTCACCTTCCACGCGTTGTTCTGGTCATCATGGACATGGCAAGTCATGCAGGCCTGCGGATCATTTTCAAAATAATCGTTTATCCTGAATGCAACATAACCCATCAGACCGATCAGCATCAGTATACCAACCGCAATGACAATTTTGGCTTTGGTCGATAGCCCCTCATTCAACCACGTTACAAACTTCCCTGCCAGACTAAAAGGATTAAACATTGCGACGAACCTCCCGGACAAAATACATTAATTTATATTTTTTTAAGAGCATCGTATGCTGCGGTGACTGTCCGGCTGATATCCCTCTCCGAGTGTGCCAGAGACATGAAACCGGCCTCGAACTGAGATGGGGCAATGTTGACCCCTTGCCGGAGCATTTCGGCAAAAAAACGTCCGAATTTCTTTGTATCTGCCGTCTTTGCTGTAGGATAATCAAAAACATCTGCACCAGTAAAATAGGTACAGAACATGCTGCCGGCACGGTAAAAGCGGGTTACGACTCCTGCGCGTTTTGCTGCATCCCTCAACCCTGCCTCGAGCAGGGCCGAATTCTGTTCAATCTTCTTATATATTCCCGGTCTGGAAAGCTCTTTAAGCGTCGTGATGCCTGCGGTCATAGCCAGGGGATTGCCGGAGAGCGTCCCGGCCTGATAGACCGGCCCTTCAGGAGAAACCATGGCCATAATCTCTTTTTTCCCGCCGTATGCACCAACAGGCAGTCCACCTCCAATGACCTTGCCAAGGCAGGTCATATCAGGGCTGATACCGTAATATTTCTGGGCACCGCCAAAAGACACTCTAAATCCAGTCATAACCTCGTCGAAGATCAGAACTATACCGTGCTTCTTCGTCACCGTCCGGAGAGTCTCAAGGAATCCCGGCCTGGGAAGTACGCAACCGATATTGCCAACAACAGGCTCAATAATAACGCAGGCTATCTCCCGCCAGTCTTTTTCGATCATTTTTGTCAACGCGGCCGGATCATTATAAGGAAGCGTAATGGTATTTCTTGCATACGATTTGGGAACCCCCGGACTGTCTGGCAGGCCGAAGGTTGCAGCGCCGGAGCCTGCTTTCACCAGCAGACCATCAGCGTGTCCGTGGTAACAGCCATCGAACTTGATGACCTTGTCCCTCCCGGTAAATCCCCGGGCAACCCGGATGGCGCTCATTGTCGCCTCAGTGCCTGAATTGACCATCCTGATTTTTTCTATTGACGGATAGATCTTCAGCACCTGCTCAGCAAGACCGGTCTCAAGCGCCGTGGGTGCCCCAAAACTAGTTCCCTTACCCACCGCACTTTTCAGCGCTTTAACGACTGCGGGATGCGCATGGCCGAGAATCATCGGCCCCCAGGAGAGCACATAGTCAATGTAGGCGTTGCCATCAGCATCGTAAATCCTGGACCCTTTGGCGTGGTCAATAAATAAAGGATTGCCGCCCACCGCCTTGAATGCGCGCACCGGACTGTTCACTCCTCCCGGAATAATTTGTACCGCTTTATTGAAGAGCTTTCTCGACTCGGTATATTTTTTCATAACTTTATAATTTATCACAAAAAAATTATCCTTGTCAAAAATGGTTACAAAATCCCAAGGATATATGCTATAAATAATAGCATTACTTCACAACTAACTATAATTCCGGAGGACGTACGATGAAGAAGATTCTGTTTGCAATAATGATCCTTGCCGCTTTGGCTGCATGCAACAAAAAAACAACTGAAACCAAAGAGCAGAGCGGTGTAGTCCTGGCAAAAGTGGGCAATACCGTAATCACCGACGGCGATCTCGAACGCGAGCTGAAGTCACTCCCCGACTATGCCCGGCAGATGTTTGCGGATGAAAAGGGTAAAGAAAAATTTCTTGATGAACTCGTAAAAAAAGAGATGCTCTATCAGGAGGCAATCAAGAAGGGTCTCGACAAATCAGCTGATTTTGTGAAAAAAGTCGAAGAATTCAAAAAGCTTACCCTTGTCTCTGAGCTCCTTGAAAAGGAGATCATGGCAAAGGCAAAAGTCTCTGACCAGGAGGCAAAGGAATACTATGATAAACACAAGGAAGAGTTTGCGACAACCACCCAGATCAAGGCAAGCCATATCCTGGTAAAGACAGAGGATGAAGCCAACAATGTACTCGCACGGCTGAAGAAGGGCGAAAAATTTGAGGAGATCGCGAAAAAAGAATCTATGGACAAAGGTTCGGCCAAGAACGGAGGGGACCTCGGTTATTTTGCCCGTGGTCAGATGGTGCCGGAATTTGAAAAGGCAGCAGCTGCACTGAAACCGGGGGAGATCAGCAAGCCGGTCAAGTCAAACTACGGATTTCACATTATCAAGGTAACGGATAAAAAAGCAGGGCCGGTTATCGAATATGACCGCATCAAGGACCTGATCAGCCAGAAACTTTCGGGGGAACGCCAGAAGGAATCCTTCGACAAATACATCGCAGATCTGCGGAAGACCTATACGGTCGAGATCATGAAGGATGCTCTGTCCAAGCCAAAAGACGGCGGGGAAAAGATCGGCAAGGAGAATCCTGCTGAGGAGAAAAAGGACCCGGCTAAAAAAGACGAAGCACCGAAAAAAGATGACAAACCAAAGGAAGAACCAACACCAACAAAACATTAATACAGCATTTTTCCCAATAATGAAAAGGCGTCCGACAAACGGACGCTTTTTTTTATCCCTAATCCATGAGCAACTTTATTGAAAGGTTGATTCGACATCTTAAACACATAACAGTTAATGCATGGTAGCGGAAATGACTGTTGCAGATAGACTTTAATTTAACTAAGTAATATTAATACGGAGTAGCGCTTCCGGGGACAAAAGGAGCGGAAATTAGTTGTACTCTATGACGATTTCATAATGAACGCTGGCATGGTCAGCATCAATGGCATCCAACTTCCCGGAACAATCGAGTTTTCCTTTTTGTGTTTTCTTGCGGCCCTTTACCATTGAGGCCACGAGCGCAGTCAGGTCAAACCCGCCGCCCTCGCAGCCTTTCACCAAGCAGTCCATATTAAAATAGGCAAAGGACGTAGGAAAGATGTTGACCGTCCTTACCATAAGGACGTGATTTGCCGTCTTCTGATAATAGGTCATATGGATGACAATGCCCGAAACTGAAGGATAACGGACTGAAATCAAACCGGCAGAACACATATTCTGCTTCTTTAATTCCATCTTTGCTGCGTAATGATTTCTGTTTGCGATGGTTACCTCAAAAAAATCCCCCCGCATAATGCGGGGGGAATATCCTAGTCAATTACAACTTGACAACATTAACTGCCTTGGGGCCTTTCGGACCCTTTTCAGTATCAAAACTGACTGAATCACCCTCAGCAATAGTCTTAAAACCATTGCCCTGAATGGATGAGTAGTGCACGAAAACATCACCGCCGTCTTCGCTGGTGATAAAACCGAATCCCTTGGATTCATTAAACCACTTCACAGTACCATTAGCCATTTTTTATACCTCCTTAACATATAAACTGAAGCTCAGAAAGTAACAGTGCAATAAAAAAAACCACAAAGCTAAAAGTCTTTGTGGCCTTACCAAATCCAAAAACCTCTGAAACTCTATTTGTAATATACCATAGAAGGGAACCTAGAATCAACACACCTATATTTGCTTCATTGAGCCTATTTTGAGTAGAATATTGGTCACGACAAAATGAATTCTTTTTTTAAGAGGTCTTCGCACCTAATGTACTCAGATGAAATAAACAAGAGACGAACTTTTGCCATTATCAGCCATCCTGACGCGGGGAAAACAACCCTCACCGAAAAGCTTCTCTTGTTCGGCGGGGCCATCCAGACCGCAGGTGCGGTCAAATCAAATAAAATAAAGAAAAGTACTTCTTCTGATTTCATGGAGATAGAGAAACAGCGGGGCATATCCGTGGCTACCTCAGTGATGACTTTTGAATATAACGGCCAGAAGATTAATCTTTTAGATACCCCCGGACACAAAGACTTTGCTGAAGATGTGTATCGTACGCTCACCGCTGTTGACAGTGTCATTATTGTCGTCGACTGCGTTAAAGGCGTCGAGGAACAGACGGAAAAGCTTATGGAAGTCTGCCGAATGAGAAGAACTCCGGTGATCGTCTTCATCAATAAACTCGACCGGGAGGGGAAAAGACCATTTGAACTGCTGGACGAGATTGAAGCGAAGCTGAGCATCGGGGTGCGACCGCTCAGCTGGCCAATCAGCATAGGGTCTTCCTTTAAGGGCGTGTACAATCTGTATGATAAAACTCTCTGCCTCTTCCGTCCGGGCGGGGCATCTATCGCCGAAGATGTCCTGTCAGTGACCGACATTAACGATCCTGTCCTGGACGAGCGGTTGGGTGAATATGCAGCCCAACTCCGCGAGGACGTAGCACTTGTAGACGGAGTATACGAACCCTTTGACCGGGCTGCGTATCTCATGGCGGATTTGGCCCCTGTCTTCTTCGGTAGTGCCGTCAACAACTTTGGTGTAAAGGAACTGCTCAATACCTTCACGACCATCGCGCCCCCTCCCCTGAGCAGGGCTGCTGATACCCGATCGATCCAGCCGAACGAAAAAAACTTCAGCGGATTCGTCTTTAAAATTCACGCAAACATCGACCCGCGGCATAGGGACAGAATAGCGTTTTTGCGTATATGCTCAGGAAAGTTCGAGAGAAACAAGTTCTTTCACCATGTAAGACTGGGTAAGGACTTCAAGTTCAGAAGTCCCAGCAGTTTTCTTGCGCAGGAAAAAAATATCATAGAAGAGGCTTTCCCTGGAGATGTAATAGGGCTTTACGATACCGGAAACTTCAAGATAGGCGACACCCTCACCGAGGGGGAAAAAATCATGTTCCGTGGCATTCCCAGCTTCTCACCCGAAGTTTTCAAAGAGGTCATGAACACCGATCCCATGCGGTCCAAACAGCTTGAAAAAGGCCTAGAGCAGCTTACCGATGAAGGAGTGGCACAGCTCTTCATCCAGCAACTGGGGAACAAGAGAATAATCGGCACGGTCGGGGAACTACAGTTTGATGTCATACAATACCGTCTGCTGCATGAATACGGAGCATCGTGCCGTTTTGTCCTTCTCAGTTATAACAAGGCCTGCTGGTTGACCGCGACTGACAACAAAAAACTTACTGAGTTCACGAGGTATCGGTCCGAGCACCTGTTCACCGACAAAGATGGTAACCTCGTCTACTTCTCCGCGTCGGACTGGACACTGAACCGGGTGCGAGAAGACAACCCCGGTGTAGAATTTCATTTCAGCTCTGAGCTGAACACAGGCACTCCCGGACGACAGTCCTGCGTGGCCTGACCCTCTGCATCTGACATCATGGAACAGATAAGCAAAACGCAAAAGAAAAAAGAGGCCGAGGCCCTTCAGGAATTTGGCGTCAAACTGGTAAAATTGCAGCACAATCAGATAGACACTATGGCGCTTCCGGAAGAAGTTCTGCAGGCCGTCAAATTTGCAAAAACCCTGAAACACGGAGCACTGCGGCGGCAACTCCAGTATATAGGCGTCCTCATGCGGAAAAGCAACGTCACCTCTATCCAGGAAATCATCTACAAAACAGAGCAGACGAATAAGACAATTTCACGGGAATTCAGAGAAGTTGAACGCTGGCGCGAAGAACTGATCTCAGACAGCGACACATGTCTGGAACAGATACTGGAAGAATATCCGGATGCAAACCGGCAGGAGTTAACTGAACTGGTCCAAAGAGCCAGGAAAGAAAAAGAAGGCAATCAGCCTCAGAGATCATCACGGATATTATTTCGTTATCTGAAGAAGCTCCGCACCGAAGCCTCCCCCTTGTAACTCCCTGAATAAATCAATTGATAATTTCATCACACTGTAACTAATAACTCAGGATAAGAAGAACAAAGCAGCATGTTCTCCAATGATCTCAAGGGAGTCCAAGAGTGCATGATCTGAGTCGAGTTCAACAAGCGTCACCTGGTCGGAAAACGTCGCTGCATAGTCTCTGCTGTTCTGTATTGCTATCGTCGCATCATTTCTCCCATGCAGTATCAACATTGTTGCGGCAGGAGGGACTGGTGCAGCATATAAAAGGCCGTCCCGGTGAAAATCATATCTCAGCAGAAGTTCCTCTTTGAATCCATAATGCGGAACCGCAATGCTCCCTCCTTCTTTCCACTGCACAAACATCTCATCAGGAAAAGGAAGCGCGCCGTATGACAGCACTGGAGCAAGCAGCAGGAGGCGTTTCACCTTGCCGAATCTGGCGGCATAATGAAGCGCAACGAGTCCTCCTAGTGAGCTTGCGATTATATTCATCTGATCGATGTCATGATCAACGATATACTGCCGCAACCGGTTAAGCATGCCGGTCACGGTCAGAAATTCAAAATCTTTGGGAGTGGGGTTAAAGTCAGGGACCATAAACTCTGCGTAGGGGACTCTCTCTAACCACTCTTTTAAGCGGACCGCCTTTGCTGAGTGGGCGGATGAAGCAAACCCATGCAGATGAATAATTATTTCTCTTTTCCTTTTCATGGTATCCTTCCGGCCCCCCGACGGAGCCTGATTATCTGTTACTTTATTATTGCAGAAATAATTCGGAATTCACCCATTAATGCTAAGATGTATAGACTGACAATTCCGGTAAGGGGGATATATGCCCGCACGATCACCAAAAATGATAATTTCATTCTCAATTGCTCTGCTCCTGACCCTGTTCTTTCTGCCTCAGTTCATTTCACTGTATATCGACTGGCTGTGGTTCAGAGATCTGAATTTCGAAAAGATATTCACTGCAAGGATAAATGCCCAGGCAATAACCGGTTGCGCAGGCGCACTCGCCGGGTTTATCATCGCCTCTATTAACATCCGGGTTGCTCTCCATGCTACCAAGGGTAGATCGCTGGCAATATCTTTTTCCAATCAGGCAATGCCGCAGCTGAATATCCTGAAACATCTGGATTTACTGAAGATCATTGTGCCGATTGGCATCGGCTGGTTTTCGGGAGTGCTCCTGAGCAGCAACTGGCTTCAGTTTCTCTATTATTATCATGGCGTCGCATCGGGATATGGAGATCCAATATTCGGCAAGGACATCTCTTTTTATCTCTTTACCCTCCCGGCATACGAGATAGCAACATCAGGTGTGATGTTTATTCTGATAGCATCGTTTATTTTCTCAGCACTGATCTATCTCGTCCGCGGTGCCGTATTCATGACGCCCAATGGCATCGTTGCTGAACGGCCTGTTTCTGTACATGTCTCCGTGCTGGGGTCTCTTGTCTTCCTCCTTCTTGCCTTTAGTACCTATACCAGTATGCATACCACGCTGAATTCCACTCACGGGCATGTGGCAGGGGCAATCTACACCGATGTTCATGCGGTCATCCCCTTTATGAAGGCGCGGATGGTTATTGCGCTCGTCTCATCAGTCCTTTTTATAGTCAACATCTTCCTGAGACGCAACCTAATCTTTATCGGAACTGCCGCGCTCTATATCGCTGTGTCGGTCATCGGTAATTCCCTCTATCCCGCGGTCCTGCAAAAGCTCGTCGTGGCCCCGAATGAACTGGTGAAGGAGACCCCCTATATCAACCACAACATAGCGCAAACGAGGAAGGGGTTCGGTCTCGACAAGGTCGAGGAAAAAGACATATCAGGAAGCACAACAATAACCAGGGCTGATATAGCAAAAAACAGCGCCACCATAAAGAATATCCGTCTCTGGGACCACCGTCCGCTGCTTGACACCTACAGCCAGATCCAGGAGATACGCACCTATTACGATTTCACCACAGTCGGCAATGACCGCTACTTGATCAACGGAGAATACCGCCAGACAATGCTCTCCCCGAGGGAACTTTCGTCAGAAAACATCCCGACGCGGAACTGGATAAACGAGACACTTACCTTTACCCACGGATACGGCCTCACGCTTGGCCCCGTGAACCAGGTGACGCCCGAAGGCCTACCGGTCCTGCTGATTAAAGACATTCCCCCGGTTTCGACCGTCGAGAACATAAAAGTAAGTCGGCCTGAGATCTATTACGGCAAACTGTCGAGCAAGTATGTCATCGTTAATACAACGTCAAAGGAGTTCGATTACCCGTCAGGAGAGGCAAATGTCTTTACTGAATATGCCGGGAAAAGCGGTGTCGCACTAGATTCTTTTATTAAGAAACTCGCTTTCTCTGTTTATTACGGTTCACTAAAGCTGTTTCTCTCAAATGACATAACGGACAAAAGCAGAATCCTGTATAACAGAAATATCCGCGAAAGAGTCAACAAAGTCATGCCGTTTCTTGTGTTTGACAATGACCCCTACATGGTCGTTGCTGATGACGGTCAACTCTACTGGATATACGATGCCTATACCATGAGCCAGAGATTTCCCTATTCTCAGCCGGTACGGAACGGTATAAACTATATCCGCAATTCGGTAAAGATAACCATCAATGCATACGACGGCAGCATGAAGTTTTATATGGCTGATAAGAATGACCCGATTATCAGAACAATCGATACTATATTCCCGGGAACACTTAAGCCGCTGTCAGACATGCCGTCTGACCTGAAAAAACATATCAGGTATCCGCTGGATATCTTTGGTATTCAGAGCTTGGTTTATTCCACCTATCACATGGAGGTCCCTCAAATCTTTTACAACCGGGAAGACCAGTGGGAGATTCCGGCAATGGGAAAGAGCGATAAAGAAGACGTGATGGAACCCTATTATACTATCATGAAGCTGCCTGAGGAGAAGAAGGAGGAGTTCATACTGATGCTTCCCTTTAATCCGAAAAAAAAGGACAACCTCTCGGCCTGGATGGTTGCGCGCAGCGATGGAGAAAACTACGGGAAGCTTGTCGTGTATCGTTTTCCGAAGGACAGACTCGTCTACGGGCCGAAGCAGATAGTCGCCAGAATCAATCAGGATACGGAGATATCGCGACAGGTATCTCTCTGGGACCAACGCGGCTCACAGGTGATTCAGGGGACCCTCCTGGTTATACCGGTCGAAAATTCCCTGATCTATGTGCAGCCGTTGTATCTCAGAGCGGACAAGGGCAAAATACCTGAACTGAAGCGGGTCGTCGTTGCCTACGAAAACCGCATTGCCATGGAAGAAACGCTCGATGCCGCGCTTTCAAAGATATTCGGAGATGTTCGGGTCTCGGAAGCGACTACCCCTTCCAAGTCTTTACAGCCTCCTTCGGACAAGCAGGATAAAAATCTTGCGTCGGCTGCTGTCGAACACTTTGACCACGCCATGAAGGCGCAGAGGGAGGGCAACTGGGCATTGTATGGAGATGAAATCAAAAAACTCGGAGAGATCATCAGGAAAATGAAGCAATGACATAGAACCTCAGCGGACTCTCAGCAAACGGAGGATAGCGCTCTAACGTTTAAATCTTACAAACAGATAAAATCCGATAAGGAAAGGCTCAAAGCGTATGATCATATTGTCGGTAAAGCTCCAGAGAAACTGGTAAAAGATGGCGATGATCGTATCCGGCCTTTCGAGATTCCTGTCAATAAGCACGCTACTCAACTGCCGCGCCTCAAGGGAAAAGACATAAAGCATATGGACTGACAAGAGCATCAGCAGTGCTTCTCCATACGCCTTTTTCCTTCTCTCGATAAACGGATACAACGAGGAGAGTATCGCAAGGGTCAACGGGGCATTAAATGTATAGGAAGATGTCTTCACTGGTATATCGATAAGCATGTTCGAACCACGCCCGCGGGGGCTGAATGTTGCCTGAACCAGATCCCGCCCCTCGGTCAACTCTACAAAGGTGACATTTTTGATACCAGCCGCCAGCTTCGATGCCGTAAAGGTGATCCCTTTGCCATAGTGATCCTTTATCCCGATCCAGAGGAAGAGAAAAATCAGGTAAGAAACTATAAAGACAACAACTGTTTTGAGGACCAATCCCTTAGGGACTGGTGATTTCTCATTCTTTTGCATAGTTAAGATAGAGAAAAAAAGCACCGAGAGCAATGGCAATCATAATCCCCTGGGCCACATAGATATGAAGAAACTCAAACAACCGGGGGAAATGAACGCCCGAATATCCAAGCCCGGCTATTCGCACGATATTGACCACCTGTATGATCAAAAACCCGGCAATAATACCTATGAACTTCTTCTTCCAGTCGGCAGGAAAAGCTATGACAGCAATAGAATAGATCATAACCGCCTCAAGTCCGTTGCAGCCGAACTTCACGTCTAGGGAGATTGAGGGCAACTGTATTATCGACCCCTGGTATGTACACGGAACTGCCAGAAGGTTGAGAAGCTTCGCGGTAGTCGCCACAACCCCCTGCGTATACAAACCATTTATATCGATGATCTTCTGGAGAGGAGTGAAGCCAATCAGGAAAAAAAAAGTACCCATCAGGATGCAGTACGTTATCGCAAAACGCTTTATCCCTTTGCCGCCGGTCACTATCACCGGCTTCTTCCCCATGCTCTCCTTTTTAGCTTTCTTCATGCATTACATAATGCCAGATTATTACAAAAGTTCTCAATAGATCAGATATGGCACCTGTTAATCATTGACAGGAACACAGTAAGTCACACTGAGGGTTGAACCTGTCCGGAAAAATTTCTCCCGATATCTGGAAGGTCCTGATCCCGAAATCAGAGGGGACTTAAGGTCTGCTTTTCAGGAATGTTCCCAGTGCTCTGTCAACCCGTTTAATATGTGACGTAAGCCATTCCACCACGACATGATTCGTTTTGATGACGACATGCACGGCAGGACCATCTGTCATGAACTGCTCCCTGAGATTGGCAAAATTCCTGTTGAATTCCTCGTGCAGAGCCTTGTGGGCAGCATAGTCTGGGTAGTTATGCTGCTGCATGCTGGCTTCTTCCTCTGCAAAATGTGTTACGACATATTCATCAAGAAAACACATGACTGTGCTCAGTTCCTCTTTGCCCCGTCCGCATGAGCACGCATCAAGGAGTCCGTTTATTCTCCGGAATAATTCCTTGTGCTGATCGTCGATTACCGAAACGCCGGTTGCAAGTTCCTCTGTCCATTTTATAGCCATGTTCACCTCTTCCTTTCAATGTTTTTCTGAGTATCGCCTGATATATCCGCGGTGATTGTTCGATAGTAAGGCAGCTGTGCACCATACAGGACTTTTTTACTCATTATTACCGCTTTTGTCAACGCCTTTTTTTAGCCGCTCTGCACAGCATCTCATCATGCAGCAGATCTCTATCGTGTTCTGGGCTGCCGCAACCCCACGTCCGGCGAGTCTACTGGTGACCTTAAAGATTTTGGCAATCTCTAGGGGTGTCTTGTTTTCAAGGCACAGAAGTTCCCATACCCTCACGTGGGTTTTAGCATCCGCCTGTGAAGCGTCAGACCCAAGATACCCTTGCAGGATAGACCTCATGTCGTCAGGAGGGATTGGCTTCAAGACCTCAAGGATGCTTTGTAGTTTAGCCATCTTGCTATTGCGGAATCCTCTTGAGAGCGTCTTCCTTGACCCAGAAGGGAACAT
>PLXX01000005.1 GCA_003153275.1 Nitrospiraceae bacterium | reverse complement strand
ATTGCTGCATCGGCAGACTTCATTGTGACCGGGGACAGCGCATTGTGTGATGTTGGAAAATACAGATCAGTCAAGATCATAAAGGCCTTTGATCTATTGAAGATGATGGATTAAACTCTCAAGATATGAATATCTTTAATCTCCGAGACCACGTTATAAACGACTATCACCAATACGTTGAAAGTTTTCTCAACATTCGGGACGAGCGGATCAGGGACTTTGTCAGTGGAGAACTGTCGAAGGGAGTCCTCTGGTCTGACCCACTGGTCCAGCTTAATCCCTCCTATGAAACAGGAAGGATGGTCTCAGACCTGGTAGCCCAAGGCACTCTCGATCCCCTTTGCGAAAAGATATTCAGAAGAAACGATAAGTCGATTCAGCTCTACCACCACCAGGAAGAGGCTATTTACACAGCAGCTAAAAGAGAACATTATGTCCTGACTACAGGAACCGGCTCGGGCAAGAGCCTGACCTATCTCATCCCCATAATCGACCATATTCTGAAAAACGATCCTTCAAAGGAGCAGGTTCGCGCCCTCATTGTCTACCCAATGAATGCGCTTATCAACTCTCAGCACGAGGCGATTAAGGAACTTTTAGGGAACCTCGGCGACGGCAAACCTCCCATAACCTTCGGGCGATATACAGGCCAGGAAAAGCAGGATGAGCGCGAGCGGCTTCAGCAGCATCCGCCTCATATCCTTCTTACGAACTACATGATGCTTGAACTGATGATGTCGAGGCCGGCGGAGCGGGTCTTCCTCGACAGGACCCTGTCGAAGCTCGATTTCCTTGTGTTAGATGAACTCCATACCTATACCGGCAGGCAGGGAGCTGATGTGAGCATGCTAGTTCGCAGGGTGAGGCAACGTTGCGGCAATAATAACCTTCTCTGCATAGGAACAAGCGCAACCATGGTGACAGGCGGCAGCCGGGATGAACAGCGGGCTGCTGTGGCAAGTGTTGCCTCTAAGATATTCGGCACTAAAGTGAAATCGGACAGCATCATTGATGAACGACTGAAGAGGTCGGTCGAATACGCTGGAGATATCACCCCTGCCATGCTCCGTGAGAGCCTGACCAGGGAGATTTCAGAATCTTATAACGATTTTGTAAAAAACCCACTTGTGCCCTGGATAGAAGAGAACTTTGGTATTCAGAAAGAAACTGATTTTTTCAGACGCCGGGTGCCCATCACCCTGATTGAAGGGGCAAAGAGGTTGTCGGAATTGACGGGAACAGATGGTCCTGTATGCGAAGAAAGGATCAGACGGCTGCTCCATAAGGGCAGCGAGCTCCGTCATCAGGACAATACTCCTGTTTTCGCTGTCAGGCTGCACCAGTTTATCTCAAAGGGCGATTCTGTCTATGCAACCATTGAAGATTCAGAAGACCGTCATCTCACCTTAAATGGCCAGAGATTCGCTGAGGAAAAGGATGGTAATGAACGACTCCTTGCGCCGCTTGTCTTCTGCCGTATCTGCGGTCAGGAATATTACCAGGTCTTCAGAAATGAGCATGAAAGCTCTTTTGAACCACGTCTTGCCAATGACGTTGAACGTGATGATCACTATGGAGGGTACCTGCTCGTTGATAAAGAGAAAAATCCTGTTTGGGACGAAAGCAGGATCGATGACCTGCCTGACCAGTGGTTCCGTGAGACGAAAAAAGGCCGCACATTAAAGAGCGAATATAAGGAGTTTGTCCCTCAGCGGTTTTTCATAACACCAAGCGGTGTTTATCATGATAAACCGATAAAAGATGCAGTTATTTCGAAGTCTGCGACGCTGGCGTGGTTCCTTCCCATGCCTTTTCTGACATGTCTTTCCTGCGGTACAGCGTATGACAAGAGGACAAAGGAGTTTGCGAAGCTTGCCCAGCTATCGAGCGAGGGCCGAAGTACGGCTACGACATTGCTCTGCATATCCAATCTGACCCAGATGAAGAAGGAAGAGACCCTGAAGAAGGAATCAATCAAAATGCTGAGCTTCACGGACAATCGTCAGGACGCCTCCTTGCAATCAGGCCATTTCAATGACTTTGTCCAGGTGGGACTTTTGAGGAGCGCCATATACAAGGCCTTGCCTGAAAACGGAGTCCTGGACCACTCTGACATAGCCACGGCGGTAGTCCGGGCCTTGAACCTTCCTCAAAGCACCTATGCCCAAAATGCTGGAGATATCGGTGTTCTTCCCAAAAGAAACCTCGAGGCATTTACTGAGTATGTAGAATATAGAGTTTATCATGATCTCCGTCGCGGCTGGCGTATTGTCCAGCCGAATCTGGAACAATGTGGACTTCTTAAAATAGAATTTGCCGGGCTTGAAGATGTCTGCAGAAAGGCAGATCTTTGGCAAAATAACGAGATCCTTGCAACAGCGACACCTGAAACAAGATATTCCGTGACAAAGGCATTCCTGACTCATTTAAGACACTCCCTGGCCCTTGATGCGAGATGTTTTGAAGGAATCAACCATGAGGCAATTAAACGGAAGGTGAACCAGACCCTTAAGGAGCCATGGATTTTTGATGATGATGAAAGACTGATTGAAGGCAAGTGGTTTGCATGGGGGGGCAACAATCCCCAGGATATGAGTCTTCATCCGATCAGTGTTTTGGGCAAATACCTCCGCTCTTCGCGTGCCTGGCCCTGGCTCAACAGCCAGCTCGATGCGGAGGCCTATGAACGTCTCTTAAGGACACTTGTCGACCTCCTTCATCGGGCAGGTTATCTTG
>PLXX01000121.1 GCA_003153275.1 Nitrospiraceae bacterium | reverse complement strand
ATCATTTGTATGTTCATCTGTCATAGTTCAATACCTCACTGTACATTAAAATCTTATCTGCTCAACAACCCGATAGGGATACTCGATATCCTGGAGAGTGATGAACAAACGAAGTCTTTAATTCTATAGGATTTAAGACGTGCACGTCAATCTCTGGAAAAATTATATTTTCATCTGAGAAAAAAGTGTCTGGCAAAGACCGGCGATTTCATCAATTCGAAAAAGCCCGTGATGATCACATTATTTTCATGAATACCCACGGCAACACTATCATGCTGCGCTATTTCCTCAGGTGAAAAGGAACGCTGGTAGATACGACTCCCTGCTTGAACAGGAGGATGCCTTTCAAAAAGAGGGCTGTCTGATTGTGAAGCAGATGATGCCACCATTTTGAAGGAACAAACTCCGGAAGAACAACCGTTATAATCCCGTTCTTGTACTGCTCCTTCACCTCCTCAATATAGTCTATGAGAGGCTCTGTTATCGAACGATAGGGTGATTCGAGGATGGTCAGCGGGATGCCCATGCACTGCCTGTCCCACTTCTCTTTCATCTTTGCCGTCTCCACCGGGTCGATGCATACATACGCAGCCACGACATCGTCGGAGAGGACTTTCCCATATCTGACCGCGCTGATCACGGCCTGCTGGATTCCCGAGACAGGGATTATCACTGAATGATGCTCGTACTCCGGCTCTCCTATCAGGCATGATTCAAGAGAAAGTTGTTCAGCCACGGCAAGGTAATGGCCGTGTATTTTCTTGGTCAGGACGACTAGGGCCGGGATAGCAACAAGCACTATCCACGCCCCGTGCTCAAATTTCTCAATAGCGATTACTAACAGAACTACAGCAGTTGTGACAGTCCCCAGTCCGTTAATCAGTATGCCCTTTATCCATCCTGCTCCTCTTTCCCTGAGCCAATGCATGACCATGCCGGCCTGTGAAAGGGTAAACGCGGTGAAAACTCCCACGGCATAGAGAGGGATAAGGGAATGCGTATCACCACTGAACAGGACGATGAGCAATACCGAAAAAGCCCCGAGGATGAGTATGCCGTTTGAGAACACCAGCTTGTCCCCGCGGTTGCTCAGCTGCCTTGGCAGGTACCGGTCAGTGGCCATGATTGAAGAAAGCCGAGGAAAATCTGCAAAGGATGTATTGGCTGCAAGTATCAGGATGACAGCTGTTGCAAACTGGATAGTGTAATAGATGATCCCCTTTGAAAAAATAGTCCTGGCCAGCTGCGAGAGCACTGTTTCATTCTCGTTCGGTATTATCCTGTAGTAGTCAGCATAGTAGGCAATGCCTATGGTGAGAACACCAAGTATAACAGCCATCCAGATGAGGGTTTTTCCGGCATTACTCGCCTCCGGAGCCTTAAATGCCCTTACCCCGTTTGAGACTGCCTCGATACCTGTCAGTGTTGAGCATCCCGAGGCAAAAGCCTTGAGAATAATAAAAAGCGGGACAATACTTGCTGCTGTTGTTTTAAGCTCCGGCATTGGAGGGCGGAGAAACGATAATGATTTTGTGAAGCTTGCAACGATCAGCACTAAAAGTCCACCGACAAAAAGATAGACCGGTGCGGCGAAAACCTTGCCGGATTCCTTCACTCCCCGAAGGTTGATAACCATAATAAACATGATGGAAATGAGGCACATCGTAACCGTAAAGTGTCGTGCAGAAGGAAACGCCGAGGTAATTGCCGCTATGCCTGATGAGATACTGACGGCAACGGTGAGGACATAATCGATAAGCAGTGCGGCTCCTGCAACGAGCCCGGGATAGGTACCAAGATTCTCCTTGGCGACAATATATGCGCCCCCGCCTGACGGATAGGCGTGTATGGTCTGAAAATATGATGTGGCGACTATCGCTATGAGGATAACAATCCCAATGGCAATCGGCAGGGACAGGTGGAGCATAGCAGTCCCGCCGACAACAAGGGCCATGAGAATTTCCTCCGGGCCGTAAGCGACTGAGGAAAGCGCATCTGAAGAAAAAACTGCGAGCCCGGTGGTTTTGCTCAGCCGTTCGTGCTTTTCCTTGACGGTTTCAATGGGACTGCCGATGAGAAAACTCTTGATGGACATTGTTCTCCTCCTTCTTGGGGCAAAAGAAGGAGAAATAACAATACCGCTGACAACGCAACGGCTCGGATTTCTGCCTTATGCCCTTCCCTATACCTGCGAGGTTAGCTGACGGGCTCGAGACAGGAAGTGCCCTATCCCCGGCTAATGCCGGGAAATACGCCCCATACGTTGGGTCCCCCGCATCCATTCTTTGAATGGATCTCGGCTGCTGTAATTTGTCAATGTTAACTCCGCTGCCAGTCCATTGTCAAGACTGTTTAGATGCACGCTTTCAAGGCTTCTAAGCAATTTCTTCAGCTAAGTCTCAATGTCCGTGCTTATTGCAATGTTCCTAAATGAGTAGGTTCTCCTGTTGAACACGAGAGTCAGAGCTTCTGGCTATTTCAGCCTGAAATGGGTTAAAATAAATACATAAATTTGCTTCAGTATGGGAGTTTTCTCTTGAATATATATATAAGAAATACCACGGAGAATGAATGCGTCTGCGGTGCCCTGATACTCCTGGCAGTCGAAGGCGTTTCAATCGATAACAAAGCCTTGGGGGCCTCTGTCTCAGCTCTTCTCGGGAAAATCTCGAAAGATGAATTCCAGGGAAAGAAGAACGAACTGCTGCTCATCCCTGCTCCTGATGATATCAAACCAAAAAAAATACTTCTTGTGGGCTTGGGAAAGAAGGATGCAATAGGTCCAGACGGCATCAGGCAGGCGGGAGGTAAAGCGCTCGCGCACCTCCGCACAGCAGGCGTCCGCAGGGCCGCATTGTCCACCCTTACCCTGTCGGAGCTCGCGCTGTCGCCGTCCTATTTCGTGGAAGGCGCCCTTCTCGGCCTTTATACGTATGACCGTTATAAGAAAGAAAAAGAGTCAAAAACGGTTACGGATATTACTATAGTGGGGAAGCCTTCGAAAGCGTTCGGCGATCAAATAGAAATAACAAAAGCGCTGGCAGCCGGTGTCTCCTTTGCCCGGAACCTGGTGAATACGCCTTCGAACGATATGACCCCCTCTGATATGGCAAAATCCGCCCTTTCACTAAAAGGAAAAAATCTCAGCGTCAGGATCCTTGAGAAGAAGGATTGTGAAAAGCTCGGCATGGGGTCTTATCTTTCAGTCTCAAAAGGTTCTGCGGAGCCTCCGAAATTTATCGTCCTCGAATACAGGGGCGCACGCAGCGCTCCTCTTGTCCTCATCGGAAAGTCAGTCACCTTTGACAGCGGCGGTATCAATATCAAACCGTCCGACGGACTCGAAAAGATGAAGTACGATATGGCTGGCGGCGCCGCGGTCCTCGGCATTATGAAAGCTGTAGCTGCCTTGAAACTGCCGGTCAGTCTTGTCGGTATTCTACCTGCCGCTGAAAACCTGCCGGGCGGCCATGCAACGCGACCCGGAGATATCGTCACGGC
>PLXX01000111.1 GCA_003153275.1 Nitrospiraceae bacterium | reverse complement strand
AACCCTGTTCTAAGACGCAGGCCCGAAAGAAACTCTCTACTTGGGTTTTCTGCTTTTAAGCCTTTATACTATAGAAATGAAATTTATATTCCTACTTCTTGTAGTTGCTGCAATAATTTACAGTGCATTCCGCCAGTTGGCTGCTATATCAGGTAAACCTGCATCTCCCAATACTCCTGCAGTGCTCCAGCCGACCAAGCCGGAACTGGATATTAGCATAGCGGATCAGGGTAAAGACGGAATGCCGGTCATTACCATCAGATCACATGGCGCTACACTCAATATCCAGTCAGTAAAACAGGATGCAGGTCAATACGCAGTTTCAGCAGAAAAACAGGCGGATAATGTTGCTGTTATTTTTGTTGAGAAGAAATACTCAGACAGCTAAGAGAACACAGTTACACCATGAAATGGCAACACATGAATCTGCAAACGCGCCTTTACCTTATTGCAGCTGTTATTCTGCTGGTTGGCCTAGGCAGTGCACTCCTGATTTATCTGACGGCCGATACCGAATCAGATAGCACATTGATTCATGACTTTGAAAATTCCAAGAAGTACAATCGTGAACTGGAACTGTATGGCGGAAAAGCTAATGTGATGGCGGACAAACTTTGGCGGTGGTTTGACGGACTGTGGCACGGAGAATCACTGGCATACACCGTAGCCGGCATCAGTATTCTTCTCTCCCTCGGATTCAGCTTTTTTGCCTATCACACGCCGCCCGATATTCAAACTGCGGACACGCCTGAAAACGGGAGAAACGGACCCGCCTGAGCATACACTTTGGACTATAGTCAGATTAAGGGCACTATTGTTTACCGTGGGCCTGACGGGACTGAAGAATCGGGGAAGATCACGATTGCTGACCACGACGGACTGAGGCGCCTCTACTTCGGGGACGCCGTGATGCAGAGCTGCATGCGGCTGGACAAACCCTGGGCCCTTCAGATGGATTACTGTCAGGCGATGACGCTTGCGCTGGTTTTCAATAGTCTCTCAGCATTGATTCTTATGATCGGCCTCGGCGGAGGATCTCTGGTCAAATTTCTTGTCCGCGCCTGTCCGGACTCTTCAATAGACCTGGTCGAAATCAGCGGGCCGGTCATTAAGGCGGCCTATGAATTCTTTTATCTGCCGAAGCATAACCCGCAGGTCAAAATCTTCCATGCCACAGGGCAGACTTTTTGAAACAGCCACCGCAAGCCGAACAAAAATATGACCTAATTCTGATAGATGTCTTTAATGAAAACGGGCCTGCCACTTTTTTGCAGGGAAACGAATTTCTTCTCCTCTGCCGCAAACAATTATCAAAAGACGGAATGATTATCTTTAATCTCTGGAACCGGCTCAATGATAATTTTTCCTCCATGTATGAAACCATCCGGACGGCATTCGGAGGCACTTCGCTGAAACTTCTTCTCAGCGAAGTGAATGGAAACGCTATCTTTATTGCATTCCAGAATGCGTCCATGTTCCATAATCTGGCGGAATATCGCCCGGCGGCCAGGAGGCTGCAGGAAGATTGGAATATCAATTTCCCGAAATTTCTCAATCACCTGTATTGGCGGAATTTCTCAACGGCTCCGGTTAATGATACCTGTCGACCAGCAGGCTCAGGATAAAGACTGCACTGTTCTTTTCCTGTTTTATCCGGGTCCTGTTTTATCTGGGGGGTTTCCCGCGAGGATGAATACCCCCCAGTAAAAGGGGTTCGGCTTCTTTTTCATCAGTTCCAGTTTTGCCAGTCTCAACGCTTCTGCCTTTGGTTTTCCATCGGCCATCAGGCTGTAAAATCTGCTCATCAGTTCCATGTCCTCTTTACTCGGAACACTCCAGCAGCTCAGGACAACCGCCTTTGCTCCTGAGAGTATGAAGGCCCATTTCAGCCCGAAGACACTCTCGCCGATCTGCACATCATCCAGCCCGGCCTCGCAGGCTGAAAGCACAACCAGTTCCTTCCCGGTCAGCCTGGGCCCCATGACCTTCTCGGCACTCATAATAGTCTCAATTTTCATAGTAAAATATAGAAACGGCACTATGAAAACCCTTTGAGCTGTGCCGGATATCCCCTAAAATAAGGATTGTCCGACAGTAAGCCCTCAGCTAAACTATCGCAGCGTTTGGAGAGCCGCTCGGGATCACTGTCTGCATGCTTGCCCAGAAGGGCAAGTTTATGTAAAAACCTCTGCACGACAATCCCGAGGACAAGCTGCTTGGTTAAGTAAATATTCATACCCACTCCAGAACTTCTCGCGGCATGGTTCCTCGCTGCGTTCACATCGGCATGTATGGTTTTATCGCAACACTTACACCTGAAAACGGCTTGAGGCTTCCTGTTGTTTTTATCAACATAGCCGCATACTGAACATTCCTGTGAAGAATAGACCGGGTTGGTCTCTGTAATCTTAATCCGGTACATCTCGCTCAGCGAAGAGAGTTTCTTTTTGAGAATCCCCTTGCCAAAACGTGACAATAGCCGGTTCATTCTACGGGAAAGGTTGGGGTTCTGAAAATTCAGCCTCTCCACCACGAACTCAGCGGGGCTGTAGATTGTTATAATACGGTTGACTACCCTGTTGATCTCGTTTTTCAGATACTCCCGAAGATTGCCAACGAGGCGGTCGTACTTACGGCTTCTGACTCTAAACCACTGCTGTTGTCTATTGGCCGCGAGCTCAATGATCAGCAGATCGTATTTCTTTAGCATATCGAAAAACCCTCTGCCAAATAGATCCCCTTTATCTGAAGCCAGCAGCATACTTAACCCCAGGTCCAGCGCTATCTTCCCTGTCAGAGGTAGGTAATTATCTTTTCTGGGGACATTTCTGATAAAACAAACAGACGCAGGGTCTATTGGGATTTCCCTTAGATGATGGTCTCCTGTTCGTCTTCCCGAGCAGGCGGATCCAATCTTCTCAGATCGTTAAGCTAAGCGACAAGCCATGGGGCCGGGTGAGGAGCAATCACCCGGCTTTTGCCCGTGTATAGGGCAGCAAGCCACCCTGTTCGATAATATCACGTTCCCGTTCATTCAACGTTGAAATCACCTCGAAAGAATATCCTTTGGTCGCATTTTCGATCTCATAACGCTGGTTTCCCTTCATCGTGGCGATGACATTGTTCATGCGCAGGACATCTCCGCTTTCTATCCGGTCGTAATCTTCAGGCCTCTCAAACTGCAGCGGAAGGATACCGAAGTTGACCAGATTTGACAGGTGGATCCGGGCAAAAGAACGCACAAGTACCGCCTGTATGCCAAGGAACATCGGAGCAATGGCGGCGTGCTCTCTGGATGATCCCTGTCCGTAATTCTCTCCCCCTATGATTATGCCACCGCCCTTGGTCTTTGCGGCCTGAGCACGTGAACTGAATGTCTTATCTATATGGGTGAAGACAAACTCCGAAATCGCAGGGATATTCGAGCGGAACGGAAGTACTTTTGACCCTGCTGGCATGATGTCGTCTGTCGTAATGTTGTCGCCAAGCCTGAGCAGGACCTCGGCCTCAATCTGATCATGCAATGGCCCCCTGACCGAGACCTCTTTTATATTCGGCCCCTTGATGACCCCAGAATCCAACATATCGTCTTTCGGAGGTATAAGCAAGCTTCTGTTCACCAGGTACCTCTTCGGCTCTTTGAAGGGCTTCATGGCAAGCCCGGCCTCGCGGGCATCGACCATCTCGCCCTTCACTGCAAAAACAGCACAGGAGACCGGACTGGCGAGATAGATATACGCATCCTTTGTCCCGCTTCTGCCCTTGAAATTTCTGTTATATGAACGGACCGAGACCTGCCGTGATCCCGGGGCGCCTCCCATGCCTATGCAGGGGCCGCAGGACGCCTCGAGCATACGGGCGCCTGCTGAGATCATGTCTGCCGTGAGCCCCTCCCTCGAAATCATTTCGTACACCTGTTTTGAACCGGGGTTGATCATCAGGTTGACCTCCTCAGATACGGTGTTGCCCTTCAGGAGCGAGGCAACCGATTTCATGGCCTGATATGACGAGTTCGTGCAGCTGCCGATGCTGACCTGATGCACCCTGGTCCCGGACAGACTTTTCACGGTCACCACATTGTCCGGGCTGTGAGGCTGTGCGATCATCGGCTCGATCTGGCCAAGATCAATGGTAATCACCTCGGCATACTTTGCCCCCTTATCCGCTGAAAGTTCTACCCAGTCCTCCGATCTGCCGACCGCCTCAAGATAGAACTTCGTCCTCTGGTCACTCGGGAAAACAGATGTCGTCGCACCGAGTTCTGCGCCCATATTCGTTATCGTCGCCCGTTCCGTCACATTGAGGTCTTTCACTCCCGGGCCTCCATATTCCATGATCTTGCCAACCCCGCCCTTCACGGTCAACCGCCTCAGGATTTCGAGGATAACGTCCATCGCGGTCACCCATGGCCGCTGCAGCTTCCCCTTCAGACTGATCTTCACCACCTGCGGCATAGCAATCTCAAAGGGAGAGCCGGCCATAACCGTCGCTGCATCAAGGCCTCCCACCCCGATCGCAATCATGCCGATGCCGCCGCCAGTCGGTGTATGACTGTCGGTGCCCAGCGTTATTCTGCCCGGTGCAGCAAACTGTTCAAGATGGACCTGGTGGCAGATGCCATTGCCCGGCTTTGAGAACCAGGCGCCGTATTTAGCGGCAGCTGTCTGAAGAAAAAGATGGTCATCAGGATTCATGTAATCAGACTGCATCATGTTATGGTCGACATAGGAAACCGCCAGAGGAACCTTAACACGGTCAAGACCTATCGCCTCGAACTGGAGCCATGTCATCGTTCCGGTCGCATCCTGCGTATAGACCTGATCAACCTTCAGCCCGATCGGCGATCCGGCCTTCAGCTCACCGGAGACAAGATGAGCCTCAAAAATCTTTTCAACAATATTCTTTGCCATTTCATTAACCCTCTCGAAAATTATTGATCTGCATGAATACACATATTTTACCCGGCCGTATTTGTTCGAAGCAAGGAGACAAGGTCGCCAACACTAGGCAGAAAGACGATAGACAAATGGCATGGATTCCTGCCCTGTATTTATTTCATAATACTTTCCTGATGGAGAAACGTCTCTCGGTCATCATACCAAACTATAACGGAGGCAAAACAATCGGCAAATGCCTCGGTGCAGCCTTTGCCTCGACGTTTACTGATTACGAAATCGTCGTTGTCGATGACTGCTCTGACGACGATTCGGTCGGGATCATCGGCCAATTCCCCTGCAGACTGATTAAACTCGACCGGCGGTCCGGTTCTGCAAAAGCCCGGAATGAGGGTGCACGGCATAGCTCCAGCAAAATTTTGTTTTTTATCGATGCAGATTGTCTTCTGCAGCCCAATACCTTGGCCACCGTCGACCAGACAATAACCGGCAACGAGGAGAACGTATTCGGGGGGACATACACCCCTCTTCCTTTTGATCAAGACTTCTTCAGTACATTTCAGTCGATCTTCATTAACTACTCGGAAACCAAAAAAAAAGAGCCCGATTACATCGCCGGACACGCGATGGTCATCAGTCGGGAGCTTTTTCTGAAACATGACGGATTCCCCGAGATCTTTCTTCCGATCATTGAGGATGTTGAGTTCAGCCACCGGTTGCGGAGAGCAGGGATCGTCCTACAGATGAACCCGGCGATCCAGGTGACGCATATATTCAATTTCACCCTCGTAAAATCTCTGCAGAATGCATTTCGGAAATCGCATTTCTGGACCATCTATTCATTGCAGAACCGGGACCTGACCATGGACTCGGGCACCTCTTCGTTCGAGCTCAAGGGGAATGTCCTGTCCTGGTTTGTGACTGTCTTGTCCGGGGTTCTCTTCGGGTTGACCGGGAACATTGGTTATATTCTCCCCATGGGGCTTATTACTTTTGTCAATCTTGCAGGCAACCGCAGGTTCTTCGCGGTGATGCATCGGGTCAAAGGGACCGCCTTCACCTGCCTTGCCGCACTGTATTACACCATGCTCTATCCTCTGCCGGTCGCCGCAGGCGGATTATCGGGCCTTGTGCGCTATACCATCGCCTGCCGGAACGGAGGTCATTAACGTGTATTCACCTTTCCGCCATCTTTGGTCTGTTATCTCCAGAACAAGGCCGATCCATCTTACTTTCTTCTTGACAAGAAGATGCAATGCACGCTGCCCCTTCTGTTTTTATCTGAAGTCTGAGGAGACACCTTCGAAGAACGGGGACGAGCTTTCACTTGCCGAGATTCAGCAAATATCAGGGTCCTTCGGGAAACTCCTCTGGCTTGCCTTCTCGGGCGGCGAGATTTTCCTCCGGGATGATCTGGTCGCAGTCACCAGAACGTTCTATCAGAATAACAAACCGGCGATCATGCTCTTCCCCACGAATGGGCTCCTACCGGAGGTTATCCGGGATAAGACGGCACAGATTCTCAAAAAAAGTCCCCGCAGTATCATCACAGTGAAACTTTCGCTCGACGGAGTGCAGGAGAGGCACGATGAGGTCCGCAATACACCGGGAAGTTTTGCCAAAACAATGCAGACCTACCAGCTGCTTGTAGATCTTGCTGATCAATATCCGAATTTTGAGCTTGGGATCAATACCGTCTTCTGTTCAGAAAACCAGCATGAAATGGACGGGATCATCGATTTGGTAAAAGGACTGAAAGCGATCAAAACACACACGATCTCCCTAGTACGCGGCGACCTCTCTGACAAAAGCTTTAAGCAGGTCGATCATCAGAAATACCAGAACGCGATAGCCCGGCTGGAGTGCAATTTGAAGGACCGGTCAGCCCCGACCTACCGTTTCAGGGGTGGGAAGCTGAAGGCTGCACAGGACATACTCCAGAGACGACTGATACATCAGACCGGGTTGGAGAAGCGTCGGCTTATTCCCTGTTACGCAGGCAGGCTGAACCTTGTTCTGCACGAAAACGGCGATGTTTTTCCCTGTGAGATCCTGACAAAAAAGATGGGAAACATACGTGAGGCTGGTTATGATATCTGCAGGGTGCTGGAATCTGCAGAGGCCGGAGATATCGTCAGATCAATCAACAACAATGAGTGTTACTGTACACACGAGTGCTACTTCATTACCAATATACTCTTCAATCCAAGGCTGTATCCGGACTTACTTAAAGAGTATATACAGTTGTAATGTACAGTCGCGCATTGCGTTTACACGGGCCGTAACCACAATGCGCGTTCAAGACACATTACCATTTGATGCCTTTTTAGTTAGAACTTCCTGCGCTCCTTTATGTCCAACTGTGCAGCTTGTATATCATCAGCAATAGAACGGTCAATCTCCTTTTTATTATAGGCTAGCCCGCGATTAAAATATGCCGCGCTGTTCCTGGAATCAATTTCAATAGCCTTTGTATAGTCCTCTATAGCCCGATTGTATTCTTTCTTTCCGTAGTAGCTGATTCCCTGATTTTTACCAGCTGCAGTATAAATTCTGCTCGTCATGACTGGTCATAACTGAACAGAGGGTATACCTTTGGGAAGGCGATAACAGCCTGCAGCAATAGAGGGACAGGAAGGTATATCGAAACCGGTGAATATTTCTCTGCGCTGATAGAACCAACGCGATTAGCGAAAGGAGTGCCCTATTCTCCCAGATACGCGTGTTTGACTTTCTCATTGTTCAGGAGTTCATCGCTCTTTCCGTTGAGGGTGATTGCTCCACTTTCGATCACATAACCCCGGTGAGAAAGTTTCAGTGCTGCCTTCGCGTTTTGTTCTACCAGCATGACGGTAACGCCCCGTGCATTGATTTCGTGGATCGTTTTGAAAATCTTCGAGACCATAATCGGTGCGAGGCCTAAAGAGGGTTCGTCGAGGAGCAGGACTTCAGGGTCCGACATCAGCGCCCTGCCTATGGCAAGCATCTGCTGCTCTCCGCCGCTCAGCGTCCCCCCATACTGTTTTGTCCTCTCCCTGAGTATCGGGAAAAGCTCGTAGACCGTCTTGATCGACTCAGCCACATTGCCCCTTCCAAGAAATGCACCCATTTCAAGATTTTCAAGAACGGTCAGTTTCGGAAAAATCCTCCTTCCCTCCGGGACATGGCTGATGCCCATCTCAACCACGCGGTGGGGCAGNNCCGGATATGGTCATGAGACAGGTTGATTTTCCGGCGCCGTTGCTGCCGATAAGAGAAACGATCTCCTTCTTGTTGATCTCGATGTCAATACCCCTGAGCGCCTCGATCGGTCCGTAAAACGTATGAATATTCTCCAGCCTCAGCACGGGCTTAATGCGCCTCCTTGCCAAGATACGCCTCGATCACCAGGGGATTGTTCTTTATTTCGGCAGGGGGCCCTTCAGCAATCTTTACACCATGGTCCAGCACCACAATGCGGTCGGAAATGCCCATGACCACCTTCATGTCATGCTCGATCAGAAGGACCGTCTTTCCCATGCGTTTCAGGTCATTGATCAGCGCCATCATTCTGTCCGTCTCGTACGGGTTCATCCCTGCGGTCGGCTCATCAAGCAGAANNCTGCCGGAAATCTTGTCGGCATATTCTTCGAGCCCCAGGAGTTCAAGATACTCGAAAGATCTCTCGCGCACGTTTTTTTCAGACCTCCGGAAGGCCGGCGTCCTCAGAAGAGAGGCCATCAGACCATAATGGATCATCGCATGCTGGGAGACCATCACATTTTCTATCACGGTCATCGTGCGGAATAGTCTGATATTCTGAAATGTCCTCGCAATGCCGAGCCTGTTGATTCCTGCCGGCGAAATGGCCGAGATGTCCCTTTCAGACAAGAGGATACTGCCCCGCGTCGGCTTCATAAAGCCGGTCAGGCAGTTGAAGAGCGTTGTTTTACCGGCGCCGTTCGGCCCGATAATGCTCACAATGACCTCTGCCATGGCCGTAAAGCTTATATCTTCAATGGCCCTGATACCCCCGAAATGCTTCGAAAGAGACCTGACCTCAAGAAGATGCATGACGTCCTCCAAAAAGCCCCTGAGGCCTGAAGACCATCACGAAGACGAGTCCGCAGCCGAGCGCAAGCATCCGGTACATCTGCACTTCCCGAAGCATCTCAGGCAAAAAAACCAGCACGACAGCCCCGATAATCACCCCTGTGATACTTCCCAGCCCCCCGATGATCACCATGCAGAGGATCAGGACAGATTCCATGAACGAAAAGCTTTCGGGCGAAACAAACCGCATCTTGGCAGCAAAAAGGCTGCCGGCCAGGCCAGCCCAGAAGGCCGCAAATGCGCAGGCATAAAGCTTGTACAGCGTTGTGTTAATGCCCATGGCAGCAGACGCTATTTCATCTTCCCGTATCGCCACCCAGGCACGACCGGCCTTGGAATCTTCCACCCTCCTCATCACAAAGACCGTAAAAATGACGAATGCGAGCACGAGATAGTAGTAATGAGAAAGCCTAGCAAGCGGCATATCCATGAAATACGGCGGGGCAATGCCGGATATCCCATTCGGCCCTTTGGTGAACGTGTCCCAGTTGTTCAGGACCAGCCGGATGATCTCGCCGAAGCCCAGGGTGACCAGGGCCAGATAATCTCCCTTCAGTCGAACTGCAGGCGCCGCAAGCAGGAACCCGGCAACGGTTGCGAGCGTCACTGAAAATGGCAGCGCAGTCCAGAACCCCATACCTGCTTTGGTATTAAGCAAGGCATAACTGTAAGCCCCTATCGCATAAAAAGCCACAAACCCGAGGTTCAGCAGCCCGGTAAAACCGACAACCACGTTCAGTCCAAGAGCAAGGATGATATAAATGCCTGCGATGACCGCAACGTCGATGATATAGTCCTGCGCAACAAGCGGCAGGACTATAACTGCTGTCAGTAGAGCAAGGCCGGGCCATCTGTTCCCCCCCCATCCACTCCGGTGGAAATATTGTTTCATGCCGTCAAGATGCGGTGCCATCTTCCTGATGCTGCTGACGATAAAATGCGAAAAGGGAATTGCAGTGGCGAGGGAAACAAAAAGCACTGCAGCATCCCTGATCCCCCTGAACGGCAGAAACAGCAGCGACAGCCAGAGAGCAATACCGAGCGACGTCATTATGCGGGAGCGAAATGTTTTTACCCGGCTCATATCTTCTCCTCGGTCCTCCTTCCGAGCAGTCCTTCAGGCTTTACGAGGAGGATGAGGATAAGAATAATAAATGCATAGGCGTCTTTGTATTCAGACGATATATAGCTTGCGCCAAAGCTCTCAATAAGCCCCAGCACGATACCGCCGAGCATGGCCCCGGGGATACTGCCTATGCCGCCGAGTACCGCTGCGGTAAAGGCCTTGATCCCCGCCGAGTAACCTATCGAATAATTCACCAGCCCATAGTACATGGCGACCATGATGCCGGCGACCGCGGCAAGACCCGAACCGATAATGAACGTCATCGATATGACCCTGTCCGGATTAATGCCGACCAGTGACGCCATCACCTTATCCTGGGCCACAGCTCGCATCGCCTTGCCGGTCTTAGTCTTCATCACAAACAGATGTAGCAGGACCATAATCAGGCTGGAGAACCCAATGATCGAAGCCTGAAGATAGGTCACCCGCGTCGAGAGGAGTTCAAACCCGGCATTGCCGATGACCGATGGAAAGACCTTGTCGGTCGCTCCCTGGGTGAGCATCACATAGTTTTGAAGAAAGAGCGACACCCCGATAGCGCTTATCAGGGGGCTCAGCCGCTGTGCATTCCGCAAAGGCTTATAGGCGATCTTTTCTATGGTAAAACCATATGACGAACAGAAGACGATAGTCAGCACCGTGACCAAAAAGAGTGAAAGGGGAAGACTGTATGCTGTCAGACCGATGACAGTGAAAAAACCGAGCAGGATGATGCCGAGATAGGCACCGAGCATATAGATCTCGCCATGGGCGAAATTGATCAGTTCGAGCACGCCATAGACCATCGTATAACCCAGAGCAATCAGGGCATAGACATTACCAAGCGTAAGGCCATTGATCAACTGCTGAAGAAACACAGGAAATAGTAACAGAAAGCAGGCTATTTATCAAAAGAGGGCATATGGACTGATAACGATATAATTGGGCAGCAGTCATCCAAACATCGTGATGCATACAGGATACATAGGCTTAATTCAGGGGCTGGATGAGGGAAATAAAGTTACCTGTATTTTTGCTATCATAGTGAATGAGGTGTTCACATACGCTATGAAGGGGCAACGGAGATTCAGAATAATACCGATTGTATTTATTATAGTCCTGGGAGCAGCACTGTATATTTTCTTTAAGCCCTCCCAAAAGATCCATGATGAAAAAGCGGAACCGAGGGCTGTTGTTGCAAGGGGCGATCTTGCCCAGGATGAAAAGACCGCAACCGAAATATTCAGGAATGTCTCCCGTTCGGTTGTGTACATCACAAACATCGAGCTTCGCCGTGATTTTTTTTCCTTGAATAGCTATGAAATTCCGAAAGGGAGTGGTTCCGGTTTTGTCTGGGACAAGGACGGCAGGATTGTGACCAACTTCCATGTCATTGGAGATGCAAGCCGTATCGAGGTTGTTCTTGCGGATAATACAAAGTGGCAGGCATCTCTTGTTGGTATATCACAGGACAAGGACCTTGCGGTTCTTAAAATATCTGCTCCACCTGAAAAACTTCATCCCATCCCTCTTGGCGATTCCAGAAATCTTCTGGTTGGACAGAAGGTTTTTGCCATAGGCAATCCATTCGGCCTTGACCAGACAATGACATCAGGGATTGTGAGCGCACTGGGAAGAGAAATTCAATCGGCAAACGGCAGGACGATCCAGGGAGTCATCCAAACAGATGCTGCGATCAATCCCGGCAATTCCGGCGGCCCGCTGCTGGACAGCGCGGGGCGTCTTATCGGGGTGAATACAGCAATCTTTAGCCCTTCCGGGGCAAGCGCGGGGATCGGGTTCGCTGTCCCTGTCGAAGGCATAAATCGTATTGTCCCTGAATTGATCAGTCACGGAAGGATAGTGAATCCGGGAATAGCAATAACAATAGCCCATCCAAGTCTGGCCGAGCGACTTGATATTCAGGGGGTCCTGATTATCAATGTCCAGAAAGGGACAAGCGCTGCGGCTGCGGGTCTGAGAGGAACACGTCAGGTGGGAGCTGACATAATCCTTGGCGATATCATTGTCAGCGTAAACAGTAAGCCCGTATTATCATACGATGACTTGAGGAACGAATTTGATAAATACAAAACTGGTGAACTTGTGAAACTCGGAATAGTCCGCGGCAATGATAAGCTGATTGTCCCTGTTAAACTCGAAGAAGTTCAGTAAATTATGCTTCATTAAGCAGTGAACGCAGAATACCCAAAATCAGCTGTATACCCATGACGCTGCAAATCTGGCCAGACTCCTTTATATTCATTTCACGTAAATCCTCTCTTACTACACGGCTCTCCAGTCACTCATGCGAAGCTTGAAATGGAAGAGCATTGCGTAAACATTACTCACCGCTCCCGCCACCAAGTACTTTATAGAGCGTTACGAGGTTTGCAAGCCGCGAGAGTCGCGCGGTGATCAGGTTCTGCTGGGCGCCGTAGAGAGAGCGCTGTGAGTCGAGGACGACCAGGTAGCTGTCGACCCCCTTTTCATATCGCGCCTGGGAGAGTCGGTAGCTCTCGCCAGAGGCATCGGTAAGGGACTGTTGGGCCGTAAGTTGATCGTCAATGGTGCCACGCTGGGCAAGGGCGTCGGCCACTTCCTGAAAGGCGGCCTCGATCGCTTTTTCGTACTGGGCCACAGCGATGTCACGATCCACTTCCGCCACCTTCAGATTGGCCTTGTTACTGCCGCCGTCGAAGATGGGAAGGGAGATCTGCGGCGTGAAGTTCCATGCAAGGGAGCCGACCTCGAAAAGGCTGGAAAGTTCGTTGCTGCCGAAACCGGCCGAGGAGACCAGAATGATCCGGGGAAAGAAGGCCGCCCGCGCTGCACCAATGTTGGCATTAGCCCCCTTGAGCAGGTTTTCGGCCTGCAGGATGTCCGGCCGGCACAGAAGTACGTCGGACGGCAGGCCGGGGGCGACATCACTGAGAGATGTCAGCGTTTCAGAAAGGGTTTGCGGAAGCAGCCCGGACTCTACCTTCGAACCGACGACCAGATTCAGGGCGTTTTCGTCCTGGGCCACCAGGGTGGTAAAGCGGGCAATATCCACCCGCGCNNAGCTTCAGCCGTTCCCGGTCAGCAGCCAGGGTCAGATAGGTAACAGCAACTTGAGAAACCAGGCTGATCTGGACACTGCGCCGCGCCTGCTCGGTGGCGAGGAACTGATCTAAGGCTTGGTCCTTGAGGCTGCGCACCCGGCCGAACAGGTCGAGTTCGTAGGAACTGACGCCGAGACCGACGCTGTATTGGTGGATCGTCTCGATCTGGCCCGTGCCTGAGAAGTCTGGGGGCAACCGTTGAAAATTACCGACTGCCGAGGCATCGACCTTCGGCAGGAGATCGGAGCGTTGGATCTGGTAAAGAGCCTGGGAACGTTCGATGTTCAGGGCTGCAACACGCAGGTCGCGGTTGTTCTCCAGAGCAAGTGCGATAAGTTTGCGCAGCTGTGGATCAACAAAGAATTCCTGCCAGGGGATTCCGGCAACTGTTGCCCCTGCGACTCCCGTTTGTGTCTCTTTGTAAGCAGGGCCGTCTGGCCACGAAGACGGCACGGGCGCTACCGGTTGTGTATATTTTGGGGCCATGGTCGAACAGCCTGCCAGGCAGAGGAATGCTCCCAGACATACAACTGTTGTTGTGCGTTTTATATTTTTCATTTCAGTGCACCTCCGGGGATATTGCTAAAACGTCAGGTTCGACGGGGGGATGCTGGGGCTGCTTCTTCACAAGCAAGCGTGATACCAGGACAAAGAAAAATGGAATAAAGATCAAGTCGATGAAGGTCGCCGAGAGCAGTCCACCCGTAACAGCCGTGCCGATGGCATTCTGGGCTGCGGCCCCGGCTCCGCGGGTCAAGGCCAGCGGCAAGGTTCCGAAAAAGAAAGCAAGTGATGTCATAATGACTGGCCGCAGCCTGATCTTAACCGCCATTCGGGTCGCCTCCATCAGCTCATGTCCCTGGCGCATCAGTTCCTTGATGAACTGGATGATCAAGATGGCGTTCTTGGTGGAAAGTCCCACCGTGGTGAGCAAACCAATCTGGAGATAGACATCGTTGGGGAACATGCGTAGCTTTACCGCCGTCACCGCACCCACCAGCCCCAGCGGCAGCATCAGCAGGTTGACGAAGGGAATGGTCCAGCTTTCGTACAAAGCCGCAACAGAGAGGAACACCACCAGCAGCGAAATGGCATAGAGCGCCGGTGCCTGGGCTCCCGCGTTCCTCTCCTCGTAGGAGAGACCGGTCCATTCGTAACCGATGCCGGGCGGCAGTTGGACCGCTATCTTTTCCACCTCGGACATAGCCTCGCCTGTACTTATTCCCGGTGCGGCCTGTCCCAGAAGCTCCACGGATGGAATGCCGTTGTAACGTTCAAGGCGGGGAGAACCGTACTGCCAGCGGGCGGTGGAGAAGGCCGAGAATGGTACCATCTGTCCGTTATTGTTGTTGACATACCAGCTGTTGATATCCTCCGGCAGCATGCGGTAATTGGGATCGGACTGGAGATAGACNNACCCGGCCGTTCTGGATGAAGTCGTTGACGTACGAGCTTCCCCAGGCCGTGGAAAGAACGTTGTTGATATCCGCCTGGGACACGCCCAGGGCACCGGCCCTCACATCGTCGATGTCGAGCTTGAATTGGGGCGAGTCGTCCTGACCGTTGGGACGTACTGCGATCAGCTTGGGGTTTTTCATGGCCATCCCCAGTAATTGGTTACGAGCATCCATCAGCTTCTCATGTCCCAGGCCCCCACGATCCTGCAACTGAAAGTCGAAGCCGTTCGCCACGCCCAGTTCAAGAACCGCCGGAGGTGAAAAGGCGAAGGCCAGACCGTCGCGGAACTGGGAGAAGGCTTTCATGGCCCGACCGGCAATGGCGGGCGCCTTCAGATCGGTGGTTTTGCGCACGTCCCAATCCTTCAGCTTCACCCAGGCCAGCCCCATGTTTTGTCCCCGACCGGCAAAGCTGAACCCAGCCACAGTGATCAGCCCCTCCACCGTCTTCGATTCCTTTTCGAGAAAATGCTGTTCTATCTGCCGTATAACCTGGATGGTCCGCTCCTGGGTGGCTCCGGCCGGCAGTTGGACCTGGCAGAGGAGAAAACCCTGATCCTCATCAGGCAGGAACGAGGTCGGGAGATGTAAGAAGAGAAAGGCCATAGCGACCACAATTGCAAAGTAAACCACCAAATACCGTACCGGCTTTCCGAAGGAACGGCCGACAATCCCTTCGTATTTGCCCCGGAAAAAATCGAATACACTGTTGAAGCGACGGAAGAACCCGCTGAGCCAGCCGGTCTCGCCAGAGTGATGCCCTTTTTCGATAGGTTTAAGGATAGTGGCGCATAGCGCCGGAGTCAGAATCATCGCAACAAATACCGACAGGATCATGGCGGAGATGATGGTAATAGAGAACTGGCGGTAGATGACGCCGGTGGAACCACCGAAAAAGGCCATGGGCAAAAAGACCGCTGTTAACACCATGGCAATCCCCCAGAGGGCGCTGGTTATCTGGCCCATGGATTTGACGGTGGCGTCATGGGGCGATAACCCTTCCTCAGACATGATACGCTCCACGTTCTCGACAACAACGATGGCGTCGTCGACCAGCAGGCCAATCACAATCACCAGCGCGAACATGGTCAGGGTATTGATCGAAAAACCGCAGGCCGCCAGTACCCCCATGGTGCCGAGCAGTACTACCGGCACCGCGATTGTAGGGATCAGGGTGGCCCGAAAATTTTGCAGGAAGAGGTACATGATGATAAAGACCAGGAAGACTGCTTCAATCAGTGTATGAACTACCTCCTCGACGGAGATCTTGATGAAGGGGGTAGTGTCGTAGGGATAGACCACCTTCATGCTGGGCGGGAAATATTTTTCCAACTCCGCCATCTTGGCCTTGACCCGGTTGCCGGTTTCCAGCGCGTTGGCACCGGCCGCCAAACGGACCGCCATCCCTCCCATCGGTTTTCCGTTGTAGTAGGACTGAATTTCGTAGTTCTCTGTGCCGATCTTGCTTTCGGCCACATCCTTTAGCTTGACTGTGGAGCCATCGGGGTTGGTGCGCAGGATAATAGCGTTAAACTGATCAGCATTCTGGAGCAAGGCCCGGGCGTTTATGGTGGCATTTAACTGCTGACCTTTTGTGGCGGGAAGGCCGCCGAACTGTCCGGCTGAAACCTGAACATTCTGGGCCTGCAACGCCGAGATTACGTCGTTGGTGGTCATATGGTAGTTGTTCAGCTTGGCTGGATTCAGCCAGATCCGCATGGCGTTCTGCGTGCCGAACAGCAGCAGTTCACCCACCCCGTCCAGGCGACTGATAATGTCCTGCATATTGGAGACCATGTAGTCAGTCAGAGAGTTGCGGTCCATGGAGCCATCTTCCGAAACGAGGCCCACGATCAACAGGTAGTTTCTGCTGGATTTGAGCACCGCTATGCCCTGTCTTTGCACTATCTGCGGCAGGAGAGGCACGGCCAGTTGCAACTTGTTCTGCACCTGAACCTGCGCGATGTTCGGGTCGGTTCCGGCCTTGAAGGTCAGCGTAATGGATACAGCCCCGGCCGAGTCACTGGTGGAGGCCATGTAGATCAGGTTGTCGATGCCGTTCAGCTTTTGCTCAATGACCTGGGTGACTGTATCCTGTACAGTCTGGGCCGAGGCGCCAGGATAGGTGGCGTTGATGGCAATCTGCGGCGGAGCGATCGCAGGATACTGGGATACCGGCAGGGCCTTAATGGCCAGAAGACCCACCAGCATGGTCATGATGGCGATAACCCAGGCAAAGATTGGACGATTTATGAAAAAACGAGGCATTATGGATCTCCTTTATTTTTTGGTTGCAGTTGGTTCCAAAGTGCCGGCGGGAGGCCTTGCCGTTGAGCTGGAATAAGGGACGGCCTTTACGGGCGTTCCCGGTCGCACTTTCTGAAGACCCTCTAAAATGACACGGTCTCCTGCTTTTAACCCATCGCTAACCAGCCAATTGTCGCCAACCGTCCGAGCAACATTGATTGTGCGCGGCTCTACCTTCTCTTCGCCCCCTACCACCATGACGATGGCGCTGCCATCCGGGTTGCGGGAGACCCCCCGCTGCGGAACAAGAATCGCCTTATCATTTACCCCTTCTTCAACGACCGCGCGTACATACATGCCCGGCAACAGAATATGTTTCGGATTGGGAAAGACAGTACGCAGGGTGATAGAGCCGGTACTCTGGTCCACCGTGACTTCTGAAAATTTCAGCACACCTTCCAAAGAATATGGGGTATTATCTTCGAGGATCAGCTTGACCTTTGACTGGCTTGCGCCTCCCTTCCTGAGCTGACCGCTCGCCATTGCCTGTTGCAGGCGCAGCATTTCAGCGCTTGACTGTGTTACATCGACGTAGACCTGATCAAGCTGCTGGATCGTCGCGAGAGGAGCGCTTTGACTTGCCGATACCAGGGCCCCGACAGTTACCGATGATCTGCTGATCCGCCCCGAAATGGGCGCGGTAACACTGGTGTATGCAAGATTGATACGAGCGGTCTCGAGTGCTGCTTTGCCGGCCTCAGTGTCTGCCTCAGCCTGCTTGAAGGCCGCGTTTGCATCGTCGTAATCCTGCTTACTGACCGCATTGATATTTACAAGATCCTTATATCGCTCGGCCTTAAGCCTGGCGGGAATGACATTGGCGTCAGTCCTGGCAAGTGAAGCCTTTGCACTGTTGTAGGCTGCCTGATAGGTAGCCGGGTCAATTTGGTAAAGCACCTCGCCCTCCTTGACATCCGAACCTTCAGTAAACAGACGTTTCTGTATGATACCCCCCACCTGCGGCCTGACCTCGGCAATAAGGTAGGCGGAAGTACGACCGGAGAGCTCAGTGGAAAGCGCCACCCGCTGCGGTTGTACCACGACCACCCCCACTTCGGGGGGGGCGCTCGGCGACTTCCCGGCTGCGGTATTTTGTTTTCCGCAACCCGTCAAAATCAGGGATACGGCGAAAATTAGAATAATCGGAATCAGTTTGGCTCTGCCCTTGGTTTGCTTAAACATCTCTGCTAATGTCATGTTCGATTTCTCCTGTTTCTGCAAAGTGTAATTAAATGTAACGTTATATGAGCCTCGAGGGTCATTTGTACTTTTTTCATAATTGAGAGAGCGACGGCCGCAAAAAAAGTCACCTCTGAAAACCCCTAAGCAATCCATCAACCAGGGTCTGAGCGACCACATTGCTGTCAGCCCTGGGGAAACTTGAGCTGTAAAAAGTCATGGCTATCAGACCATGAGGTATTACTCCAAAGGCATGCGTAAGAACCTCCGCATCAATATCGGCAAGCTTCCCTGTTTTGATACAGTCGCGTACCATCTCTCTAAATATTAAATAGGTGTCCCGTGCCATCGAATCCTTTTCCATGAATTCTTCCTTTGTACCGTAAACATTAGGCTTTGTGAAAAAGAATACCTTGAATTGATTGGGATTGCCCAGCCAGAATTTTGTAAAATACAGCAGTGCCTGACGAAGCGACTCAAGAGGATCATTAGAAAGCATCCTGATTTGATGCAGATGAGTAAAAAATTGTTCGGAAAACTCTTCGCAGATGGCCAAAAGCAAGTCATCCTTGTTCTTATAATACAGATAAATCGTCGTCGGAGAATAATCTATTTTTTGGGCGAGTTTTCTCATTGAGAATTCTTCATACCCATCTTTTATAAAGAGATCCCGTGCTGCATCAAGAATCTCCCTGCGAAATTCCTCTTTATGCTGAGCTCTTTTTTCTGTAACTCCCATTAGCCATTCCTTAACGTGGTTCTGATATATTAACAGTGTTAATTTATCATTTCGCTGGTATATTGTCAACCTTGTGTATGGGTCACCTTGATTTCACTCTCGACACAGCATGAAAACCGGGGGAGCCTTCCTGCAACTGCATCAGTGACGACAGCAAAAGCAGTTGCTGTTTGTGCATGGGGGCTATATGCGGGACCGATAAACAACCGGAGGGCTATTTCGGCATAATCCTTTTTATGGTATCCCTGATCCGGTTTTCGTAGAAACCCTCAAGTCTCGACATAATCTCGGGGTTCCGGTCAAGCAACAGTTCAATGTGAATCCGGTCCATCTCGTATGCTTCGAGCGGACCGACCGCAATTCGAGGCGGTCCTCGACCTGCCGGTCAGGAAGGCGACTTCACCGAACAGATCACCTTCACGGAGCAGCGCAAGTTCGATCTCCCTGCCAGCATATGCTCAACCACCCGCGCAACTCCGGATTTAATAAGATACATGCAATCGCCTGAGTCGCCCTCCTCAATGACCACATCCTTATCATGATACGTCGTCACACTAAACCCGGAGAGGATTATGGCTATTTCATCGACAGACTTCCCGGCAAAAAACTCGGGGGCCGCGGCTTTGGGCTGCCGTTTTGAAAGCGGGATCATCAGATCATCGAGCATCTTCTGAAACCTCTGCTCAGGGAGCGACGAGAATATCTCCTCCATCGAAGGGATACGTGATCCACCAATAACCGCGTCGGCCTCTCCCAGGAAATCCTGAGAAGAAGCGGGCGCAGAGTTACCGGCATTCGGTTCGGCCGCAGGACCTATTGCAGGTGCTGTTTGACCTCTGGCTGCAGTAGGATCAGGGGATGAGGCTTCTAAGGCCATCTACATAACTTATAACCCAACTGCATTTATGTTTCATATCATTTATGTTACACTTTATCTAATGGCGGATGAAGTTGTAAATCCTAAACAGGACCATATTGAATAGAACACATTGCTGTCAGGCTGACCGAGTATATTCAGAATAACCAAATGTCTCCCGATGACAGAGTTTTTCCACTCTGTTATACCGTTGTCAGGAACCTGGTTGTCGGACTAGGGAAGAAGATGAATGTCAAAATATCTCCCCATGACCTGCGCCGGCATTCGGCCACATATGCAAGCAGGAACGGGGTACCCCTGGAGATCATATCCAAGGTCATTCTGAGGCATCAGGACCTGAAAACGACCCAAATCTACCTGGGCAAGATCAGCGATACCGAGGCCATCAGGTGGATGGACATTCTGCATGGGAGATAGAAAAAGAGGCTAACGATGGACCGCCGGGGTCTATAACGCGCAGCCCAACCTCCTGGGAATATATCTCTTCTCACAGCTGTTCCTAAAAATGCATGTTATCTTACGTATAGCGGGAAGTAATTCTCGTCTCGCCAAGTTTAGCTTCCATCGTCATCGCAATGCATGGTCTTGCCGCTGGCTCGAAGCAAGAGAGCCTTCTTTTCCCTTCATGCTGTTAGGGTATTAGTCAGAATCGGTCAGGTGGAGTATGTTTATTCTCATCGTTCACTTCAGGAAGGCTTTTCACATTGTCTGGGGGCTGAACCGGCAACACATTTATTTCCCAATCGGATTTGTGTTCAGATACAGTGGGTTTCTCCTTTTCTAAGGACTGATTCGGCCGCTTCTGATCCTTGTCTGTCGGACCGCCCTGTGGCCCATCTGGACCCATATCAGCAACAACGTATACACCGCTTGTATCAGCAGGCATTACTATAACCTCCGGAGGTGCCTCATTGACTTTAGCCTGCTGCTGCCCTTGATTGCCTTTTGTCAATCGTAATCGTTTTGATTGATTGAATTGTCGGTCCCCTCTGGCATTCCGAAAATTATATTCTGCATAGGAGAGATAACTTTTTACCGTCTCCTCAGCCAGATAAAAGCTACCGCCAAACAAAAGGATCAAAACGATGACCAGGATGATTAGCTTGATGCCTCTCATGGTTCAATATGCCTGTTCATCCTACCGATTCGTCAACCATTCGCGGTACGCAAAAAACAATGCCAGGAACAGGCAGAGGGCGACACTCACACCTCCAAAAAGAAAAGACACTCCGAACACCACGAAATAGAATAGAGGGACATATTGATCCAGCTTAGTGATCTGCTTTGCCTCAATTTTTGTGGCGCTGTTTGCGTGCACTGCCAGTAGCCTTTTATCCTTCGTTGCATGCCACCACAGCCCTTTGAAGGAGAGAGAGATCGCGAAGACCGTTCCAGTGTATAGATTCGCCGCCACCTTTGCTTCGGGATGAAGCAGATACTCTGCCAGTAAGGCCGTCGGGAAAGGAAGGAAGGTAATGAAGAAAAGCAGCAGTCCGTTCCAGTAAAGGAAAGCATGATCGCTTTTTTGAATCAGAGTGAACATCCAGTGGTGCTTTACCCATATCATGAGGATCGTTACAAAGCTGGTAATGATGGCAAGATAACTGGGCCAGAGCGTTGCGAGCAAATGTGCTAATCCCCGCTGTTCGACCGCAGCCTGACTAGGCAACTTTATTTGGAGCACGAGAAGCGTGATGGCTATGGCAAAGACCCCATCGCTAAACTGCTCGACCCGCCCTGTTCCTTGATCTTTCTGCACTTTTAAGACCTCTTATAATGGTGCGTAGTTCAACTGGTAATTGTAGAAGTGTGGTATAAATGAAAATGACTTATCTGCTCTTAAGGAGTTGACTCTATATGTTATCTGAGGGGTCAACCCCTTAGTTCATTATTCTAATAACGGTCCCCGTCACGCTCAGGCCGGTCATCTCTTTCTTCCTGGCGGTTCCTATCGTGCTCACGCTGCATATCTCTTTCATCCCGGCGCTCCCCATCGCGTTCCTGTTCGACATCTCTTTCATCCCGGCGCTCCCTATCGCGCTCAGGCTGGATATCTCTTTCTTCCTGACGGTCCCTATCGTTATCTCTAATGTTTATACCTCCGCCTCCTATGTCGATTTCGAGAGCCAACCCCACTGTGGGAAAAGTCATCAAAACACATAACATTGCCGTTGTTGTTACTATCAATTTTTTCATCTCGCACCCCCTATAGTAGGTTTTATACAAACATAATACCAATTACCTATATCGAGTTCTATCGAACTAACTTGTTTATGGCTCATCGTGTCTGAGTGTGGGTGAATTGACAAGCCTAAATCAGTATAGCATGGCTTCAGATAAGGGTAAAAGAGCTTTCAAATGGGTCATGAAAACTGTATGATTTGTGGATCGTCAAAAAGAGACGATTACTCGACGAGTATCAGTTCCCCGGATTTCGGCCAATGTCTAAAATACAGGGGATATTTGGAGACTCGAAAGCACGTGTTATCAGTCTTAAGCGGAGTCAAAAAAAACGACATGCGGTTGCTGCGGCACTGTGCATCACAGTTATTACGACAAGGCAGTGCGACGGATACGGGATCTGTCCTGTGGGGATGCCCGGATCTATCTGGAAGTGGAAGTCCGAAGGGTTCAGTGCAAAAGGTGTGGGAAAGTGAAACGGGAGAAACTGCCCTGGCTGTCGAACAATCCCCTTCTACACGAAGCGGTTTTCCTACTACGTGGGACGGAAGTGTCGCGCCATGACTATCAAGGACATGGCAAAAGAGCTGAAGCTGGACTGGCATGCGGTCAAGGCCTTGGAAAAAGAATACATGCAGGAACAGCTTCGAAGGAACCCGGTAGCAGCTTCGCGGGCAATTGGAATAGACGAGATGTCCTTGAGGAAGGGACATACCTATCATATCGTGGTCAACGATCTGGAAAGAAGGAAGCCGATCTGGTTCGGTGGCGAGGATCGATCTGAGGCGAGCATGGATATGTTCTACGAATGACTTGGGCCTAAGAAAACAAAGAAGATCGAGTTGGCGGTCATAGACATGTGGAAGGCATTCACGAATTCCACTCGGAATAATGCTCCTAGTGCTGCCATTGCTTATGACCAGTTTCACGTAATGAGACATCTTGGGGATGCTCTTGATAAAGTGCGTATGATGGAATATCTCCGACTGTCAGGAACGGATCGGTCGTATATCAAGGAACAGAAGTACGCGTTGCTATCGAACCGGGAGAATCTTACGCTTGATGGAAAGAAGGCGCTTCGGAAACTGCTCCAGGCAAACAAGCGGCTCAATGTAGCGTATCTGTTAAAGAAGTCTTTTGGTCAGTTGTGGAGTTATCAGACCGGGATAGGCCAGACGGTTTTTCGACAACTGGAAACAGTCGCTTAAATGGCAGCGGCTCAACCCCCATGAGAAGTTCGCGGAAATGATCGCACGGCACTGGGATGGAATTGCAGCTTACAGCAGGCCAGAGAACAAAGTCTCGCTTGGTTTCGTCGAAGGGCTGAACAATAAGATCAGAGTCAGTCAGAGGAGAGCTTGCGGCTTATGTGACGAGGAATATCTGAGGCTGAAAATCCTTACCTGAATGCTCAAAGAGATATGAAATGACCCACACTAAAACACGAAGACCCAAAAAAACTATCGCCCCACTATTGAAGTAGATACCCACGGGCAAGCCC
>PLXX01000082.1:3571-11063 GCA_003153275.1 Nitrospiraceae bacterium | reverse complement strand
ACGGGCTTGCCCGTGGGTATCTACCGCAGAAAAAATCACTCGAGATAGCGCGGTAATTCTTCCCCTCGGACGAGAACTCAGTCTCAGGACGCCGGATAAGGCGGGAATACTTCCGCTTTACCATTAGAACTGTTCTTTTATGGTAATCAGTTCGTCCCTCTTTTGTCCGGTCGAGATGACATCAGCCTTCACGCCGACCAGCGTTTCCATTCTTTTGATATACGCCCGTGCCTGCTTCGGCAGTTGGGAGAATGTCTTGACCCCGCGTGTGCTCTCCTTCCATCCTTCCATCTCCTCATAGACAGGGATGCAGTTTTCGAATATAATCAGTTCCTTCGGCATTTCTTTAATGAGCTTGCCCTTGTAGCGGTAGCCGGTGCATATCTTCAATGTCTTAAAACCATCCAGTATGTCGAGCTTGGTGATCACAATGCCTGTGAGGCCGTTTATCATGGCTGAGTGCTTCAGAATGACGGTATCAAGCCATCCGCAGCGCCTCGGCCTGCCGGTCGTTGCTCCGAACTCTCCCCCCTTTTCCCGCATCATCTCTCCGGTGCTGTCATGGAGTTCAGTAGGGAAAGGTCCGCTACCGACTCTGGTAGTATACGCCTTGACAATGCCGATGACCCTGGATATCTTTGTCGGCCCGATGCCAAGGCCTGTGCAGGCGCCTCCGGCGGCAGCACTCGAAGAAGTTACAAAAGGGTAGGTGCCGTGATCGATATCAAGCAATGTTCCCTGTGCCCCCTCAAGCAGCACATTTTTCCTTGCATCGATAGCCTTATTGATGATCAGGTCAGTATCGGCGATATGCCTGCCGAGTTTTTCAGCATATGCCATATATTCAGCAAAGATTTTTTTGGCACTGAACCCTTTGTGATTATACAAGTTCTTCAGGAGCACATTTGCCTGACGGACGTTTATCTGCAATTTCTCCATAAAAAGCTCGGGAGTCAGAAGTTCACCCACCCGCAAGCCGCATCTTGCCATCTTGTCAACATAGGCCGGCCCGATGCCTCTCCCGGTCGTGCCGATAGACTTCTTGCCCTTCGACGTTTCACTCGCCTTATCGAGCGCTATATGGTACGGCATGATCAAATGTGCATTTTTGCTCAGGAGTAGGTTCTCATTCACTGCGATGCCTTTATCCCTTAATTCATCGATCTCCCCGATCAGAGCAGAAGGTTCAACCACAACCCCGTTCCCGATAATGCAGGTCGTCCCTTTATGGAGGATGCCGGACGGGATGAGGTGCAGCACGAACTTTTTGTCTTTTATGACAACAGTATGGCCTGCATTATGGCCCCCCTGATACCGGGCTACAAGCGCTGCTTTTCTGGTGAGGTAATCGACGATTTTCCCTTTGCCTTCATCGCCCCACTGTGCACCGACAACGATTACAACAGGCATCTCTCAGATCCTTTCCTGCATTAAAGACATATCTGGCGGACAGACAGTATGTTTGGCAGCTTTTTGATCTCTTCGATCACCTCTGCGGGAGGGGCGGTATCGACGCTGACAACCGAGATAGCCATCCCTCCGGCAGACTGCCTGCCGAAATGCATGCGTGCAATATTAATATTATGTTTGCCGAGGGTGTTGCCGATATTGCCGATGACACCGGGCTTATCATTATTATAAATTAGCAGAAGCACATCGTCGGGAACGATCTCAACCTTGAACGAATCAATTAGTATGACCCGCGGGTCTTTCTTGCTGAAGAGTGTTCCTGCAATGTAACTTTCCCTGTCTTTTGATTTGATCCTGAGGGCGATCATGCTCTGGTAGTCTCCGGCTTCGCTGCTTTTTATTTCCTTTACCTCGATGCCCCGCTCTTTAGCAATGAACGGAGCGTTTACAAAGTTGACGGTCTCAAGCAAAACGGGAGTGAGATACCCCTTTAAGGCTGCGATGGTAACCGGTGCGGTATTGACGGTTGCAGCATCACCGTGATACTCGACGACGATCTCCTTGGGGCCGTCGCTGAACATCTGGGAGCAGAAGCTCCCCAGCTTTTCAGCCAGCGTTATGTAAGGCTGGAGCCTTGGGATCTGGTCGCTCGGGATCGATGGAAAGTTGACAGCATTCCTGATCGTTCCGCGGGCCAGGTAATCGGCTATCTGCTCGGCAACGGCAAGGGCGACGTTCTCCTGCGCCTCTTCTGTCGATGCCCCGAGATGAGGTGTACATACAAGGCTGTCAAGAGTGAGCAGCGGATTTCCGTCCGGCGGCTCTTTTTCGAATACGTCGAGGGCGGCTCCGGCTACCTTGCCGCTCTTCAGGGCCTCATAGAGGTCCTGCTCGTTGATAATGCCGCCGCGGGCGCAGTTGATGACCCTGACGCCGTCCTTCATCGTGCTGATCGTATCTTTATTGATAAGATTCTTTGTTTCAGGTGTTAATGGGGTATGGATTGTAATGAAATCGGCATTAATAAAGATTTCATTGACCGAGACCTTCTTGATACCCATTTCCCGCGCTTTTTCATCGCTGAGAAAAGGATCATAGGCGATGACGTTCATTTCGAGGCCGAGGGCTTTTTTAGCAACTTGGCCGCCAATCGCCCCGAGCCCGAGTATTCCGAGCGTTTTATTGAAGAGTTCTACTCCCATGAATTTTTTCTTCTCCCACTTCCCGGCCTTCATCGAGGCGGTGGCCTGTGGGATTGACCGTGCAACGGCAAAAAGCATGGCAATGGCATGCTCGGCCGTGGTGACTGTGTTGCCGCCCGGCGTGTTCATGACAACAATGCCTTTTTTGGATGCTGCAGCTTTGTCTACATTGTCCAGTCCGGAACCCGCTCTTCCGATAACTTTCAGATTTGTGGCAGCCTCAATCACAGCTGCTGTCACCTTGGTTGCCGATCGAATGACCAGACCATGGTATTCGCCGATGCAGGCCAGCAGCTCATCGGGCTTCATCCCGGTCTTAACATCAACGTCAAGACCCGCCTTCTTCAGTATTTCTACGCCTTTTTCAGATATATTATCGCTGACGAGTACCTTCATGATCAGTTCTCCTTTTAAACCATTAATAGTTCCTGGGCCACAGCAACCCCGGACCCCAGTTTGAGCGGGTGTCCCATTCCCTTGAGCACCATTTCAATGCCGGCTACTGCGGTGATGACATCGAACGTGCCGGCGTAACCAAGGTGCGCAATACGGAAGATCTTTCCTTTTTGATTCCCCTGACCCCCTGCTGCGGTGATGCCATACTTTACTCGCAGGTTTTTGTATATCTCCTGCCCATCTATCCCGGGGGGGGCATTAATCGCGGTCACCGAGTTGCTCGGTGATTCTTTGGTGAACATCTCAAGCCCGAGTGCCTTGACGGCCTCCCTAGTTGCATGTGCAAGCCTTTCATGCCGCCTGAAGGCATTCTCAAGACCTTCTGCCTGCACAATCTTCAGACATTCATTCAGGCCGATGATCAGTGAGACAGGAGACGTGAAGTTTGTCTGGTTCTTGGCCAGGGACTCACGCTCTTTCTTGAAGTTGAAATAGAATTTGGGAGATTTTGATTTTTCAGCAAAGGCCCAGGCCTTTTCGCTGACGCCAACAAAAGCGAGCCCCGGCGGGAGCATCAGACCTTTCTGTGAACCCCCGATGAGGACATCTATCCCCCACTCGTCCATTCTCAGATCGTGGGCGACCAGTGCCGAGATAGCATCGACAACAAGTATCGTGCCCTCGTATTTCTTTACGATGGATGCAAGCGCCTTGATATCATGGTAGACACCGGTGGAGGTCTCGGAAGCCTGAACAAAGACGCCCTTGATCGACGGATCTTTTTTCAGGGCATTCTCAACATCTTCGGGTTTTACCGCATAGCCCCAATCTATTTTTATCTCTTCAACCCCGAGGCTGTATGCCTTGCATATCTTCGTCCACCGTTCTCCGAAGTTGCCGCCATTAACGACGAGGGCCTTGTCGCCCGGGCTGAAGAAATTATTGACTGAGCCTACCATTCCGCCGGTACCGGTGGAACAGATGATAAGGACATCGTTTTTGGTCTGACAAAGCCACTGGAGCCCTTTCTTGGCTGAATCAAGTACCGGCAGAAAATCGGGTGACCGGTGGTGAATGATCGGCATAGCCATTGCGAGCAGGGCCTCCGGAGGGACAGGGGTTGGTCCCGGGGCGAGTAGATATCGTTTTAACATCAGAACCTCCTTAAATAACAGGGAAATAGATTTATTATTGGGGATCGGTCAGATTTTCAGAGATAACTCTACGACGTCTGACCCGTGACCCCGCCGCTTAATAAGCCTTGAAAATTAGCATTAGAGCACGCTTTTTGTCAAGAAAAGATACTTTACAATGCAACAGAAACACTATTATAATTGTATCACTATGAAAAATAGGCTTGTTGTAATTACCGCAGTTCTTCTGGTCGGCATCCTTCTCGGTGGAATCTCGTTCTATCTGCTGGGTGAATTAACTGGCAGGCAGAAGAGGGCCCCGATTGTGCCAAATGTTTCGAAGCAGATTGTTGATACGAGCAGGGCCTTTTCCGAGATCGCCGCTGCCGTCTCTCCTTCGGTTGTGAATATTTCAACTACCAAGGTTGTAAAGAGAGACGCAAATCCTCAGTTTGATGACCAGTTTTTTGACCTCTTCAATCCTTTTCGTGAGTTCAAGACACCGAAAAAATGGAAGGAGCAGAGTCTCGGCTCCGGGGTGATTGCTTCTGAGGACGGGTACATTATCACGAATAATCATGTTATTGAGCAGGCTGAAGAGATTCGCATTACGCTCCTCGACAAGCGCTCGTTCAAGGCCAGGTTAATCGGGGCTGATCCCAAAACCGATATTGCTGTTGTTAAAGTTGATGCCAAGGAATTGCCGTCAGTACAGTGGGGCGATTCAGACAAGCTTCAGGTAGGTGAATTCGTTCTGGCCATCGGCAACCCTTTCGGGCTGAGTCATACCGTGACCATGGGAATAATCAGCGCCGTCGGCAGGGCAAATGTGGGCATTGCCGACTATGAGGATTTTATTCAGACCGACGCTGCTATCAACCCCGGCAATTCCGGAGGTCCCCTGGTGAATATTAAAGGCGAGCTTATTGGCATCAATACCGCAATCTTCTCGCGTACAGGAAGTTATCAGGGGATAGGTTTTGCCGTTCCGAGCAACATGGTCCGTCTTGTCATGGGACAGCTTGAGCAGAAGGGCAAGGTGACGAGGGGATGGCTGGGTGTTACGATACAGGAGCTTACCCCGGAGCTTTCCCAGAAGTTCGGGCTGAAGCAGTCCAAAGGGGCTCTTGTTGGAGATATTGCCAAAGGAAGCCCTGCAGAACAGTCCGGCATTAAAAGAGGAGATATCATAACGGAATATAACGGCAAGAAGGTGAAGGATGTCGGCAACCTGAGGAATATGGTGGCGCAGAGCAAGATCGGAACAGAGGTGCCGGTTACGATACTCAGGAGTGATAAGGAATACACAATGAAGGTCCTCATTGCCGAACTACCACACGATCTTGCCGAGTCCAGTCAGGGGAGTGCACCCGGCGAGCAGACGCTTGAAGGCCTTACCGGGCTTAATGTCATGGAACTCTCGAAAGAAGTTGCAAGGCAACTCGGTCTCGGTAAGGAGGAGAAGGGTGTTGTTATTATTCGGGTTGAGCCTGGCAGTGCGGCTGAAGAGGCAGGGATGCGCAAGGGGGATGTTATCCAAGAGGTCAACCGGAAGAAGGTGGAGCGGCTCGATGATTATAGCAAAATTACGTCGGGAATGCAGCCGGGCGATACCATACTCTTTTTTGTCAACAGGGGGGGGCAGAAATTCTATGTTACACTCAGGACCTCCTGACCTTTTGAACCTGGCACTGAATGACCGCTCGTTATTGCCGCTGTGATCCTTCCTGTGAAGGATAAAATTGTCGCGATCGTACCGGGTGCCGGAATCGGGAAGCGGTTCGGTCCTGGAGCGAACAAGCCGTTTGAATTTCTTGGTGGGAAGCCACTCATGATCTGGGTGCTCGAAACCCTCGAAGCCATCGATGAAATCAGCGAGATTATCCCCGTCATCAAGAACGAAAATATGGGATTCAGCGCTGAACTGATCGAAGAGCACCGGATCTCGAAGGTCAGGCGCATTGCACCGGGAGGCCCAGAGCGTCAGGACTCGGTGTATAACGGGCTGCGACTGGTTGAGGACAGAGAGAGTATTGTTCTTGTCCACGACGGCGTCAGGCCCCTGCTTGAACCGGCGCTTGTCAGGAAAGCAATCGCCGCGCTTTGCGACTGCGATGGGGTGGTTGTCGGTGTGCCGGTCAAGGATACGGTCAAGGAGGTTTCCGGCGGTATGATCAGAAAAACATACGATCGCCGCAGACTCTGGGCAATCCAGACGCCGCAGGTATTCAGATATACGGTCCTGCATGCTGCGTATGAAAAGGCGATTGCTGAAGCGTTTTATGCAACTGATGACTCGGCCCTTGTCGAGCGGTTTGGGGGAGCGGTCCGGATAGTGCAGGGCTCATATACGAACATCAAGATTACCACGCCTGAGGACATACAGATAGCAGAGCTCTTTCTCAAAACAAGGGGACAGGGATGAGGATTGGGTTTGGTTATGATTCCCACCGGCTTGTTCCGGGAAAAAAACTGATCCTGGGCGGGGTTGATATTCCTTTTGAGAAAGGGCTTTCCGGCCATTCGGATGCGGATGTGCTCTGCCACGCGATCATTGACGCTATCCTGGGCGGCCTTGGCGCCGGTGATATCGGTCGCCATTTTCCGGACACTGATCCTGCCTGGAAGGACGCTGTCAGTACCGACCTGCTGAAACAAACCGTAGCACTTGCCAGTGGGAAGGGGTACACGGTTGCGTGGATCGATACGACAGTTATTGCGGAGCGGCCGAAGCTCTCAGGATATTTTGATGTGATGCGGTCGGCACTGGCAGGCACAGGAATTCCTGGGGAGTTGATAAGCATCAAGGCCAAGACAAATGAGGGCATGGGATATATCGGAAATGGAGAGGGCATTGCCGCATATGCGGTATGCCTTCTGACAGACAACCAATAAGTACTCTATGACACAGGAAGATACGACGAACGGTTCCAGCCAGCAGCCGGGCATGAATTTTTCTTACCTCCATAATATAGAGGCCTTGAAGGAATCCTTCGCCAATCACCTGATATACTCTTTGGCAAAGGATGAGTATTCTGCAACAAAACTTGATTGTTACATGAGTGTCGCCCTGACGATTAGAGACCGCCTTATGAATAAATGGATGGAGACCCAGCAGGCATATTACAAGCAGGACGTCAAACGGGTGTATTATCTGTCGCTGGAGTTTCTCATCGGAAGAACGCTTGGGAATTCTCTGATGAACCTGGATCTGACTGATAATACATACAAGGCACTCCTTGACCTTAGCAGCACGGGCTTTTGACGCCGGGATAGAGGCACTGAAACAATCAGCAGCGTACACATCCGTGATAGGAAAGGAAAAATTTGCAGATCGGTGCGGGATATCCG
>PLXX01000082.1:0-3473 GCA_003153275.1 Nitrospiraceae bacterium | reverse complement strand
ATTTGTCCATGTTTTTAGGAACGGCTGTAAGTAGCTTCAGCTAATTTTACTATCTTCTCGAAATCCTTCTGCATTACTGGCATGACCGACAGCCGCTGGCCTTTCCGAAGGAGGTTCATTTCCTGCAGTTCAGGGACCTTTCTGAGTTCCTTCAGGCTAATAATATGCCTGAACTTTTTTTTCGATTGTACATCCACCATGAACCAGCGGGGGTTTTGAAGGCTTGATTTGGGGTCATAGTAGCGGGAGGAGGCATCCCACGACGTGTGGTCAGGGTATGCCTCGCGGATAACTTTTGCAATGCCGACGATACCGGGGATTTCACAGTTGGAGTGATAAAACAGTACAAGGTCGTCCTTCTGCATCTCCCGCATATAGTTATGAGCCTGATAGTTTCTGACCCCTTCCCAATGGTCGGTTGCATCGGGTTTTGCCATCAGGTTGTCGAACGAGAAGACTGTAGGTTCCGACTTCATGAGCCAGTATTTTTTTGACACAGGTACCTCCTGGTTGCCGCTTATGTACTTTTCTCGGTAATATCCCTCATCGCCTCTTTCGCGAGGAGCCTGACATTCGGGTCGTTATCCACGGCTGCCTTCTGCAGGAAGGGGAGCGCCGACCTGTCCCCGATTATGCCGAGCAGGTTTGCCGCATCACCGCGGCTATATGTCTCAGCATCTTCAGGGATACTGATCAGCCCGGGAACGGCTTCTGCGACATGTTCCGGGTCCAGGCGGCTGAGTTCTTCGATCAGTGCTGTTACCCCAATCCTGACCCTCACCCTTTCGTCCTGGATAAGCTCGCCGACAAGGGGGTAGAGGTTGCTGTCATGCCTGAACATGTCGATGATGTTTTCAAGAAAGCCGTTCTCCATATAATCGGAGATCACGCGTATAAGGTCTGTGTCAGAACTTGCCTTGTCGTTCATCTGGTATTTATCCTGGCGGTCTTCATCCCGGCAAGCCGGTTGACTGCGCGCGTGTATTATTCTCTCACTCGTTATTATATAATACAAATTCAAAAACATGGGCTTGTTTAATGATATACGACGTGATTATCGAGCGGTCTTTGAGCGGGACCCGGCGGCACGCAGCAGTCTTGAGGTCTTTCTGGCCTATCCGGGCTTTCATGCGATCGTATGGCACCGGCTTAATCACAAGCTTTGGAATGCCGGGATTCCGGTTCTTCCGCGGGTCCTTTCTCATCTGGCCCGGTTTCTGACCGGCATTGAAATACACCCTGCTGCGAAGATAGCTTCCGGATTTGTTATTGATCATGGGATGGGAGTGGTGATCGGCGAGACGGCTGAAGTGGGGGAAGACTGCCTGCTGTATCAGGGGGTTACTCTTGGAGGGACCGGGAAGGAGAAGGGTAAGCGCCACCCAACGCTTGGTAAGAACGTTGTCGTCGGTGCCGGGGCTAAAATACTCGGCAATATTGTCATCGGCAATAATGTTGTCGTTGGCGCCAATTCAGTCATATTGAAAGCAATTCCTGATGACTCGATCTGTGTCGGGGTCCCGGGGAGGATAACAAAGAGAAAGACGATCCGGATGACGACTGAGGAGGGGATGGTTGAAGTGACGGATTTATTCCCGGACCCGATTGTCGAGCGGCTGAATGAGTTGGAGATGCAGCTGGCCGAGATGGCAAAAAACCTCGATAAAGATGCAGTGACCAAGGACAGAGGAGGACGCATGAGGATATACAACACGCTCACGGCAAAAAAAGAGGATTTTGTACCGGTAAAGCCCGGAGAGGTCAGGATGTATTCGTGCGGCATTACCGCATATGACCACTGCCATATTGGCCATGCACGGAGCGCCATTGTTTTTGACGTTATGAGAAGATATATGAGGTATAAAGGCTATGCGACAACCTATATCCGGAATTTTACCGATATAGACGACAAGATCATTAACCGTGCGCATCAGGAAGGCCTTGCCTGGGATGCTGTTGCAAAAAAATATATTGATGAATATTACCGTGACATGGACATGCTCGGGGTCGGCAGGGCGGATGTTGAGCCGAAAGCGACTGAGTATATCAGCGAGATGATTGCCATCATCAGGGGGCTCATAGATAAAGGTCATGCGTATGAGTCTGCAGGGAGCGTCTACTTCGAGGTGGGCACGTTCAAAGAATATGGGAGACTTTCGAAGCGTGATCTTGAAGACCTGATGGCAGGGGCTCGCATCGAGGTGAATGAGAGCAAAAGAAATCCGATGGATTTTGCGCTCTGGAAGGCATCGAAAGAGGGGGAGCCGGCCTGGGAAAGCCCCTGGGGGCCGGGAAGACCTGGCTGGCATATTGAATGTTCGGCCATGTCGCTGAAGCATCTTGGCGAGACCTTTGATATCCATGGCGGCGGGGCAGACTTGATCTTTCCGCATCATGAGAATGAGATGGCCCAGTCAGAGGCCTTTACAGGAAAGCCGTTTGTCAAATACTGGGTGCATAACGGATTCATTACTGTCGACAAGGAGAAGATGTCCAAATCTCTCGGCAACTTCTTCACCATCAAGGAGATTCTGCATAAATTTGACGCTGAGGCTGTCCGGTATTTTCTACTTTCGACCCATTACCGAAGCCCGATAGAATTTTCAGATGAGCAACTGAAGGAGGCGGAGGTCTCGATCGACCGGTATTATACCACCGTCCTCCGGATCAGAGACTTCCTTGCCCAAGATCAGTCGCAGGAAAAAGCTTCGATCGATGAAAAGACCCTTGACACTATCCTGGGCAGTTTTATCGGGAGCTTCAAAGATGCCATGGACGACGACTTTAATACGGCCCTCTCGATAGGGGGGATATTCGAGCTGATCAGGATTCTGAATAAATATCTTGACGGCAGGCCGCTTGGCAGCCGCTCTGTTGAGCTTGTCACCAGGGCACAGAATTTATTGAAAGAGGCCGGAGATGTTCTCAACCTCTTTACCCGGACGCCGGAGGCGTGGTATGCATCACTGATGCGGATCAAACAGGTCCCGATGACCGAGTCTGATATTCTTGCCAAAATCCGGGAGCGTCGGCAGGCGAGGGAGAACAAGGACTGGGCGGCAGCAGACAGCATCAGAAAAGACCTTGACGCTCAGGGCATTATCCTCGAAGACAATAAAGACGGAACCGCCTGGAAGATTAAAGTTTGAGGAATTGTATGGTGCTGCCATAGAAATATCCCTGCTCTGGTATCATAAAAGCTCTGCTTTATTTAAGACAGGAGCGGGAATTCCCTTTTATTCATATGAGGGATGAAAGCGACATTTATGGAACTCCAGTTATTATGTTGGTATAGTAGGAGATATAAGTGAAGACGTTGTTAGACAATACATTGCAAGTCAAAAGAGCGAAGCACCGGCTAAGGCCAAAACATAAGACTATCACCCGCGCCTATGCTTTCCCGATGGTGGTGGATGCATAAAAACGCGCGATTGAGGCGGCTACCGGCACATACCTATGAGTGATAAAAATAT
>PLXX01000085.1 GCA_003153275.1 Nitrospiraceae bacterium | reverse complement strand
ATACCCGATTCTAAGACGCAGGCCCCCTGGTCATCGCAATCATTATGCCGACGGTTACCCACGCAATCCAGTTGAAGGTTTTTGAATTTGTGTAAGATTCCATAAGCTCTTTTTTATTGATCAGCAGATGCCCCACACGCCGACATCGACAGCTATCAGGATGGCGTCGTCCTCATGCACTTCAAGCTTTATATCATTTATCCTGACCACCTTTGCGCTTTTTGCGTCGACTATCTGCTTGTCAAGGATGTTCCTGACAAGCAGATAGTCGACTTCGCTGAACTCATAGGGGGCAGATTGTCACCGTAGATTTTGGAAGAGATAATTTTCTTGTTGAAAATATTCAGGGCGCTCCAGGGGAGCATGAAGTACTTTTTCTTTTTTTCCAGGACAAGCATTGATACAACCGGGAGCGGATCACCCTTGATGATTGCAATATCCTTCGCCTTGCCGAGTTCTTCCCCCTTCGGGTCCAAAACCGGCTTTTTGATAATCTCGCTGGAAAAGACTTTGTCGAAAAAAGGCATAGCAACTCCCCAGGTTTTTTTGTCCAGATCAGCAAGAAATGAAGATGCCGCCCATAAGTATAGCCTCACAGGGTGGCTTTCGGCAATACTTTTCTGAGATCTGAGCTGCCATGGCAGCTCAGATCTCCTGCACATATCAGGGAAGGTTATGTTAGAATAAAAAATTAGCTCATTAGGAGATTACACATACGTGAATAATCCTCTTTGCAGATCTTCACTGCCCCGCTGCCGGCAGATATCCGCAGCCGGGCATAAGCCAATTGGCGGGCCGTTTGACCGGCATTGCTGTTCTGATACTACCCATTCTCCTGATATATTTGGGGATAAGCTTCATGAAGAATGCGGTGTTTTTGGCGTCTACGGTCATCCTGAAGCTGCGAATTTTGCCTACCTCGGGCTCTATTCCCTTCAGCACCGGGGACAGGAAGGGGCGGGCATCTGCTCGACCGACGGGAAACAGTTGTATACAGAGAAGGCTATGGGCCTTGTCGCAGACATCTTCAGCGAGAAGCGGCTCAAAAAACTGCCGGGCCATGCGGCGATCGGCCATAACCGGTATTCGACCGCAGGCAGCAGCATCCTGAAGAATGTCCAGCCGATTGTTGCCAATTTTGCGCTTGGGACCCTTGCGCTGGCCCACAACGGAAATCTGGTGAATGCCGCAGACCTCCGCAAGGTCCTGGAAGACGATGGGGCCATTTTCCAGTCGACGTCCGACAGTGAGGTCGTCGTCCATCTCATTGCCCACGCCAAAGGTGAGAACTTTTACGAACGGGTCGTGCATGCCCTGAGACAGGTGAGCGGGGCGTTCAGTCTCTTGATCCTGAGGGAGAACGAACTGGTCGCAGTTCGTGATCCGTATGGCGTCCGTCCGCTCTGTCTCGGCCAGGTAGACGGGGCGTTTGTCGTCGCGTCAGAGACGTGCGCTCTTGACCTGATCGGCGCACAATACATCCGGGATGTCGAGCCGGGCGAAATGGTGATCATTAATGAACGGGGGCTAACTTCGCTCAAGGCCCTTCACTCTGAAAGGCGTGCGTTTTGTATTTTTGAGTTTGTTTATTTTTCGAGGCCGGACAGCTATATTTTCGGGCACCAGAACGTTAATAGCATACGCAAGGAGCTGGGAAGACAACTCGCACGGGAGTCGATGGTGGATGCCGACATCGTTATCCCGGTCCCTGACTCAGGGGTCCCAGCAGCATTAGGTTTTTCAGAAGAGGGCGGCATCGGGTTTGATTTTGGCCTGATACGGAACCATTATGTCGGCAGGACCTTTATCGAACCAAAGCAGAACATACGCCATTTCGGGGTTAAGATAAAGCTTAATCCGGTAAGGGAATTGCTTGAGGGGAAACGGGTGGTTGTGATCGACGATTCAATTGTCCGCGGGACGACGAGCAAGAAGATCGTCAAGATGCTCCGCGAATACGGAGGGGCAAAAGAGGTACACCTGCGGATAAGCTCACCGCCGACGATCATGCCGTGTTTTTACGGCATCGATACCCCGACCCGGCAGGAACTTATAGCCTCAAGCCACGATGTCGATGAGACAAGGAAATACGTAACTGCGGATTCGCTCTCCTATCTGAGTATGGAGGGCCTGTTACAGAGCGTCCGCGGGGCGTGCGATTATTGCACTGCATGCTTTTCGAATGTCTATCCGATCAGCTTCCCCGGTGAGCATATGGAACAGCTCGAGTTTCTTTTTAAATAGCAGAACGGGATATGACCGAATACATTGTTGCTTTCATCACCGCCCCCAGTGAGGACGAGGCGGCAGATATGGCCCGCCGGCTTGTGGACTGCCGTCTTGCCGGATGCGTTAACATCGTTAGGGGCGTCCGGTCCATCTACCGGTGGGAGGACAAGACCCAGGACGAGGCCGAGACGCTGATGATCGTCAAAACGCGAAAAGATCTTTTCGAACCGCTGATGAAACGGGTGAAAGAGCTTCATCCGTTTCGCGTCCCCGAAATTATTGCTTTACCGATTCTGGAAGGTTCAGCCGACTATCTCGGATGGTTAAGTGAAGTTACTAGGGAAGTTACTGATGACGTTCCTGATCATAAATAATAATACCAGACAGCGGCCGAACAGGACCCCGGACAGAACAATAAGGAGACGCATATGAAATCTGTCATGCTGGCTTTTATTGTTGTTATCCTGTCAGTGTCATTCACCGACAGAGAGTCTACTGAGACTCAGCAGACGGAGATTCTTATCGGACTCATACCGGAGATGAATGTCTTCAAGCAGCAGGAGCGGTTCCGACCGCTGGCCGAGTACCTGACGAAAAAGACGGGAATCAAGGTGAACATGACCATCCTGAGCAGGTATGGGAATATCATCGATCGCTTTACCGCGGAAAAGATGGATGGCGCGTTTTTTGGTTCATTCACCGGTGCGCTTGCGATCGAAAAACTTGGGGTTGAGCCTATTGCCCGCCCTGTGAACCTTGACGGCAGCTCGACGTATCACGGGTATCTTTTTGTCAGGAAGGACAGTGGTATCCGGAGCGTCGAGGAGATGAAAGGGAAGAAGATGGCCTTTGTCGACAAGGCAACAACAGCAGGTTATATATTTCCTGTGGCCTACCTGAAGAAGTCCGGCGTCAAGGACTATCGGACGTACTTCAAGGAATTTTTTTTTACTGGCAGCCACGATGCTTCGATTTATGCCGTGCTCGGTAAAAAGGCCGATATCGGTGCGGCAAAGCACAGTATTTATGACAGGGTCAGGAAGACCGATGCCCGGGTTGATAAAGAGCTGCTTATTATTGCAGAGTCGGCAAAGGTTCCTTCCAACGGGCTCTGCGTAAGAAAAGGCATTGATAGGGAACTCAAGAACAAACTCAAGAATGCCCTTCTCAGCCTTGATAAAGACCCTGAAGGGAAACAGGTGCTCGAAAAAATCGGTGCGCTCAAGTTTATCGAGACGACGCGGAACGATTATCGGGTAGTTTCAACGATGGCAAAAGAAGCCGGCATTGACATAAAGTCCTACAATTACCGGAATGAATAAGGCGCTGGTCAGGCTTGCAAAGCTTTTTTTATGACCTCTTTGATCTCCTGGTGCTGGATTGGCTTGACGAGGTAATCGAAGGCCCCTGTGCGTATAGCCTCAACAGCCGTTTCGATTGAGGCAAAAGCAGTAATGATGATGACCTTGAGCCCGGGGTTTTTCTCCTTGCATCTCTTTAGCAGCTGCATGCCATTGATGCCGGGAAGTATGATGTCTGTAATAATCAGTTTGTAGTCTTTTTCTGCAATCGTCTCCAAGGCGGCCTCGGAACTGCTGACGCCGTCCACCTCATACCCCTCCTGCGTAAGAACTCTTGTAAGAGATTCGCGGAGAGTCTCCTCGTCTTCGACTATGAGCAATTTTTTTCCCATGGATGCCTGTTCTCCTCTCCTTAATATTAACCCATTGTACGGACAATTGAAACCACCGGTGTCAGATGCCGTTAATTGTTGATATAATTGAGCTGGAGACTCTCTGCTGATGAAGGCATCCATCAGCAGAGGGCAGAAATATACTGGACTATTGAGCTCTATGAGCATTAACAATTCAGAAGAAAAGCATTCGTCGACGGAGGGATGATGAAACAGCGCATACTATGTTTCGCCGTAATAATTTTTGTGCTTTTGTTCGCTCATGCCGGTTCGGCAGAAGAACCGGCCCGCATTGAGACTTTCTTTCCTCAGGGGATTGTGAAAACAGTGCGGCAGGTCTCGGCAAGATTCTCCGAGCAGATGGTTGCGTTCGGAGATCCACGGTCGGAAGACCCCTTTGAAATTACCTGCCCTGAAAAAGGGCGTAGCAGATGGGCTGACAGCCGCACCTGGATTTATGATTATGACCGGGACTTTCCCGCCGGCGTTGTCTGCGAATTTACCATGAAGAAAGATCTGCAAACAGCTTCTGGCCTGTCGCTGAGTGGCACGCAGGCCTTCTCCTTTTCTACCGGAGGACCGGCCATTCTCAGGGTTTATCCCGGCCAGGCGCCGGAGGAGATAGCCGAGGACCAGATATTCGTTCTAGCACTCGATGCGGATACTGACGAGGCGTCGGCCACAGCTCATGTATTCTGCGAGATCGATGGGATACACGAGAGGGTCGGTACCCGGATCATCAAGGGAGAGGAGCGGGAAAAGATACTCGTGCAATACCGATTTCTGCAGAATCAACCTACCATGCTCCTTCAGTGCCGGCAGAAGTTCCCGGCTAAGTCGTCTGTTCGTCTTGTTTGGGGGAAGGGGGTTTCAACCCCGGGTGGAGTGAAGACAACGGAGGACCTTGTGTTTACCTTCAAGGTGCGCGGGCCATTTGCGGCCGAGTTCAGCTGTGACCGCGAAAATGCACATGCCAACTGCATCCCGGTGCTTCCTCTGCGCATGCGGTTCACTGCTCCGGTATTATGGGACAGCGCCAGAAAGATTGTTCTCAGGGGAGGCGGCAGAGTCTACAAAACAGAGAAGTCTGCTGAAGTGGATAGTCAAGGGGATGTCACTGGTGAAGACGAGGGGGACAATACAGCTGAATCGCAGCGGGTTCTGGATGAAAAATTTGTCTCTGCTGTCAGCTTTAAGGGACCGTTTCCTGAAAATGGCTCATTTGTCATTGAACTACCGAAAGACTTCAGGGATGATGCCGGGCGCATACTGGCGAACAGGAGCAGTTTTCCCCTGGCGGTCAAGACCAGTGCTTATCCTCCTCTCGCAAAGTTCAGCGCGCGTTTCGGCATCATCGAGCTCAAGGCCGATGCGACGCTGCCGGTGACAATACGAAATATTGAGCCTGCTGTTAAGACCCGTATTCTTAGGGTCGAGAGACCGCTCGAAGGGGCTATCGAAAAAGCAAAGGATGGGGGGTTGGATAAAACGGCCAGTCTTGGGGAGTCGCTCAGTTCAGTATTGCCCGGGACACTTAGGGAAGGAAACCAAAGCATGGTCGATGGCCTGAAGGGCCGGCTCCATAAGATACGGATGGGCAGTGAGGAACAGCTGATCGGCTGGCTGAAGAAGGTCGCCTCTGCCAAACGTGAGCATCCGGTGCTGGTGAATGAAAAAAATACCAGGGAATTTTCTGTTCCGAAGCCGGCAGGCGCAGAGTCTTTTGAAGTAGTCGGCCTGCCGCTGAAAGATCCCGGTTTTTATATTGTTGAGATCGAAAGCCGGATACTCGGCAACGCCCTGCTCGAGAAACAGGGGCCGATGTTCGTACCGACAGCTGCCCTTGTTACAAACCTCTCGGCGCATTTCAAATGGGGAAGGGAATCATCACTCGTCTGGGTCACCACGCTTGATAAGGGTGAACCGGTCAGGGATGCTGCAGTATCAGTCAGGGACTGCACAGCAAAAGTCCTCTGGGAAGGAAAGACCGATCAGAATGGTGTTGCCAGCATATCCAAAAACCTGAAGTCCGAAGAGGACCTTCCTTCTTGTGAGACGAAGATCAACTTTGAAGAGGCATCACATGAGCTCGGGGGCATTAACCGGGGACTGTTTGTATTTGCAAAGACCGCCACGGATATGACCTTTGTGCATTCCAGTTGGGAGAAGGGTATTGAACCCTGGCGCTATGCCCTGCCCTATGCTGATGAGCGCACCTCCGTCGCCGCGCATACGGTCTTTGACCGGAGCCTGTTGAGGGCCGGCGAGACCGTGCATATGAAACATATTTTGCGAAGGCGTTCCATGACCGGCTTTGTCCTGTCGCCAACCTCTGCACTGCCTCAGGCAGTATTGTTCCGGCATGTCGGCAGTGAACAGAGCTATGAAGTCCCTCTCACCTGGGGCCGGAACGGCGCAGCGGAGACAGTATGGCAGATACCGAAGGACGCAAAGCTGGGTCAGTACTCAGTTACGCTTTTAAAGAAGGCATCCCGCAACAGAAAGCAAAAGGGTCAGGAAACTTCTTCGTATCGCGAGGGCTGGGAGTCGGGACTGTTCAGGGTCGAGGAATTCAGGGTGCCGCTGATGAAGGCGGTGGTGCAGCAGCTGAAAGCGCCTCTTGTCAATACGACCGAGGCAACAGTTGATCTTTATGTCTCATATCTCTCAGGCGGCGGGGCAAAAAATGCCCGCATAAAACTGAGGAGCCAGACGCAGGCAAAGCCAATACATTTCAGCGATTATGACGATTTTGTCTTTGCAAATGGCGAGGTGAAAGAGGAAAAAATCAGGAGGTCCCGTTCGTATGAGTCTGACGGGCAGCAGGGAATAAACAAGCAGCAGATACAGGCGCAGGAGCTCATCCTCGACAACAATGGGGGACTGAGGGCAACCATTGTAGGGCTGCCCCGGACCCAGCAGCCGCAGGACATTCTTGCAGAGATTGAATTCAAAGATCCGAATGGTGAGATACAGACTGTTTCGCAGCGGATCCCCCTTTGGCCGTCCGGCCTGCTCACGGGGATTAAACCTGATTCCTGGACATTGTCGAAGGATGACCTTCGGTTTCAGGTGGTTGTTCTCGATCTGGCCGGCAAGCCGGTTGCCGGCAGTGGCGTCAGCGTTGAGCTGTTTCAGAAAAAGTCGTATTCGCACCGCAAACGACTGGTCGGAGGATTCTATGCCTATGAACATTCTGCCGAGACCAAAAAACTGGGGCAGGTCTGCGAAGGCAAAACCGATGGAAGAGGGCTTCTTTTCTGTTCGGTCAAGTCTCCTGCTTCAGGCAATCTTGTGCTTCAGGCATCAGCAATTGATGATGGAGGCAACCGCTCGGTCTCGCATCATGATGTCTGGATAGCCGGCAAAGGGGAATGGTGGTTTGATGTCTCAGACCATGACCGGATTGATCTGATCCCCGAAAAAAAGAAATATGAGCCAGGCGATACGGCGAAACTCCAGGTGCGTATGCCGTTTAGGGATGCTACGGCCCTCATAACTGTTGAGCGCGAGGGGATTATCGATACATACGTCAGAACACTTTCAGGGAAACAGCCTGTTATAGAGATTCCTGTTAAGGGCAGGTATGCCCCGAATATCTTCGTGTCGGCGCTAGTTGTTCGCGGGAGGGTTGCCGGAGTCCAGCCGACGGCCCTTGTGGACCTCGGGAAACCGGCCTTCAAGCTCGGCCTTGCCGAGATCAGTGTCGGGGCAAAGGCGTTTGAGCTGAAGGTGGCTGTCAATGCTGAAAAAGATGTCTACCCGGTCCGCGGAAAGGCCAGGGTGAAAATAAAGGTCAGGCGTGCTGACGGCAAACTTCTGCCTAAAGGCAGCGAGGTTGCGATTGCCGCTGTTGATGAGGGCCTGCTTGAGTTGATGCCGAACAGGAGCTGGAAGGTCCTTGATGCGATGATGGGCCGCAGGGGATACGAGGTACATACCGCCACTGCGCAGCTGCAGGTGGTTGGCAAGAGACATTACGGTCTCAAGGCACAGCCCCAGGGAGGCGGAGGGGGAAGGCAGACGACACGCGAGCTTTTCGATACGCTCCTGCTCTGGAAGGCGAAGGTTATGCTGAATGAAAAGGGTGAGGCCGAGGTCAGGATACCGCTTAATGACTCGCTCACCAGCTTCAGAATTGTCGCGGTTGCGACCGGAGGCGTGAATCTCTTTGGTACCGGCCAGACCAGCGTCAGGACGTCCCAGGACCTTATGATCCTCCCGGGTCTGCCGCAGGTTGTGAGAGAGGGCGATCGCTTCAGTGCTGATTTCACGGTCAGGAATACTTCTGTCAGGAATATGGAAGTTGACGTAAAGGCCGTGCTGAGCAGCCCTGAAAAAAAGGAGTTCGAAGGGGTCTCTCTCTCAGTGGCTGCAGGCGAGTCTCAGGTTGTTGCATGGGATATCAAGGTCCCATATGGGGCGAACTCACTAACGTATGAGATCGTGGCATCTGAAAAAGGAGGAGGCAGCAGTGACTCTGTTACCGTGAAACAGAGAGTTTCCGAGGCCGCGCCGGTGAGGACTTTTCAGGCAACCCTAACCCAGATCGATCCCCGGATCAATCAACCCTATACCCTGGATGTTGAAAGACCTCACGACGCGATAGCAGGAAAGGGCGGGTTGGCTATATCTTTCAGGCCGAGGATCTCGGACAGTCTGGGTGGCGTAGCGACCTATATGAAGCAGTATCCCTATACTTGTATGGAACAGAGGGTTTCACGTGCAGTCAGTCTGAGGGATGAGGCCCTCTGGAAAAATGTTGTTGCGGCGCTTCCGTCACATATCGATTCTGAAGGGCTGGTGAAGTATTTCCCGTCAATGACATATGGTAGTGATGTTCTCACTGCCTATATCCTTTCGATAGCCCACGAGGCCGGCTGGGCGATTCCTCAGGACATTCGGGACAGGATGGAAGAGGGGCTGAACGGTTTTGTCGTCGGGAAAGTCGTCCGTTATTCCTCTGTGCCGACAGCAGACCTATCCATTAGAAAGCTGGCCGCGGTTGAGGCATTATCCCGGATGGGCAAGGCCGAGCCCGCCATGCTCGCTTCGATAACAATAGAGCCGAACCTCTGGCCGACCTCTGCCGTGCTCGACTGGATGAGCCTGCTCTTGCGTATGAAGGGAATTGCAGACCAGGAAAAAAGGGCGCAGCAGGCCGGCCAGATTCTCAGGTCGCGGATTAATGCCCAGGGAACAACACTCGGCTTTTCTACGGAACGAACAGACCAGTTGTGGTGGCTCATGGTATCGATTGATCTCAATTCGGTCAAGAGCATACTGACTCTCCTGAACCTCGGGGACTGGAAGCAGGACATTCCCCGGATGGTGCAGGGGGCCCTGGGGCGTCAGAAACGCGGGGCATGGGGATTGACCACGGCAAATGCATGGGGTGTGCTTGCCTTTGAAAAATTTTCGAAGAAATTTGAGTCAATACCAGTGTCAGGGGTAACATCCGTTTCTCTGAGCAGCAGCAATCCCTTTGTCCCTGCAGTAGAGAAAAATGGCAGGGGGGGATCGGAAGAACATGAAAAAGCGATTGATTGGCGCAAAAATCCTGAAGGCCAGAGCCTCAAATTCTCCTGGCCGAAAGCAAAGGAGAGGTTGACGATACTTCATCATGGTTCAGGCAGTCCCTGGGTTACGGTGCAGAGCCTGGCTGCTCTTCCGCTTAAGGAACCTTTCTCAAGCGGGTACAGGATAAGAAAAACATTGACGCCGATCGAGCAGAAAACAGAGGGGAGATGGACAAAGGGAGACGTTGTGCGGGTGAAGCTTGAGATTGAGGCACAGTCTGACATGACCTGGGTTGTGGCGAGTGACCCGATACCAGCAGGATCTATGATTCTCGGGAGTGGACTCGGGAGGGATTCCCAGATCATGATCGGTGATGAGAAGAATGAGAGCCGGGTCTGGCCTACATTTGAAGAGCGTTCCTTCGACGCCTTCAGGTCATACTATGAGTTTGTTCCAAAGGGTGCATGGACGATCGAATATACGGTACGGCTGAATAACAGCGGTACATTCCATCTCCCGCCATCGAGGGTCGAGGCAATGTATGCGCCGGAGATGTTCGGGGAGATACCGAACAAAACTGTTGAAGTGGGGCAATAGGTGACGTGTGACTGAATCCATTCGGCCAAATTCGGGCAAATGAATCTCCTCGCAAAGATGATGGTGGATTATGGGTATCGTTCCCGCCTGGGGGGTATCGTTCTGCCGGTTCTGCTTGTCTGTTCATCTCCTGTCTTCGCTCTCCCGTCATTCCAGGAGGTCAAACAAAACTATCAGAAATCAGATGCGGTCCTGCTTGACAGGCATGGGAAGGTTGTCCACGAACTCCGCATGGACGCTCAGGCGCGGCGGCTTGACTGGGTAGGGATCGATTTCATATCGCCGGCGCTGATAAAGGCAGTGATCCGTTCGGAAGACCGGCGGTTTTACCGGCACAGTGGCGTTGACTGGCAGGCGGCAGGCATTGCAGCGGTCAAGGGGCTTTTCAGCGGATCGCCTCGAGGCGCCAGCACAATCACGATGCAGCTCGCCTCACTCCTCGATAAAGACCTGAAGCCGGCAAGGTCAAAAGGAGCGAAGCGTCCGAAGCGGACACCAGGTCAGAAATGGGATCAGATGCATGTTGCACTGGACCTTGAAAAGAGCTGGAAAAAGAACGAAGTCCTTGAAGCATACCTGAACCTCATTACTTTCAGGGGTGAGCTTCAGGGCATATCGGCTGCGGCGAAAGGTCTCTTTGATAAAGAGCCGCATGGACTTGATGAGGCTGAGTCATTTCTGCTGGCCTCCCTCATTCGCTCTCCGAATGCATCTGCAGGTGATGTCGCCAGAAGGGGATGTCTGCTGGCAGAATCAATGAAATCCCCTGTCGCGTGCACAGAGATAACGGGCCGCGCGCAGAGGACATTACCCGGGGTATACACGGTCAGACAGAGGGTGCTGCTGGCGCCGCACGTGGCCCGGCAGGTCCTGAAGGGCAGCAGCAGATCGGTTGTTGCTACCATTGATGCCGACCTTCAGCGGTATGCGCTTGAAGCCCTGCAGTATCATCTCGGCGAGGTCCGATCACAGCATGTGACCGATGGGGCTCTCATGATCGTTGAGAACAGGACTGGGGACATCCTTGCCTATATCGGCAATGCTGGCATTGGTTCAGTCTCGGGATATGTGGACGGCGTAATAGCGAAAAGGCAGGCGGGGTCGACTTTAAAGCCGTTCCTGTATGGTCTCGCCTTTGAAAATAACATTCTGACGCCGGCCTCGGTTCTCGATGACAGCCCGCTTGATCTTCCGACCGGGAGAGGTATATATAAACCCGGAAATTATGAGAAAGAGTTCAAGGGGATGGTCTCTGCCCGTACCGCTTTGGCCTCGTCACTCAATATTCCGGCTGTAAAAGTCGTCAATCTGACCGGCACCGAGGCATTTATCAGGAGACTGCGGGAGCTTGGCCTGCACGATCTTGAGTCAGATGATTATTATGGTCCCTCTGCAGCACTGGGATCAGTCGATGTCAGTCTGTTTGATCTCGTGAATGCTTACCGGACGCTGGCGAATGGAGGTGTCTGGTCTTCTCTTCGGATAACGCCGGACGAAAAAGGGAAAAAGGGGCGGCGGGTCTTTACTGAGGGTGCGGCATTTCTGATATCTAATGTACTGTCAGACCGGCAGGCACGAAGTGCTACTTTTGGGCTCGAAAACCCGCTCTCGACCAGATTCTGGTCAGCGGTAAAAACCGGTACGAGCAAGGACATGCGGGACAATTGGTGTATCGGCTATTCGGGCCGCTATACGGTTGGGGTCTGGGTCGGAAATTTTTCAGGCAGTCCGATGTGGAATGTAAGTGGCATATCCGGCGCTGCGCCCATATGGCTGGACATTATGAACCGGCTCCACAAAAATAATTTCAGTCTGCCTCCTCAAAGACCCGTCAACATTATTGTTAAGGATATTGAGTTCAGCGAAGGCATCGAACCGGCGAGGACCGAGTTCTTTCTCAGGGGGACTGAGCCGGCATCCGTGGCCCTTAAGGACTCCAGTGAAAAACCTGGGATTCTGTATCCAGCAGACGGAACCATCATGGCATGGGACCCGGACATTCCGAGCGAGAATCAACGTGTATTTTTTGAGGGACGCGCAGGCGGTCCTCACTGGCAATGGATACTTAACAATGATTACCTCGGCAATGCCGAAGAAACGGTCTCCTGGGAGCCCAGGGAGGGCAGATATCTGCTGGCCCTTGTTGACGAAAAAAAGAATATTGTCGATACAGTGAAATTCGAGGTGAGAGGGCGAAACCCCTAGAACAGACGCGGCTGTTTGTTCTTCTCCTCGATCATCTTTACCAGCTTGTCAAAGGAGATAATGGCAACGCCTAGTTTTTTTGCCTTGTCCATTTTTGATCCCGGTTCATCTCCTGCCACCAGATAGTCTGTGCTTTTTGATACCGAGGAAGTCGCGTGGCCACCGTTTTCATCAATGAGCGCCTCTATATCTTTCCTCGGTTTTGGCATGGAACCGGTGATGACGAAGGTCAACCCCTTCAGCGGCTTTGTTCCTTCGTCCGGTTGCTGATAGTCCGGGTTGGTGATCGTGATGCCGAGTTCTGCCAATGAGTTCATAAGATCGATGTTTTTTTGGTCGTTAAAGAAGGCCGAAACTGATGCCGCTATCTTTTCTCCCATCTGTTTTATAGCAATGATCTTTTCGGGTGATATGTAATAGAGGTCGCACAACGCCTGAAAGTTCCGCGCGAGGACCTTGGCCGCATATTCACCTATGTGAAGGATGCCTATCGCATAGAGAAAACGCGACAGTACCGCATGTCTGCTCATTTCGATGGCATCGATCAGGTTCTGCGCTGATTTCTCGGCAAACCTCGGTAATGTAAGCAGGTCTTTCTTGGTCAGCCGGTAGATATCCTCAAAATGTTTTATCAGCCCGTGGGAGAAGAAGAGCTCTACATTCTTTTCACCCAGTCCCTCTATGTCCATGCCCCCCCGAGAGGCGAAGTGGATGATCTTCTCCTGCACTTGCGCCGGGCAGTGCAGGGAGATACAGCGGACAGCGACCTCACCGTCCTCACGCACAACGCCTGAGCCGCATGCAGGGCAGGTATCCGGGAGGGGGACTGTCCGTTCGTTTCCGGTCCGTTTGTCCACAATAACCCGAACAACATGCGGGATGACATCTCCTGCGCGTTCTATAACAACAGTGTCACCGATACGAATATCCTTTCGCTCTATCTCGTCCCAGTTGTGGAGTGTCGAGCGCGAGACCGTAACGCCGCCGATTTGTACCGGCTCAAAAACAGCAAACGGCGTGATCACACCGGTCCTGCCGACCCCGCTCTGAATATCCCTGACAATCGTTGTTGCCTGACGGGCCCTGAACTTATACGCAGTCGCCCAGCGGGGTTCCCGTGTCTTCATGCCGAGTTTCTGCTGCAGTCCGAAATCATTTACCTTCACCACAGCTCCATCGGCCTCGAAGGGAAAGGACTGACGTTCAGCTTCGATCCTGTTGACGGCCAGAATGACCTCTTCAATGTCTTTTGCCCTGGTCAATCCTTTCGGCACGGGAAAGCGGGCCTGCTTGAGCCAGTTGATCAGGTCTGTATGGCTCGCGAACGCTATGCCCTTCGCAGCACCAATACCGTAACAGATGAGGAAGAGCCTCCGTGAAGAGGTAATCGAAGGGTTGAGCTGGCGTATCGAACCTGCTGCGGCATTCCGGGGATTTGCGAAGAGAGGTTCTCCCTGCTGCTCCCGTTGCCGGTTCAGTTTTTCAAAGTCGGCGCTGAGCATAAAGACTTCGCCGCGTATGTCGATCTGCGCAGGGATCTTCTCTACCCCTTCGATCTTAAGCGGAACTGCCCTGATCGTTTTTATATTCCGGGTTACATCCTCTCCTTCTAAGCCGTCACCCCTGGTGGATGCCCTTGTCAGGACACCATCGATATAGGTGAGTTCCATGGCCAACCCGTCGTATTTCGGTTCAACCGTGTATTCAATATCTGCAGAGGTATCGAGGAGTTTTCTGTTCCGTTTGTCGAACTCCTTCAGTTCATCAGCACTGAAGGAGTTGTCGAGGGAGAGCATTGGTTCTGAATGCTTCGCCTTGTCAAATTTTTCGAGCGCCGGGGCTCCGACGCGCTGCGTCGGAGAGTCGGGCAGGATATAGGTGTATTTTTCCTCAAGGTCTTTAAGCCTGCGGTATTGACTGTCATATTTTGCATCCGGCATGACCGGCGCATCGAGGACATAGTAAAGGTAGGAATGATAATTTAGCTCCTTAACGAGCCCTTCGATCTCTTTTTTGATTTCTGATGGAATAGTCTGAGCCATAGTATAGGTCTTATTTTGTATGGTGGATTGAGGTTTGTCAACGATACATTGCAAAAAATAACGGGGCCACCTTCAGTCCTGAATCACCTTCCTCCTGATAAGCAGTGCTCCGAGTCAAGAGAAAGCGGTTTTTTCCTCTAGTACTCTTCATAATGGAAATGGCCTTATTAGACGCGGATTCCAGCAAGTAGGACTAAACCGCTGCGCGGTGAGATCCCACTCTCTGCCGCTCACTCACCTGCGGGTCATGCATGCCGTCGAGGTATGTAGAACAGCAACCCTGGGCGAGCATAAGGACAAGTGCGACAGTTGTGGTCATATGGAGATATCCTACAACTCCTGCCGAAACCGGCACTGCCCCAAGNNGGTGGATAGAGGCCCGCAATGAAGACCTCCTGCCCATTCAATACTTCCACGTAGTGTTTCAGAGCTTAATCCCCTGGTCATTATGAATCAAAAGATAATGTACAACCTTATGTTCCGCTCAGTCTCTGAAACACTTGTGGAGCTCTCAGCCAATCCTAAGCATCTCGGCGCACGGATCGGTTTCATGGGAGTTCTGCACCTCTGGGGGCAGAACCTTATGAACATCCCCATATCCACTGTGTTGTTACCGACGGAGGATTATCATTGGACGGTGATCGCTGAGTGTCGTGTCGTCAAAGGTTCTTCATCCCAGTGAAGGTTATGTTGGCATTGTTTCGTGGGAAGCTCCTTGTGTATCTAAAAAACGCATTTGACGCAGGAGTGCTTATCTTCCCCGGGCATTGGTCACCTAAAAGAACCTCGTGTCTTTGAGAGATTTAGAATACCGCTGCGCCATAAAGTGGGTGGTCTAATGCAAGCCTCCCTTCGATGGTGCCGAGGAGGTTTTGCAGTACCTCGGCCGATATACCCACAGAACAGCTATCAGTAATAACCGGATCCTTAAGGTTGAAGACGGTATTGTTACCTTCCGTTGGCGGGACTATGCAGGCGGGAATAAACAAAAGACCATGGCGCTCAGGGTCGATGAGTTCATCCGAAGATATTTGCGTCATGTACTACCGAATCGCTATGTGCGTATACGTCATTACGGATTGTTGGCCAACAGAAGTCGTCATGATAACATCTCCTTGTGTCGTGAGCTTCTCGGCACGTGCACGACCATAGAACCTGAAAAAGCAAAGAAAGAGACCTGGCAGGAGCAGTTATTGAGGATCTGCGGCATCGATGTTACCGCCTGTCCTGTTTGCCAGAAAGGTAGGATGTTCAGGGTCGATGAGTTGCTGCCCTCCAGATGCCACAGTCCACCGGATCAATGCCGATGAATACTGATGGCTATTTGAAAACATCCCCATGCGAAAAAAACTCTTCGTTTCGCCATACTCCCCTATTGCCTGAAATCGCCTCTCGATATGATCAATGGCCCCTTCCACTCTCGATGGAGTGCTATATCTCCGTGCAAACTGATCCGATACAACTCAGAAGTGCTTGCTTACCAGCCAAACGATATCCTTCGACATAGGGGAAAGACCCAAGAGCCTCATTGAATCACCATAGACGGCGCAACGGCATAGTCCTTCACGCATCATTCTGCAACTATCGCAGCAGAATGATGCTTATTCGGACATCACAGGTGCGGGGAAGGTCTAGGAGATATACTTCACGTCGCAGTAAGAACTTCTCACTCTATCTTGCGCTTTCCAACAGGCGCGAGGTAGATTGTGAATTCCTCGTCCCCGTCAACACCCAAAAGATTGTCCATCAACTCCTGGTGATATGCAGCAACTGCACAAGTGGCTGCCTGTATAGCCTCGCACGCTGTATAAAGGTTTTGGCAGACATGACCTGCATCAAGGGCAATAACCTTGTGAGCGGCTATGTCGTATCGCCACTCCATCCGATAGGGTATGGCAGTCCATATGAACGTAACAGCGGACTTTCCAGCGAAATCCTGGCCCAATGCTGCTTCAGAAACCCGGGAGGACAAGTGTTTTGGCTGCGATACCAGCAAAAGTTGGTGTTCGACCGGCAGATAGCGATAAATCCCCTGCTCAAGCCCTGCAATGTTAAAAGCGCAGAGATAGGTCTCAAGTGCATGGCGGCATCCTGCAGACGGAACGACCCTGAAAACGGTACCCGGGCCAGCAATTTTTCGGACTCCCTGTGTAGCCCAGAGCAGGAAGGAAAGTTCTTTCAGAGTAAGTGGACCCGGATTGAAAGCGCGGCGGCTCCTTCTGTACGCAATGGCCGTAAAGACATCCATAACTGAAATGTCGTGCAGTTTTTCAACAGGGACGAGATCAATACGTTGAATTCCCTCAGGGATGGGTTTTTCGAGAGGGGGCGGGACTGTCCCTCTGTTCTGATCGGTATTGCTGAAATCAATCTCCTGCCTCACTTTATCCTTCAGAAAGTATCGGAACATGTCTCTCGATGATTTATCCATTTTGATCCCACATCCTTTCTGAACACCTGTTTCTTGTCTCTTGTCCTGCCGTGGTGTTCTCTATCTCGGTTCACACTAGTAGCAGGGGAATTGAGTCACTCTGGCGTATATCCGATCTGCTTGCTTAAAGAGCCTTCATAGCTCCACCCTTGAGGCGTTGAAAGTTTAATATCATCTCCTGGCCTCCAGCCAACAGGCATGTGAATGCCAGCCACTGGGATCCTATCTTCTGACGTGAGCCAGCAAACTCCGACCTTACCTCCGGACCTATCGATAGTGAGATGAGAAAACATCAACCACGTACATGCAGTTATTAAGCCTTGCTGCTGATCCGTGACAGCAATGTCGATCGGTTTTCCGTCCTTCAGAAAGGTCAATCCCAGCTCAATGAGGAGATTTACAAAAGCCTCAACATCCGGGGGTGCCATGAATCCTACCCGCGCTAATTCCGCATCGAAGCAGAGAGTAGTATTCGGAACTATTCTTTCAAATCCGCTCCAACCATCAGGAATCTTTGAAAGTATCGATGCAATCCGGACTATGACAGAAATACCTTCAACTAAAACGGCCATCTATAACCTTTCTACTGATGAACCTCGGACTCAGCTATGTCTTGCTCGAGGGTGGCACCGGCCATAGGTTCCGTAGTCGAATTGGAATGCATCCAAAGCAGTACAACCTGGCTACTATTTTCTGATTAGCCTTAAGAGGAATGATTTCAATCCTTGAACGAAATTTTTTTGCCTCGGTTCGTCCAGAGTTCTATATACTGTCAGCTTACCGAACTTGTCTGCTTCAAATGTCCGTCCCATTCTTTATTATATCAAACTTTCAAGAGATCACAATATTAAGTTCTATTAATCCTGGCGTGTTGCCCAATATTAAGGAAGCAGGTGTCACCGGGGCATTGCCCAGGAGTCTTCCGCTCAAAAAAAAGCCGGCGTCATGCGACGCCGGCAGTGCTGCTGTGTGCATTCACCCGCTGATCGGGATCTTGGTGCTCTTGTTTTCCAGCTCAGGAGCCCTGGAAAGTCTGATCTCCAGCACTCCGTTCTCGACATGCGCCTTTGACTTATCAGCGTCTACCCTAAAGGGCAACTCAATGCTGCGGCAGAATGAGCCTTCGCTGCGTTCATAGCTGTAATACTCACCTTTTTCAACTTTTTTTTCGCTCTTCCTTTCACCGGAGATCAAAAGAACGTTGTCTGAGATGGTAATATTCATGTCATCCTTGCCGATGCCGGGAAGATCAGCCTTCAGTACAAGCTCATCGCCCTCTTTGTACATATCAAGCCTCGGAAGCGTTTTCTCAAACTCCGTCGTGCTGGTTGGCAGCATCCTCGTCATTACCCTAAACGGCTCCTGCCACGCCTCTCCAAACCAGCCTCCCATTTTCTCAAAAGGTGAAACATATTTTGGTGTTTTTATTAGTAAAAGATCTCTTGTTACCGTCACAATGTCCACTCCTTTCTGCGGGTCCCTCTCTGCTTCCGGGAAACCCCTTTCTCTTGATTTCATTATATTACAAAATGCTAAACTTTGCAACTATAAAATGACACTTTGACTACGAAAAAACCAAGGATTCGATAGTTCTTGCAATCAGCCGCAGGGTTCCACGGGTTTACCCATGCGTGAATGCGTCCCGGAGCGAAGCGGAGGTCTGCCGGCGAAGCCGGTCAAGCGAAGCTTGCACTCCGTTAAAGTGCCACGGGCTTACCCGGGGGTATCTACGTCTCAATTCAAAGCCTGGGAGAGACGCCAGAGTGAATCTTTATCCCATAATTAACAGGGACACAATGAGATTCTTCCCTCGTCCTCCCGTTGGACGCTCTGACAATTTCCACGAGTAATGCGCAGGGAACGAGACAAGTCATCCGGATTTGGCGTTCAGGAAGAAGGTGTGTTTTCGGTTTGAGAGATTTCCATGCTAGTTATGCGCTGCAATTAATATTTTATCTAACAACGGCGCAAAGGTGAAGTCCTGTCTATGCACTTAGAACGGCTCGACCTCGATGCGCTTCCCTTTGTTGACAACAGTTGACATTTTGATTACCAGGATAATTAATATGCATTATTCAACCATACACTTCAATAACGGGTCATTGACGCTATTCGAAGTCTAAATGAAATTGGCCTAGCATCTGATAAACTGTTAGTATTGAATAATATGGGCTTCAAGAGAGAACATACACGCTACATAATAAAGCTTCCTGTAGAGATATGCTCCGGAGAAAGTACGATAAGTGGAATTACTGTCAGAGTATCCAGAAAAGGACTATTTGTTAGATCACAGAAAAGCTTCTGTGTTGGTACGCCGGTTGAAATGATTCTACACATAACGGATGAAATTTCCTGCAGATTAACAGGCGTTGTCATGCACACAAGAAATATCGTCGAGTTAAAGCGGCAGAATGGTATGGGCATTGAATTTACGGGAATAGACCAGGCATATCTGGAAGTCATATCGTCTGTTGAACAAGAAGAAGCGTGACTATTCAAGTTGCGAATCGATGATGACAGCCTCGAAGAGAAGTCCTGAAGACCTATGATCCTTATCCACCCCCCTGTGGCCAAACCCGGTGAACCGCCGGCCGGCATTGCCAGGCTCTCCGGGGCATTATCCGCCCATAACTTTATACATACTGTTCTTGATGCAAACCTCGAAGGATTGTTGTATCTGCTGCAATCCCCCAGGCCCGAGAGTGCAGAGGATGTCTGGTCTAAACGTGCCTATCGCAATGCCGGCCGGAACCTCTCCCTGATCAGAGATCCTGACACCTACCGGTCCCTTGCCCGCTACACGAGGGTGGTGACAGACCTCGGCCGTGTTCTCGAGAAATCTTCAGGGAGAAGCGGCGCGCACGTGGGGCTCGCCAATTTTCAGCATGAACTCCTTTCGCCCCTCCGAAGTAGAGATCTGATCGCGGTGGCTGAACAGCCTGAGCTGAATGTTTTTTATCCCTATTTCAGCAGAAGGCTCGAAAGCATCATCCATCATGAGCAGACGCAAGTGATTGGATTCTCGATGAACTACCTGAGTCAGGCGATTAACACCTTTGCGATGATCGGTTTTGTGCGTAAGAAGTTTCCAGGCCTGAAGATTATTGTCGGCGGAGGACTTTCTACCTCGTGGCTGCGGACTCCGTTGTGGCAGAATCCCTTTACGGGGCTGGTAGACCATTTTGTGGCCGGACCCGGTGAAATGCGCCTTTTTGAGATCCTGGGAATTGAACCGAAAGAAATGATATCCCTGCCGGATTACCAGACAATGCCTTTGCACGATTATTTTTCTCCTGGTTTCATTCTTCCGTATAGTGCCGCTGCCGGCTGCTTCTGGAATAGGTGCAATTTCTGTCCAGAAAAGGCCGAGGGGAACCCTTACATTCCCATCCCGCATGACAGGGTGATCGCAGACCTGGAGATTCTTGCGGTCCAGACAGCTCCCGTGCTGATCCACCTTCTTGATAATGCTGTTGCCCCGGCGCTTATGGGTGCTCTTATCGAGAAGGGGCCGCACCTTCCCTGGTATGGTTTTGCACGCGTAAGCAGCCATCTGGCTGATCCCGATTTTTGCATGGCACTGAAACAGTCCGGATGTATCATGCTCAAGCTCGGCCTTGAATCAGGGGACCAGCAGGTACTCGATAGGATGGAGAAGGGCATTATGGTCGATATGGCTTCACGGGTGATGAAGAATCTGAAGAGGGCCGGGATAGCTTCCTATGTCTATCTTATCTTCGGAACGCCTGCGGAGAATCTGCATAGCGCGCGCATGACCTTGGAGTTTGTTTCAAAACACAGACAGTATATCGACTTTCTTAACCTGGCTATATTCAATATGCCGGCTTGCGGCGCCGGTTCATCTGACTTTGAAACGAAGAGGTTCTATGACGGAGACCTGTCGCTCTACACTGATTTTTTGCATCCCCACGGATGGGACCGGAAACAAGTCAGGCATTTTCTTGAAGACGAGTTCAGAAAAAATCCTGCGGTCTCGCTGATCCTGAAAAATGACCCGACGGTCTTTACCTCTAACCATGCGCCGTTGTTTGTCAAGGCCCGCTCCTAACCCCCCGCTGCAAGCATATTTAGCTCAGGTTGGGGCATTTTCAGGATTCTGCGTCTGTGTTGATATTCATACAGCACTATAGTAAAAACAACACATTTGTCTTGACAAAGATATGCCAATTAAGGAGAATTAATGATATGAAAAAATCTATATTTTATCTCTGCCCGTCTATTCTGCTCTCTCTTGTTTGTTCGGCAGTAGTATACGCCGCTCCGCTGGATGCTCTTGTTGATGAGAAGCCGAACGAGCTGGTGATTCAAACGCTGCACGAAGAGAGCGTTCCGATTGCCGCTGCTTTGAATGAGGCTGAGGCGGTGCCCGCAAAACAAGCCAGTCCTAATGCATCTCTTATCCCGTCGGTAGACTCGAATACCGTGGCATCAAGGGCTGTTGAAAAAAATGTCGGTTTGTTCAGCAAGACGATCAAGGAAAGGTTTGCTTTGTACCTCAGCCGGTCCGGGCAGTATCTTGGCTTAATGCAGAATATTCTCAGAGAGAAGAATGTCCCCGAGGATATTGCTTTTCTGTCGCTTATCGAGAGCGGGTTCAATCCCTACGCATATTCGATCGCGAAGGCTGCAGGTCCGTGGCAGTTCATTTCATCTACCGCGAAGAGGTACGGACTTGAGATCAACTGGTGGAAGGATGAGCGGAGAGATCCGGTCAAATCAACGATGGCTGC
>PLXX01000077.1 GCA_003153275.1 Nitrospiraceae bacterium | reverse complement strand
TGAACGATTCCAAGAAATTCGATCCAGCAAAGCTTGCCAAGCTTAACGATCCTAAGAGATTGGCATATCTGATTCCCCATGTCATTTGGGGGAAAGCAGCACTTGCCAATCCAAAAGTGTTAATTGACATTGGGGCTGGTACGGGTCTTTTTGCTCTGCTCTTCAGTAAGAAGATGAAAAAGGGGAAGGTGTACGCCTGTGATATTTCTGATAAAATGCTTGCATGGATGGATGATAATCTTCCGATAGAGTCAAAAGGCATTGTGATTCCCATAAAGATGGAGGAGAGCTCAATTCCCCTTCCAGATGACTCAGCAGACTTGGTCTATATGATAAACCTGCATCATGAACTTGAAGAGCCGTTAAAGATATTGGAAGAATCCCGCAGACTTTTAAAAAATGGCGGCAAACTGGTGATTATCGACTGGAAGAAGGAGGTAACACCCGAAGGACCGCCCCTTGAGATTCGGGTCGCGGAAGTGACAATAGAGTCCCAGATGCGCAAAAGCGGTTTTTCCAATATCAATAAATATGCTGACCTACCTTATCATCATTTCCTGGTCGGGGAAAAGAAAGCCTGAGGGCAGGAGTTTTCAATTCTCTTCTGACATATATTTCATCTCAGATCCTAAGACAATATTTGCCGCCTGGGCGTGGCTTACGCCCTTCCACTCTTCTGGCAAGAAAACATGACGCCAGGGCTCAATCAGTATCATTTCGGAATTTGCGTTATGAAGACGCATCAGCCTTGATCCGATCCAGTCTTAAGGGTAAGCTTTTTTCCATAAACAGAAATAATCATGGAACAAAACTCAATCTCGATCGTTAATATAGTTACAATGCACAACAATTTTGACGAATCAACAATAATAGACGAGTTCAAAAAGGGTGAGAAGGCGGCATTCGACGAACTTGTCCTGAAATATCAGGATAGGATATACAACCTCTGCCGGCACATGCTCGGGAATGGCAATGAAGCAGAGGATGCTGCGCAGGACACTTTCATCAAAGCTTATCAAAATCTGAAGAATTTCAGACCGGAAGCTTCGTTCTATACATGGGTGTATCGCATTGCAGTTAATACCTGCCTTGATTATAAAAAAAAACCATTTTTCTCATCCTTATTCAAAAGTACTGAGAATGGGAAACAGTATCTAATAGAACAGTCCTCAGATGCTCCATCCCCTGAAAGACTGTATGAATCGAAGCAGATCGGCCTAGCGCTGAATGACAGCATAGGGAAACTTCCCCCAAAGCTCAGAACAGCAATCATATTAAAGGAAATAGAAGATCTTTCTTACGCGGAAATTGCAGACATCCTTGAAATTTCCGTAGGCACAGTAAAATCAAGGATTTCGAGGGCAAAGGAAGGGCTAAAAACATTACTGAGACAATTTACGGAACAAAAATGAAATTGGATCGTTTAAGTAATAGGAGGCAATGATGAAATGCTCAAAAGCGCATAAACTTATATCGCCCTACATTGATGGTGAACTGCCTGAACAGGATATGAAACCACTTGAAGACCATGTGAAGGTCTGTCACAAGTGCCGGGTGGAATTCGAAGAAGGCAAGGAACTGCATAATTTGTTTGTAAGTGCGAATAAATTTAATGCGCCATATGGCTTTCATACAAGGGTCATGGCGAATATAAGTTCTGGAAAAATAAGGGAAAGTTCACAAGTTCCAGTTTTTGCCAAGCTTGCGGAGGGGTTCGTGATTATTGTGGTTATCGCTTTGGGTATTTTGTCCGGCAGCTTTTTGACAAAGGGTTATATGCCGGATAAAGCAAGAGATGTAATGGCGTCACTTTCACTTGATGTCTTTGCCACGGCTCCTCCTGGGTCGCTAGGTGGAGTGTATCTTGCAATGACGGAGGTGAGGAATGAAAAATAGCACTTTGAAATTCCTTCTGATTGTATCCCTAATATTAAATATGTCCTTTCTGGGAGCCGCAGGATATCAGTATTACAAAAAGTCAACGTACTGGACCTCACCTTTTGGCTATAAGATGGAGAAGGATCATTTTTTATTTGAAGGGCTTTCTTTGCGGCCGGACCAGATGAAGACTATGAGGGAAACTGCGATCAAATTCCGGGCGGTTATCGATGAAAAGAGGCGGGCAATAGCCTCAAAGAGAAAAGAACTCATTGCGCTGATGCGGCAGGACAACCCTGACAGAAATGCCATTGCCACGGTCGTATCCGAGATCAGCGGCATGCAGGAAGCGATGCAGAGTATGATAGCCATGCATATGCTCGGCATGAAGGCGGGACTGGATAAAGAGCAACAAAAGAAGTTCCTTGATCTGATAGAAAATGCCATGACAGAGGGGAGGCAGATGGGATGTTCGCCAACAGAACAGAATTAGCCATTGCCGGTGTCATAGTCTTTTTTTTTCTGCTATTCAACACCGTCGCCTTTGGTGAGACGGAGAATCTTGAAGGACGGACACTTACGCTCAGGGAATGCGTTTTAATAGGTCTCAAACAAAACCCCTTGACAGAAATATCGCTGCAAAATCTTAAGGCAGTTCAGGAAAAGGTCGGCGAGGCGTGGGGCGGCTATTATCCATCTTTCAAATTTGCGTCCTCCTATACCTTTACGGCCCAGCAAGAGATAATGCCGATAGGACCGGATGCTTATGATACTCGCTTATTTCTCCGACAAACCCTGTTTGATGCAGGTGCTACCTCAGCCCTTGTAAAAAGCATAAGACACAGTATAACCGCTCAGAACTTTGAGGTAAAAAAGACCGCCTTTGACATTGTGCTGAGTGTTAAAAGTGCATTCTATGACGTACTGAAAAAAAGAGACTTGCTTGAGGTCTCTAAGATTGCGTTGCAAACAGCCGAAAAGCATCTCGAACAGTCAAAGGAACTCTACAAGGAAGGATTGGCCCCCCGTTCCGACGTGATAAAGTCAGAGGTCCAAGTATCCAATGCAAGGCTTGATGTCATAAAGGCAGAAAACGCCCTTCTTTCAGTAAAGGCAAATCTTGTCACGGTGATGGGCCAGCCCGTGACAACAGACTTCAATGTCATTTCCTATGATGAGGGCCTGTTACCAATCCTGCTTCCATTCAAAGATGTATTGCTGCTTGCTCATGACCAGAGGCCTGAATTGAAGGGAAGCCGCGCTAGGATTGAGTCAGCAAAGGCGAACATTGATCAGGCAAAAAGCGGTCTCTATCCAAACTTAAGCCTTGATGCATCATATGGTTGGCAACAAGACCAATTTTCCCCGAGTGAGAAAAAGTGGAGCATCGGACTGACAGTCGGCATTCCCATATTCGAGCAGCTCACCACAAAGTCAAAGATAAACCAGGCAACGGCGAATCTCAACAGCCTGAAGGCCGTTGAGACACAGACTCTGAGAAGTATAGAGCTTGACGTTCAGCAGGCATGGCTTTCCCTTAAAGAAACGATGGAACGGCTCGATGTTACAAGGAAGACATTGGAGCAGACAGAGGAGGATATGAGAGTGTCGGAGGGTAGATACAAGGAAGGACTGGGCAATATCCTTGAGGTGATCGACGCGCAGACCGCTTTAACTCAGGCAAAAACAAATAACGTGGTCGCCTTGTACGATATCGCCAGCGCCAGCGCAAAGCTTGATAGGGCCATAGGGAATGAAACAGCGGAGGAGAACAAATAAATGAAGAAGTGGATCATTATGGTCATTGTCGTGCTTGTTGTTGCTGCTGCTTCATTCGGAGCGTACAAGCTGTTTCTAAACAAAGCCAATAAAGAAGTGAACTTTCAGACCGAGACGGTGAAAAGGCGGGACATCGCCTCCTCTGTTCAGTCAACGGGCGTTATACGTGCGAAGATTGGCGCAGAGGTGAAGGTCGGTGCAAGGATATCCGGCAGGGTGGAGAGACTCTTCGCCAACATTGGCGATGTCGTGAAAAAAGGGCAGCTGATCGCCCGGATTGAACAGGAGGACCTGAAGGCTAAGGTCAATGAGGCTAGTATGAACCTCAAGATTAACGAGGCAAACCTTGATCTTGCGCAGAAGAATCTGCAACGCATGCAGAACCTCTATGCAAAGGATTTTGTCTCAAAAGACAAGGTGGATGTAGCTGAAAGAGACTATAAGACTGCCGTGGCTCAGTCAAATCAGATCAAAGAGACGATCAGGTATAACGAAACCCAGATGTCTTATGCGAACATATATGCGCCTATTTCCGGCATCATCGCCTCAGTGACTACGCAGCAAGGTGAAACCGTGTCGGCATCATCTCTGAATGTCCCGACCTTCGTTACCATTGTCGATCTGACCCGGCTTGAGATTTATGCCTATGTCGATGAGACCGACATAGGCAAAATAACGCCGGGGTTTGAAGCCACCTTTACCGTCGATTCTTTCCCTGATAAAGACTTCAAGGGCAAGGTGACCGCCATATATCCGAAGGCAACAATCCAGGATAATGTCGTCTATTACATCACGGTTATCTCCATAGACAACCCAGAAGGCAAATTAAAGCCCGACATGACAGTGAATGCAACCATCTATTTGAATAAACGCGATAATGTTCTTGCAGTCCCGAATAAGTCGATAAAGAGAGAGGGCGGCAAGAAAGTCGTCACAGTTCTTGAGAATGACAAGCCGGTTCAGAAAACCGTCAAGACAGGATGGAAGGACAGCACTTATACGGAAATCATAGAGGGATTAAAAGAAGGAGACAAGGTCGTAACAGGAGAAGCCGTAAAAAAGGAAGAGGGCTTTTGATAAAGGAGACTGAAAAATGATAGAGCTGAAAGGTATAACAAAGACATACAAAAAAGATGGTGCGCTTGAGGTCAATGTGTTAAGCGGCATAGACCTTGAGATCAGAAAAGGCGAGTTCGTTGCNNGGACAGTACTTTCTCGACGGAACAGAAGTGGTAAACATGAATGACGATCAGCTCTCCCGCACACGGAACAAAAAGATAGGATTTGTCTTCCAGTCATTCAATCTTCTGCCAAAGACAACGGCGCTTGAGAACGTTGAGCTGCCTTTACTCTATTCATCTGAAAATATTGATTTGAAAGCAAAGGCAAAGGCTGCGCTTGAGGCCGTGGGTCTCGGAGACAGAATAGAGCATATTCCGTCCGAATTGTCCGGCGGCCAACAGCAGCGGGTTGCCATAGCAAGGGCTCTGGTAAATGACCCTGCACTTATCCTTGCAGATGAGCCGACAGGGAACCTTGACAGTGCTTCAAGCAAGGAAGTCATGAATATTTTCAGAAAATTGAACCAGGAGGGTAGGACAATCGTTCTTGTCACCCATGAACCGGATGTTGCCACGGAGGCCAACCGGATAATCAAAATGAAGGATGGCAAGATCGTAAGCGACGAAAGGAGGGCTGCATAATGACTCTCTCAAAGGTTATCAGTGTCTCCCTAAAAGGACTTTCGAAATACAAGATGCGCACGTTTCTGATGATGCTCGGCATTATCATCGGCATTGCCACACTGACAGTCATAGTATCCGTCAGTAAAGGCATGCAGAAAAAGGTCATGATGAGCATCCGGAGTTTTGGCCCCAATGCGGTCATGGTCTCTGCAGGGGGTGGAAAAATGTTCGGACCACCCGATGAAAAGGTAACCACCCTTACTCTCGATGACGCCAATGCCATAAGGGAGTCCATAAAGGGAATCAAAGCGTTGGCTCCGAATACGATGAATCTCGAACAGAGCATTATTTACGGGAACAAGAATTCGACGTCTCTGGTGGCGGGTGTAACACCTGAGTTTGCAGACGCCTGGCAGTGGTATGCGAAAAAAGGTGATTTCATAAGCGACGAAGACAATGCCTCGATGAGCAAGAACTGCATGCTCGGACAGACCGTTGTGAGCGAGTTATTTGGTGACCAGGACCCGGTGGGTGAGACAATCAGAGTCAATAACACGAATTTCAAAGTCATAGGGGTCCTCGTCAGGCGCGGCACAAGCCCCATGGGCATGGACATGGACAGAAGGGTAATGGTGCCGCTTACAACAGCGATGAAGAGGCTTTACAACGTCACCTATATTGGAATGATCAGGATGTATATTGACGATGCGTCAAGACTTGATGAGGTTTCAAAATCGGTCACAGCAATTTTAAATGAGCGCCATCATATTACACCGCCACAGGAAGACGATTTCAGGGTAACGAACACTATGTCCATGGCAAATATGGCTAAAGGGGTGTCAAAGACCCTAGGGACATTCCTTGCATTGTTATCCTTGATCTCGCTTGCAGTCGGCGGTATTGTAATAGCAAACATCATGTTTATTTCGGTAAATGAACGCAAGAAGGAAATAGGCATCAGACGGGCCTTCGGGGCTACTGCGGGGGACATAAAGAAACAGTTCCTTGGGGAAGCGCTGTTCGTGACCATAGGCGGTGGATTTGTCGGAACTGTTCTGGGCATCATTGTTTCCCAAGGGTTGGCCGCAATCAAGAAAATGCCTGTTGTGCTTTCATGGGAGCCCTTTGCTCTTGCCATTGTTTTTTCTACCATTGTCGGTCTTATCGCCGGACTTCAACCGGCGAAACGAGCGGCTGCGATGGACCCGGTGGATGCGATAAGAGGATAATGAAACTCATAAAGGGCACTCGAATCGCATTTAAGGCGCTCTTCAGCCATAAGCTGAGAACTGCCCTTGCGATGACCGGTATAGTCGTTGGAGTTTGCTCCGTAATCGTTATGGTGGCCCTTGGCGACGGCGCCCAGCAGCAGGTCCTCTCAAAAATACGCGCAATGGGAACAGACCTTGTCATAGTGACCGCAGGGCAGGTGAAGACAATCGCCGGCAGGCAGCGGCAAACAGGCAACGTTTCTACACTCACAATGAGAGATGTCAAAGCTATAACAGAGGAGGCGCAAAACATCAAGGCGGCTGCACCTGCACAGGGGAAAAAGATGCTTGTCAAATACGAGGCGGTAAATACTATAACGAGCATTGTCGGCACAACTGAGGCAATCATCCCGGTAAGGGACCTCAGCGTCAGCAAGGGGCGATTCTTTACGGATGACGAAGATAAAACCGCCCAGCGGGTTGCGTTAATCGGCGAAACCGTGGCAAAAAACCTTTTTGAAAACAGAGATCCTGTCGGTGATGCTATCCGCATCGGAAAGGTCTCTTTCGAGGTTATCGGCGTCCTCGGCAAGAAGGGTACTGATCTCGTTGGTGCGGATCAGGATGATGTGATTTATATACCGCTAAACACTGCTCTCAGNNCCATATAGAGAAGGCGGCATCCGAGATAAGAGGTATATTGAGGGAGAAGCACAGACTGAGGGACAAACCTGACGATTTTACGATTCAGAGCCAAACAGAGATATTAAAGAGTGAGAAAGAAACGACTCAGATGTTTACGAATCTCCTAAGCACTGTTGCGGGCATATCCCTACTCGTAGGCGGTGTTGGCATTCTTGCGATAATGCTCATATCGATAAAGGAGCGGACGCGAGAGATCGGGTTGAGACGGGCGGTTGGCGCGTTGAAAAGAGACCTCCTGCTCCAGTTTATCGTGGAATCATTGACCCTAAGTCTGTTTGGAGGAATCATTGGGATTGTGCTTGGCGTAGTGCTGTCCGTGAGCGCATCCTATTTGACAAAATGGTCTTTGAGGCTTTCCCTTCCTGCGATTATGGCGGCCTTTGTGTTTTCTGCCGTGATCGGCCTGATATTCGGCGTATATCCAGCCGTAAAGGCCGCGAGGCTTGACCCTATAGAGGCGTTGAGGGCTGAATAGTCAAGATTGAGAAACGACGGAGTAATAAAAAATACTTTTTTGTAAGCGGTTTCGATTGAAACTGACAAAACCAGACAGGAGGTAGGAGTTATGGAAGTTAAAGAGATGTTTGACGAAAAGCTGTCAAGAAGGGGGCTTCTCAAGGGTGCGGTCGGTGCTACCGGGATTGCTGCCCTGGCATATGGAGGACTGGGTCTCTTTTCAAATGCTGAAGCCAAGAGCGGTGTTCCTGAAAAGTGGCCGTGGCCATATGTAAAACTAGATCCTGAAAAGACTGCCGAGCTTGCCTATAACGAGTGGTACCGGGTATTCTGCGGGGCCGCTGTCATCAGTAGCGTATTTAGTCAACTGAGAGATAAAGTTGGTGAACCATATACATCCTTCCCCGTCGATGCCTTTATCTTTCTTGAAGGCGGCATGGTCGGTTGGGGAACTATATGCGGCTCAAACGCAGGAGCAAACATAGTAAGCAACGTGATTATAGGTCCCAGAATCGCAGGCCCTGAGTGTGAAAACGGGGCGGCAATCGGTGCTGACGTGCTGGAATGGTATTCGGAAACAGCCCTCCCTACCTTTACGCCTAAAGAACCGAGGATAAAAACACCGATCATACAGACGACAAGTAATTCCCCGCTCTGTCATATATCGGTCGGAAAGTGGATGAAGGCGTCAGGGTACGCTATCGGCAGTCCTGAAAGGAGGGACAGGTGTGCACGGGTGACGGCAAGCGTTGCATACAATCTTGTAGCGGATCTGAATGCTTGGAAAGATGGCACATATAAACAAAAAAGCACTTGGAAGGCGGCATCTAACGTCGGGATTACATCACAACAAAATTGCACTGAATGCCACGGTGCAAACGTGCCGTCACCTCCTTCCGCAAAAAAGTGATTTTGGAATCAAACATCGTAGATGGGCGGGAGGAATTCCGCCCATCTCAATCTTTAGGGCCTGGTATCCAAAAGTGAGTATTGAATATTTCAGACGTGTTTCTTTCAATCCGAAATTGAAAGTGCCTTTGTGATCCAAAGAGCATAAAGGCCGGAGAATCCTGATGTTCAGGGATATTACGAGGAACGTGATCCTGTCTCTCGATAACTCGTGAATAAGAATGCCAGTAGAAGTCATTTTACGAAAATAGACCACTTTGCATTTCAATTATGTTTGTGTTTTAGACCGACCTTCTCGAACATCATCTCCGGGGATGGTGACAACCACCTTCCCCGGAGATGAATTTACAGCGTATACTGGACTCATTACAGACTCGGTGTTGTTATAGGATTACAGGGCCATTTTCTTTGTTATCACAATATAATTTTTGTCATTTTTACCGTCTGCAGGTATCTCCATCATTTTCATGGCAGCGGGCGCAAAGAGACGATATACAAGAGAAGCAGATATGGTCTTGATATTTTCAGCTGGGACGGCATATGTGAGCGTCCGCTCTTCTCCCTTTTTCAGTCTTGTGTCCATCGCAACTGTCTCCGCCTTCCACGGTGGAACGCCCTTTTCTTCCCCTGCCTTGAATGTTTTAACAAGAAGGGACTGCATATCTTCCATCGGGCTTTCCTTGGTATTTGACCAGACAACCTTGCCATTGGCGTCCTCCGCGGTAAGCTTAAGAAACGCAATGCGCATCGGCATGGTGGACGGGAAGGTATGTCCGGATATATTCTTAAGCGTAACAGTCACGTTGTTAGCCATTGCTGTAGTATCAACATGTATGTCAAGACTGACTGACTTGCTCAACATCTCAATGTCATGGCCGCCAGGCAGGGCATGTGAAAAATGCGTCTTTTTCGATGAACCTGCAACTGGTGAACCGTCAATTTTTGTCATATGACATGTTATACAGTTAGAGGTTCCTTCTTCATTCATGACGCATATGGGGGCTCCTTTGTCATTAAGCATGTGGCTATGACAACCCATGCATACTTCGCCATTAGCGAAAAGTGCAGATTTAGTTGTCTTATGCGGGGCCTTGCCAGATGGGTTTGGCGAATTAAAGCTTCCGTCCTTGTTCAACAAATACTGATTGAATTCCTTGCCGGAGATGACTGCTTCAATGCGGTGGCAGAAGGTGCATCCAGTCCCCTCGTTAAGTGTCCAATTATTGCTGTCAGGTTGAGACTTGCCTGACATTAAATCAGGGAGATTGTCCGCCATTGGAGTATGACAGTTTCCGCAGTGGTAAGAAGGAGTTATGCCTGCCTGTTGCATGGACGATGCAAATTTCAAACGTACCGCATTGTGTGCGTTGTCCTTAAATGGGGACGAATTAGCATGCATTGAAGCCTTCCATTCAGAATATATCGCAGCGTGACATCCTGCGCAGTCTTCAGATTTGGTGAGTTTTTCAGCTCCGTCGGGGATTTGATGGGCTAAACCGGGCAGGGTGAAACCTGCCAGAAATATAAAGATGAAAAACACTCTCAGCATCGCGCCTCTTGTTGTCATTAAGTTATTGCCTCCTGGTAAACATATAAATAATCGTATTAGTCTTATCACCAAAACTTAAGGTGAGGGGATAAGTGTGAGCCTATTTATCTGCGGCTTCTGAGATATTCTCTCTCCCAAAAGATGTCATTCTACTTGCAGCTTTTACAAGTAGCAATCCTTAAAAGGGCATAGGGTGGACACCATCCAATGAGACCAGTAGCCAACGGTATAATACTGAGAAATGTCCATGGAGAATGAGGCCCGACAAAAGCCATTGAAATAATACCGAGTCCTGCCAGTATTCTGATCACAGTCTGCTCGATATTTATTCCTCAAAAGTATTATAGAGATGAGGTTCCACATAAGTATCGATTATTTCACGAGCGCTGACTATTCCAACAAGTTTTTTTCTTTTGACTATGGGAATGACAGCGTAACTGTTTTCGAACATAATTTTAGCGAGATCATCAAGCGACGTGTCACGATCAGCAGTTATCGGGGCCTTAGACATGATCTGCTCAGCGGTAATTTTGTCAATTTCTGGACCATTTTCTTTGGCTGCCCTTAGAATATCACACATGCTTATAATACCTATGACCTCCGATTCTTCATTAACTACAGGAATCCCGGGGCAACCGCTGGCCATCATTTTGTAGACAACTTCCCGCCCCGACGTATTTTTTAAAACTGCTGTCCTCTTGCACATTACATACTTTGCCTTTATCATTTCTCCTGCTCCCTTTCTAAGTTGTTGCCTTCCTCAAACGTGAGGATTTCTAAATATTATTTCAATGATACAGAAAAACTATATCATTGTCAATGAATATCGCAACTTTGAATCTTAATGCTACCTTCCTCCTGGGTAAGGCCATCCATATCACACAGCTTGAATGCCTCCAGTTCATCACTGTATAGGATAATGCGTCCGATTTCGCTCATCGGGATCCCCGTGGGCTTATATGCTTTACCCATAAGTTGGCATCCGCAAGAGCGGGGTTTTTTGTATCTCGGGGACATCAGCAACTCCTTTTATTTATTACGTGCATATGCACATAATAGGCTTTACTAGTTTATTTGTCCTCTAAATGGATGTCAAGTTGCATTGCTACTTTGGCTTGACAAGTGTGTAATAGAGTGTTGACTTTCATATTATCATATGGTAATATGTTTATATGAAAGTCACATCCGAGTTACTAAAGCTGGTTGCTGATCCCACAAGAATGAGAATACTGATGGTGCTAAGTAGAAAAGAGCTCTGTGTCTGTCAGATAATGGGCGTGCTAGAAGTGTCGCAATCCCTCATATCAAAAAATCTCCATCTGCTCGACAGTGCCGGCTTTCTCTCTGAGCGTAAAGACGGGAAACTAGTATATTATTCGTTGCGAAAGGATATGCCTCTACCGCAATCGCGTTTAATCAGCCTATTGGCTGACCTTTTGAAAGGCGATAATATTCTGATGGGTGATTTGCAGTCGCTTAGAGACTGCGAAGAGTTGCAGAAGAAGGCTGCCAAATGCGATATGAAGACATTCAGGGAGTTCATGGATCGAAAGAAAAAGAAGAAATTAATATGAAAGGAGTCGTTACAGTGCGGAGCGAAATATTAAAACATATTATTCTGACCATAGTTATATCGGTTGCAGTTGTATCCACGGTTTCTGTAGCTGACAGGGCGATGACCTTAAGGGATGCTCTCAGGATTGCTCTCAGCGGCAATCCTGAAATTAAGGCACAGTCGCAAGCGCTGTCGGCAACCGGGGAGGATATCGGTATCGCGCAGAGTTATTTGCTGCCGAAAATAAACCTCGAAGAGCGGTTTATGCGCACTGCCACCCCTGGTTATGCTTTTTCCTTTAAGATGAATCAAGAAAGATTCTCGGCAGCAGATCTGATGGGCGCTCCTGATACCTTTAATAACCCAGGTCCTACAAGCGATTTTCAGAGTACACTCTCCTTTGAACAACCTCTCTTTGCTCCCAAAGCGTATATAGGAATAGATATGGCCAAGCAGGAGGCAAAAGCCAGGAACAGTGAATTCGACCGAAAAAGAGAAGATGTGGCTTTGAAAGTTTATAAGACATATCTTGGCATTGCAACAGCCACAGGCTATGGAAATGCAGCTGAAAAGGGAATAGAAGATGCAAAGGCACACCTAACTGTTGCAGAGGTTCGATACAATGAAGGTACTGGTATATATTCCGACCTGCTGAGGGCAAAGGTAGCAGTATCAATGGCATCAGAACGGCATGTGGCCGCTATTAAGAACAGAGAGACCGCAAAGCGCGCACTTGGCCTGATGCTCGGACTTGAAGAGTCGCTCGATATCCTACCCGAAACCGGTGAGGTTGAAGTAAAGGCAATAGAGCATTATTACGGAGCTTCATCCTTACGAAAGGACCTCAAGGCCATGGAAACCAGGGCTAACAATGCTGGAAACATGCTGAAGATGGCTGATGCCGGATATCTGCCGGTCATAGGAATCGGAGCCGGATACCAGATGAATGATCACAGAAAGCCCTTCGGCTCAGAGGGAGACAGTTGGCAAATGATGGCCTTTCTGAAATGGGAGATTTTCGACGGAACGAAAAGAGAGCACGAACGCCAAAAGGCAAAGTACAAGAGTGCAGAGGCTCAGGAGTATCTAAGCGGACTGAAAAAGGAGATTGCTTTTAATATCTATGACGCATACCTTGGAGTTGGAGAGGCAAAGGACAGCTTGGCTCTTTCAAAAGCCGCACTTCTGTCGGCTGAAGAGGGCCTCAGAATTGTCAAGGTGCGCTATGAAAATTCACTCTCCCCGATGATTGAGCTGCTAGATATGCAGGCCGGGCTCGACGGATCGAGGGCAGGTGTTATAGAGAAAGAATCAGCATATAAAAATGCAGTTGCTAATCTATGGTTTCAGAGCGGCATAATCTTAAAAGAACTTGGAATGGAACAATAGGAGGAATGAGCGCATGAAGAAGATGATCATTACGCTGACAATCGTGATAATGGCAGCTGCAGTATTGACGGGATGCAAAGAGAAAGTTAGTCCCGGGGTAAAAGAAGTGAAGCGCGAACAGGTGACCGGGGTGGCAATTGAATCAGTTACCGCCGCACCGCTTGATGAATATTATGAGACCTCCGGCACCGTAAAGGCCAAAACCGTCAGCATGGTTTCTAGCAGGCTTATGGGAACAATAACGTCCTTGAAGGTTAAGGAAGGTGAAAGAGTTGGAGCGGGTCAGGTTCTGCTAACTATTGACGACAGTGATGTTGTCCAGAAGGTCAGAGGAGCCCAGGAGGGGTATCTCGAGGCACAAAAAGGTGCTGAAGCAGCCCAGGAGAATAAGCGTCTTAGAGAGATTACCTACCAGAGATACAAGAAAATATACGATGAAAAGGCCTTGTCAAAACAGGAGCTAGACCAGATCGAGACGCAGAAGAAGGTGGCTGATCTTGATTACGACAGGGCAACAGCCGCAGTTAAACGTGTTGAGGCAGGGTTGAATGAGGCGAAGGTCTTTCATGGTTTTTCAAGTGTTAAATCCCCTGTGTCAGGTGTCGTAACTGAGAAGAAGGCTGAGGTAGGGAGTATGGCGGTTCCGGGTATGCCTCTGATAACGGTTGAGGACATTTCGGCATATCGCTTGGAAATCAATGCCGATGAAAAGCTATCAGCAAAGATAAGGCCGGGAATGGAAGTAAAAGTTTTTATCGAATCTCTGAGCAAGGAGATTACAGGAGTGGTCACCGACGTTGTCCAGGCGATTGATCCAATGAGCAGAAGTTTTCTGGTGAAGATTGCATTGAAAGATGCCGCACTTAGATCCGGCCTATCTGCAAAGGTTTCGATTCCAATCGGAAAAAAAGATATACTCGCAGTGCCGAAGGGTGCAATAGTTGAGAAGGGGCAGTTGACCGGTATCTATACAGTGGATGCCTCCAATATCATTACATATAGACTGGTCAGGACCGGAAAAATCCATGGAGACAAGGTTGAGATACTCTCAGGTCTGCATGTCGGAGATAAGGTTATTATCTCCGGGGTTGAGCGGGCAATCGATGGCGGCATTGCTGCTTCTAAACAATAAGGGCATTTCATAAAGGTAATCATATGAACGGAATGGGTATATCAGGCAAGATAGCAAAGGCCTTTATAACATCGAAGCTGACACCGCTTATCGTCTTTGCATCACTTCTTCTGGGTGTCTTTGCCGTAATCGTGACCCCGCGGGAGGAAGAGCCTCAGATTGTAGTGCCGATGATCGACGTGATGGTCCAGTATCCGGGGGCCTCTGCCAAAGAGGTTGAAGAGCGTGTAACCCGGCCTATGGAAAAATATCTCTGGGAGATCAAAGGAGTCGAGTACGTCTATTCTATTGTAAAGCCGGGGATGAATCTTACGATTGTACGATTCTATGTTGGCGAAGACATGGAGANNAAGGCTAAGTCGATCGATGATGTGCCGATAACAACCGTCACGCTATGGAGCGATAAATATAGTGGTTATGAGCTCAGACGCATAGGGCAGGAACTCTCTGATGAGGTGAAAAAGGAGAAGGATGTCTCGGAGACTACTGTCATCGGGGGGCAGCATCGTCAGGTGCGGGTGCAGCTCGACCCTGCCCGGCTAAGGGCCTATAATATTTCGGCGTTTCAGTTGATGGGAACCCTTCAGAAGGCTAATTTTATGCTTCCCTCAGGGGCGTTTTCGTCTGGTAATCAGGAATATCTTGTTACCACCGGAGCTTTTCTCAGAAACGCTGATGAAGTCGGCAATCTTGTTGTCAATCTAGCAAACGGGAAGCCGGTCTATCTCCGGGATGTAGCTATGATCAAAGACGGCCCTGCGGAGCCCTCCAGTTATGTGTTTATGGGGCTTGGGCCGGCGTCAGAGAGCAAGAGCATCAGGGACGGTTTCCGGAAATCAGGCCAGTATGAAGCTGTTACGCTAACGATTTCGAAAAAGAAGGGCGCGAATGCCAGCGTTGTTGCCCATGAAGCGATAAGCAAGATTGAGGCGCTCAGAGGGAAGATGATTCCTTCCGATGTTGAAATTACTACGACCAGAAACTATGGAGAGACGGCCAAAGAGAAGTCAGATGAACTGCTTGAGCATCTCCTTATTGCCTCTATATCAGTTATATTCCTGGTAGCGCTGACGCTTGGCTGGAGAGAAGCAATTGTTGTTGCCGTTGCGGTGCCGGTCACCCTGGCGTTGACTCTGCTTATCAATTATCTTTACGGATACACCCTTAACCGGGTCACTCTGTTTGCCCTTATCTTCTCAATCGGAATACTGGTTGATGATGCGATTGTTGTGGTCGAGAATATACATCGCCACTTCAAAATGCATAAAATCGATCCGCTGACTGCTGCGCTTGCTGTCGATGAGGTTGGCAATCCGACTATTCTGGCTACTTTTGCGGTTATTGCAGCACTGCTTCCGATGGCCTTTGTGAGCGGACTTATGGGACCGTATATGAGGCCGATACCGGTAGGCGCCTCGGCGGCGATGATCTTTTCACTGCTGATCGCCTTTATCGTCAGTCCCTGGATGAGCTACAAGGTATTAAAAAATGTGAAGTCCTCAGGGCATGAAGAAGAGAGCAGCAGGATGTTGAAGATCTATGAAAAGGTACTCGGGCCGATGATCGACAATAAGAAGAAAAGGCTGATAGCCCTAACTGCTGTTCTGCTGCTGCTTGGTTTGTCCTTGCTGCTGATACCGCTTAAGGGTGTGAAGCTCAAAATGCTTCCGTTTGACAACAAAAGCGAATTACAGGTAATCGCTGATCTGCCGGAGGGCGTCACGCTTGAGGAAAGCGCTGCAATGGCGCGCGAACTTGGTGAGTATCTAAAAACAGTTCCTGAAGTGACAGATTATCAGTCCTATATAGGGACTGCTGCACCGTATAACTTTAATGGATTGGTGCGACATTACTTCTTAAGGTCAGGCAGCAATGTGGTTGACGTGCAGGTGAATTTTGTGAACAAAGACCTGCGCAAGGAGCAGAGCCACGATATTGCCAAAAGAATACGTCAGGAGCTGAAGAAAATAGCCGATCGGTATAATGCCAGGATAAAGGTAGCGGAGATCCCTCCCGGACCTCCTGTGCTCAGCACGCTTGTTGCAGAGGTCTATGGCCCTGACGTGAAGCGTCAGACAGAAATAGCTGCTGATATCAAAAAAATATTCCAACAGACAGACGGTGTTGTCGATGTTGATTGGTATGTCGAAGACGATCAGAAGAAACTATCCTTTGAGGTTGATCGGGAGAAGGCAGCCCAAAACGGCATAACAACGGAGGCAGTTTCTCAAAGCCTTAGGATTGCCCTGTCAGGTTTGACTGCTGGATTAGTCCATTTTGAAAAAGAGAAGGAGCCGGTCGAGATATCCCTGCGTCTGCCGATTCAGTCACGCTCAGGAATTGAATCATTGAAGGAAGTTACTGTTCCCTCGCCATCCGGATCGCTGATACCGTTGTCCGAACTGGCAAAGGTACATGAAGGAGTTGAAGACAAAACGATCTATCATAAGAATCTCAAAAGGGTTGTCTATGTTATTGGAGATGTTGCCGGCTCTGCGGAGAGCCCTGCCTATGCGATTCTTAAGATGAAGGACAAGATCAAGGACCTGAAACTTGCAGAGGGGTATGAACTTCGTCAATATTACTCAGAGCAGCCATGGCTTGAAAATACCTATGCGATGAAGTGGGACGGAGAATGGCATATAACCTATGAGGTCTTTCGTGATTTGGGCATAGCCTTTGCGGCGGTTCTAGTCCTTATCTATATTTTGGTAGTTGCGTGGTTCAGGAATTTTGTTACGCCACTGATAATCATGGCCCCGATACCTCTAACGCTTGTTGGAATACTCCCCGGCCACTGGATGCTCGGGGCATTTTTCACGGCAACCTCAATGATTGGATTTATTGCCCTTGCTGGTATCATTGTAAGGAATTCTATCCTGCTGATTGATTTTGTCCAGATGGAATGGAGGGACTGCGGTAAGCTTAAAGAAGCATTGCTGAGGGCAGGTGCTGTTCGATTCAGGCCCATAGCCCTTACTGCTGCTGCTGTTGTAGTCGGATCGTTTGTGATGCTATTTGATCCGATATTTCAGGGATTAGCTATTGCCATGATGTTCGGAGCTATTGCCGCTACGCTGCTGACATTGATTGCAGTGCCGCTGTTGTATTACGAGTTCTTTAAGAACAGAGTCTGTCCTCTCAGGGCAGAAGAAGTTGAGATGAAGAATCAGGAGAACAAAGATAGACAGGATTTATGATGCATGAGCAGTTAAATGCCCGGGGTTAGGACACCAAGAATTCTCTGCTCCTGGGGGTCTCTCTTGTCAGTGCTAACAGTTATCCATTCCCGACAGAATATTCTCAATCTGACATATCTCTGCCTTCAGCTCTTCAAGGCAATCCATATCTTTCCTGACCTGACCGCCTCCGATATGGGAACTTGAATTCGCAAGGTTGAAGGTGATTGTCTCTTCAAGGTCTTCAAAATCGTTTTTTAGCTTTTTAAGGTTTGATTCAAGTTCAGCCTTACTCATCGAACTATAGTCAATCATGTTTCTCCGCTATCTTTACTTAGTGTTCATCGTTTTCTTCACCCTGTCCACAACACGGTGGACATCCCCAAGGCATCATTTACCAAGGGGATGGGTTTCAGGGCATCGGCAGGCACCTTTCTGTTTTTCAGCCTTTATCCTCTTCAGGATAGTTGATTCTCCGTTATGGTCTATAACATCAGCCTCAATATCGGAATCAGTATATCCGAAACAGTAACAAATCTTTTCCACCGCCATTATTCCTATATCTTAGTGATAATCGTGAGTTCCCAAGATAACCTTGATACCTGTCTTCTCGGTAATCATCTTGGCAAGGTCTTCAGGACTGGTATAAGGACATCCTGGCTTAGATTTTGCCATGCAGGAACTCAGATGGATAACATCGGGCTTTATCTCTGACAGCTTCATTGACATTCCGATATTTGGGATAACTGTGCGCCCAGGGCATTCACAGGTAAAGAAAGCGATTACGTTGGATTTTTCCTCATAATTGCCTTCACCAAGTGCTGCTGCTTTCAGACATCTCCATTCCCCAGGACATCCGTACCCACTGTCCTGATACGCACCACAACCAATAACAGCTACATTTTTCACTATAAACTCCTCCTTCAATTATTTGCAGTTTTTACAGGTAGAGAAACCGAAAATGGCGTAAGGTGGACGCCACCCTATAAGTCCTGTCAGCACGGGAACTATTCCCAGATATGCCCAAGGAGTCTTCGGACCTACAAACGCCAAGGAAATTATTCCCAGACCCACCAATGTTCTGACGGCTCTCTCCACTCCTCCTTAGTAACCTCCAAATTTATAGATACATCTATTATATCGTAACAATGCAACAATGTGTCTGCAGTTATATAAATAGGGGGGAATTTCTGGACCCCTATTCCTTTTAAATTTGCTACATCCATTGACTTATATATCAACCTCTGATTATATATAAGAAAAGGCATGGACAATTAATGCTGAAATCTATAGCTTCATATATATTTTACTTCTTTATTTGTTGACATGCATATAAACTGCTGTTTATATGCTAATAGATACTCAATCAGCTTGGAGGCATTAACCCATGCTTAAGAAATTTGCCGACTACATTACCTATACGCTGCTGAAACTGGAGCCGACCAGCCATTTAGGGGATGCCCTTAATTTCTTTATTTACGATACTCTCAAGATATTTCTGCTGCTCACGACTATTGTCTTTATGGTTGCAATCATCAGGGCATACTTCCCACCCGAAAAAACTAAACGGATACTGTCTCATAAAAGGGAATACATCGGTAACGTGATGGCAGCCCTGCTCGGCATTATCACCCCATTCTGTTCCTGTTCGGCAGTCCCTCTCTTTATCGGTTTCGTGGAGGCGGGGATACCTCTTGGGGTCACATTTTCCTTTCTCATCTCTTCCCCGATGGTTAATGAAATAGCACTGATAATGCTCTGGGGTCTCTTTGGCTGGAAAATCGCCCTGATATACACAGGCACAGGAGTTCTGTTGGCAATTGCTTCGGGCATCGTTATAGGCAGGTTTAAGATGGAAAAATATGTGCAAGATTACGTATGGGAAACAAAGGTGGGAAACATGGAGATTGTGCAGACAAGCTTCCGTGAGAAAGTAGAATATGCGAGGGACTACACTGTTGACCTTCTAAAGAAGATTTACCCCTACGTAATCATAGGTATTGGGTTAGGAGGAATTGTGCATGGGTATATCCCGACTGAATTAGTGGTCAAATATGCAGGACGTGATAATCCGCTTGCAGTTCTGGTAGCAGTTCTGATAGGTATACCGCTTTATAGTAACGCTGCTGGCATGATACCTGTTGTCCAAGCCCTTGTAGAAAAAGGAATGGCGATGGGTACGGTGCTGGCTTTTATGATGTCGGTTACCGCAATCTCATTTCCAGAGGCTGTAATTCTCAAGAATGTGCTGAAGATGCCTCTCATCCTCACCTTCTTCGGCATTGTGACGGTAGGAATTATTATCGTTGGATATCTGTTCAACGCAATTTTGTAGGAGGCTGATATGGAGATTAAAGTTTTGGGTCCTGGCTGTGCAAACTGTCATAAGCTGGAGGAGCTGGTTAAGATTGCCCTAAAAGAACTTGGCATAGATGCAAAGGTCGAAAAGGTATCTGAAATACAGGAAATCATGAAATACACCATGTCCACCCCAGGGCTTGTGGTCAACGGGAAGCTGAAGCATTCTGGCAAACCTCTCCCTGACATAAACAAGGTTAAGTTACTGTTGAAGGAATCCGCATGAACATGGAAGAGGTTCTTAATATACTCAAAGCCCTCTCCGAAGAAACACGCTTGAGAGTGCTGAAACTGCTGCAACAGGGAGAGCTATGCGTCTGTGACATTGTTGCAGCATTAGAAACCAGCCAACCCAAGATATCCTTCCATCTGAACGTATTGAAAGAGGCAGGGCTTATTAAAGACAGGAAGCAAGGGAGATGGATTCATTACCGAATAGATGAATCCGATATGTTCAGGAGATTTCTTGTGCTGTCTTTAGTTGAAAAGCTCACAGATAAAGCCATAGATGAAGATAGAAAGAGGCTTGATATGTGGATTAAAAGCAAGGCTGCTAAAGCACTCCCTTCCTCTTGTGAATGCAGGGAGGTGTCGAAATGTTCAACGTAATGTTTCTCTGCAATGGAAATACTTGCAGGAGCCAGATGGCTGAAGGATTGCAACGGAATATGGGAAAGATGTTATTGTTCCCTTCAGTGCTGGCGTTAATCCAACTGGGATAGTGCATCTAAAAGCAATCACCGCAATGAAAGAGTTGGGGATTGATATTACTACCCAAACATCGAAGGGCAAAAGGGCGAGAAATTGAACCTCGCCCTTCATGATCTTATCTATCAGATTATGCTCGAACTGCCTACTCTTTTCTTTCTCCGCAGATAATACGCCGAACTTAGACCCGCAAGCAGGGCAAAGACAATCATCCCCCATTCGGTCATAGTAGAAACCGCGGTGGCTGTTGTGGGCTGCACAAACAACTGCCATACCTGTGCCGGTCCGCCATATTTACGTGTTCCCACATAGAGATTGTCTCCGTACACGGCCATGCTCAAAGCATATGCATTAGTAGCATCCCATGAAGGGGAAACATTTGTCCAGGTTGTCCCATTATACTGCCATACCTGTGCCGGTAGATAATAAGTATTACCCATTCCCACATAGAGATTGCCTCCGTACACGGTCATGGTCTGCGCAGAGTCGTTAGTAGCAGTCCATGAAGGGGAAACATTTGTCCAGGTTGTCCCATTATACTGCCATACCTGTGCCGGTCCACTATAGTGACCCGTTCCCACATAGAGATTGCCTCCGTACACGGCCATGCTCTCCGCAGAGTAGTTACCAGTAGCCCATGAAGGGGAAACATTTGTCCAGGTTGTCCCATTATACTGCCATACCTGTGCTGTGTCGGCCGGTCCAGTATACTCCGTTCCCACATAGAGATTGCCCCCGTACACGGCCATGCTCTCCGCATATACATTAGCAGCAGTCCATGAAGGGGAAACATTTGTCCAGGTCTGCGCATAAACAGGACATGACAGAACAATCAACAAAAGTAATGCCGAGAGAGAAATCTTAATTTGCATTTATCCTCCCAAAGTAGATTTTCAATATGAAGCTTTGATCTCATCTTCAAGGCTCCCTTGTCTGACATACGTTTAGCATAAGTACCTATGATGGGTCAATGAAAAAATCTAGTTTAGATAATATAGAAAATCAGAAACAGCATTACCAGTTGAAACACGCGATCTTAATTGATTCTAATATTGTGTGATATACAGGAAGTACCCAAAACTTTCATGCGCCCCTATCTCGCACCCATAAAGCCTTAAAGCAAGGCTTTATGGGACCCCTCGACTTTTCCCCGATCCCCAACTTCAAAGGCAGGGCGCATTCATGAACACTTCAAATGGAACCCATCAATGAGAGGTCAATATTCATGCTTCACGGAAGGTTTGCGGAAGGTTTTTCAAACAGTTCCTCCAATATAACTTATTGATATTAAACAAAAGTATGGCGGGAGCGTGTGGGAATCGAACCCACCCTTCCCGCTTTTGGCAGGAAACGCCGGCTTTGAAGGCCGGGAGGGACACCAGAACCCTATGCACTCCCATTGGTGTTACCTCTTGATAATACAGAATTTTTTCACTCACTGCAAGCGTAAAATACTGCATCTTGAAAAAAACTGATACAAAACAGGGTTATCACTCTTGCATAATTGCACACTTTTTTCATAGAATTAAAAACATGCGTTTGATAAAAAACAAAAAGGATCTCACTGCGTTTCTGGAAACGCTCAAGCAGCGTGGTGCCGGAGTCAGCGATGACATTGAAAAAACAGTCAGGGATATTCTGAAAGATGTAGAAAAAAAAGGCGATCAGGCGGTCCTCAAGTATACGCGGAAGTTCGATTTCAAGGGGGCGACAAAACTGAAACTGACCCCCGGCGAGATCACCAGTGCAGCAAATAAGGCTGCGCCTGATGTTATCAGGGCGTTCGAGGTTGCGGAAAAGCGGATCAGGCGGTACCACGAGCTGCAAGTTGAGGAGACATGGACAACCGCCGACAACGACACTATCCTCGGGCAGGCTATCAGGCCGATACGGAGAGTCGGCGTGTATGTACCGGGAGGCAAGGCCGCCTACCCTTCCACCGTACTAATGAATGTGATTCCTGCACAGGTTGCAGGGGTCAAAGAGATTGCCCTCTGTGTGCCTTTCTCCGGCGGAGAAGTCAACCCTTATGTCATGGCTGCTATAAAAATGCTTGACGTAAAGGAGGTCTATGCTGTCGGCGGCGCTCAAGCGGTTGGCGCGATGGCATACGGAACTGACTCCATAAAGAGGGTCGACAAGATTGTCGGACCCGGAAACATCTACGTTGCAGCAGCAAAGAGGATCGTCTTCGGCATCGTTGATATTGATATGATTGCGGGTCCGAGCGAGATCCTGGTCGTCGCCGACAATTCCGCGAATGCTGCTTTTATCGCAGCGGACCTCCTCAGCCAGGCGGAGCATGACGAACTGGCTTCGGCAGTGCTGCTTACTGATTCGATCTCGTTGGCCAAGCGTGTTGCCGCTGAACTGAGAAGACAACTGGCAACACTTACCAGGCGGAAGATTGCGGAAAAATCGTTAGTTGCCTATGGTGCGATTATCGTCACACGCAGCCTGCATCAGGCGGTAGAGCTTTCGAATCAGATCGCACCCGAGCATCTTGAGGTGATGACTGAATCACCGATGGACCTGCTGCCTGCCATAGAGAATGCCGGGGCGATATTCCTCGGTCCCTGGACGCCGGAGGCCCTGGGCGACTATGCCGCTGGGCCGAATCATACACTGCCGACCGGCGGTACGGCACGGTTCTTCTCGCCACTGGGCGTTTATGACTTCTACAAGCGATCGAGCCTTGTCGGCTTCACCAAAAAGGGTTTTATGAAACTCGCCAGCGTGGTAGAGACCATAGCCGACATCGAGGGGCTCGAGGCCCATGCCAACACGATCAGGATCAGAAGGAACAGACTGATCAACAAACAGACAACATCATAGCGGGAAGGAACGATACATGAAATCAACACAGAAAATACTCAAAATCGGATTGCCGAAGGGCAGCCTACAGGAATCAACGCTGAAGCTCTTCAGGAAGGCCGGCTACCATATCTCGGTCTCAAGCCGTTCGTATTACCCTGTCTTTACCGACACTGAAATATCATCGATGCTTATCCGGGCACAGGAGATGGCGAGATATGTTGAGAGTGGGGTACTCGACTGCGGCCTCACCGGCTATGACTGGATCATGGAACAGGGGGCCGACGTCAAAGAGGTTGCAGAGCTGAACTATGCAAAAGAGGGGCTCAGGCCGGTAAGATGGGTCGTGGCTGTGCCCAACGACTCCAAGATCAAGACACTGAAGGACCTCAAAGGCAAGCGGATCGCAACAGAGCTTGTCGGGTTTACCAAGCGCTACCTCAAGGCCAGAAATATAAAGGCTGAGATAGACTTCTCCTGGGGGGCGACCGAGGTCAAGCCGCCACACCTTGCCGATGCGATCGTCGAACTGACCGAAACCGGAAATTCCCTGCGAGCGAATAATCTCCGCATTATTGAGACGATCCTCCAGTCCAGCACGCGATTCATTGCAAACAAAAAGATCTGGCAGGACAAATGGAAACGCCAGAAGATGGAAAATATTGTCATGCTGCTGCAGGGCGCTCTGGCCGCCGAGGAGAAGGTCGGCCTGAAAATGAATGTCTCAAAAAAAGATCTCAAGCGTGTCATGAGCCTGCTTCCGTCCATGCACTCACCGACAATCTCGACGCTCTCTGATGCAGAGTGGTATGACCTCGACGTAGTGATTGACGAAGAGCTAATCTGCGACCTGATCCCAAAGCTTAAGAAGGCAGGAGCGTCGGGGATAGTCGAGTACCAGTTAAACAAGGTCATACCCTGATTCAGCATAAATCAGGATATGACCTTGTTATTGGTCTTCGCCTATTATTTCGGCCATTTCCGACTTGGCCGGACTGCCTGCTATTTCTCCGGCTTTCTGTCGGTCAGCGCTGCGATACCCGGAAGCTCCTTACCTTCAAGAAGCTGAAGAGAGGCCCCGCCTCCTGTTGAGATGAATGAAAGTGCGCTTGAAACACCTGCCCTGTGCACGGCAAGGTCCGTGTCGCCTCCACCAACAATTGTGAGCGCATAGGCATCGGCAACCGCATTTGCTATCGAGTATGTGCCCCTCGAAAAGGCGTCGATTTCGAATATACCCATCGGACCGTTCCAGAGGATCGTTTTGCAATTGGCAAGAGCCTCGGAAAAGAGCTTGACCGTTGCCGGACCAATATCGAGCGCCCGCCATCCCTTCGGGATCTCCATGGTTGGTACAATCTTGGTCTCCGAGCCGGGCTCAAGAGACTGGGCAATAACACAATCGACAGGGAGATAAAACTTTACACCCTCGCTTTTCAGTTTTTTCCGGATCCTTTGCGCCGTCTCCAGCATCTCTGTCTCGACGAGTGAATCTCCGACCTCATACCCCATCGACTTAATAAAAGTGAACGCCATGCCTCCGCCGACCAGAACCTTGTCGACTTTACCGTCAAGATGCTCAAGCACCCCGATCTTGCCGGAGACCTTCGCCCCGCCGAGGATTGCGGCAAAAGGACGGACGGCATGTTCAACCGCGCCCTTCAGATACTCGATCTCCTTCCTCATCAGGAAGCCTGCGGCAGACGGCAGGAACTTTGTAATGCCGACAGTCGAGGCATGCGACCGATGTGCAGCGCCAAATGCATCGTTCACATAAAAATCTGCGAGCTTCGCCAGACCACGCGAAAACTCCTCGTCGTTGTTCTCTTCCCCGGTATGAAACCTGAGGTTCTCAAGGAGGAGGACATCGCCTTCTTTCATCTTCGCCACAAGACCTTCGACCTGGGTTCCAATGCAGTCAGGCGCAAAGACCACGTCCTTATCCAAAAGACGCTGGAGCCTCTTTGCCACCGGGGCCAGACTGTAGCGCGGATCGGACTTCCCCTTCGGCCTTCCGAGATGGGAGGCGAGTATCACCTTTGCCCCTTCATCGATCGCGTAGTTGATCGTCGGCAACGTCGACCGGATCCTCCCGTCGTCTGTTATATGCAGGCTATCATCAAGCGGCACATTAAAATCAGCGCGGATGAAGACCCGTTTGCCCTTGAAATGCAGCTCATCGATCGCCAGTTTGCTCAGGACATCCTTGACCGCCATCGTCGCCCCTGCACTCTTTTTCTTGGGCATTACTTATCCTCTTTTCTTTATGATATGAGAAATAAGGTCTCTCAGCCTTGTGCTGTACCCCCACTCATTGTCATACCAGGAAATAACCTTCACCATCCTGCCCTCCATGACCTTCGTCAGGGTGGCATCAAAAATCGAAGAATGGGGATTCCCGTTGAAATCAATCGATACGAGCGGCACATCGCAATACTGCAGAATACCCTTCATCGGACCGTCAGCCCATTTTTTCATGACGGCATTGACCTCGTCTGCAGTCACGTCTCGCTGGAGCTCTGCCACAAGGTCAACCACTGAGACATTCGGGGTCGTCACTCTCATCGAAAAACCGTCAAGCTTCCCCTTCAGCTCAGGAAGGACCAATCCGATCGCCTTTGCCGCGCCGGTCGTTGAAGGGATCATCGAGATCGCCGCGGCCCTGGCCCGCCTGAGGTCCTTGTGCGGAAGATCGAGAATCCGCTGGTCGTTCGTATAGGAATGGATGGTCGTCATCAACCCTTTGACAAGCCCAAACTCCTTGTGGAGCACCTTTGCAATAGGGGCGAGGCAGTTCGTCGTGCAGGAGGCGTTTGAGATGATTTTATGCTTTGCCGGATCGAGCGTCTCCTCGTTGATACCGAGGCAGACGGTAACATCAGGGTCTTTAGCAGGCGCGGAGATAACGACCCACTTTGCGCCGGCGTCGAGATGTTTTGCGGCCTTTTCCCTTTCAGTGAAGAGCCCGGTTGATTCGATAACTACATCAACGCCGATGACCTTCCACGGCAGGTTCTCCGGAGATTTCTCCGAGGAAATTCTGATCTCCTTCCCGTCAACGAACAGGCTGCTGTCTTTTGTCGTTACCTCTGCGCAAAAAGTCCCGTGCACCGAGTCGTATTTCAGGAGATGTGCCAGGGTCGGGGCATCGGTCAGATCGTTGATCGCGACGATCTCGAAGTCCTTCACGCCATTGCTCGTCCTTAGGAAATTTCTGCCGATACGTCCAAAACCATTAATTGCTACTCGCACTGCCATAAGAACCTCCGATTAGAAAGAATATTTAAAAACGTTCAATACCATTCCGGTCATAAGCTTCGGATAAAAATAGGTCGATTTGGGTGGCATCCTCAGCGACGCAATCGCCACGTGTTCGACATCCTCAACCTGTGTCGGGTTCAAAAAGAAGACCGCACTGAACTCGCCCGACTTTACCAGCTGAAGGCACCGTCCAACCTCCATCTCATAGGCGATGTCATGGACCTTCAATAGTTTATTGAATATCAGCTCATGAAGAACTGTCACATCAAGATACTTGAGCGCTTTCTGGACACCCGGCACCCCTTCACCGCGATAGCTCAGCTTATACCATATGCTGCCGCCCCTGTAAAATCCGAAGACATCACGCCTGCCGGCTATCACCCCTGCAATATCACAGCACTCCCCTATCTCCTCCACATCGAAATCAGATGCAAGCAACTCGAGCGCGTTTTCAGGCACACCTCTGACAAGCCTGTGGGTAGGCAGTATGGTAAGGCCTTCATCAGACATGTTTGCCAGAAACATCAGCACATAATCGTATGGTCGCGGCCCATCGGGATTGCCCTCTTTTTCCCTCATCTCTTTCTGATATTCAATTGCCGTTTCATACCGGTGGTGCCCGTCAGCAATAAAAACCGCCTTGCCTCCGAGTTCCTCACTGATAGTCGCAA